>JANOET010000303.1:0-14541 GCA_031413415.1 Acidimicrobiaceae bacterium
CGTTCGCCGTCAGCCGCTACAGCTGGCGGTTCAACATCGCCCTGCTGTTGCTGTTCACGGCCGGGAACCTGCTGCCACCGCAGGTGTTGTTCCAGCCGCTGTTCCAGATGTTCAAGGCCACCCCCTGGCCCGACCTGCTGAGCGACACCAACACGGGCTCGCTGCTCGGCACGAAGATCTCGGTGATCATCGTGCACGTCGCGTTTCAGACCGGCTTCTGCACGTTCGTGCTCAGCAACTACATGAAGACCATCCCGAAGGAGCTCGGCGAGGCCGCGCTCGTCGACGGTGCCAGCACCTCGCGTCAGTTCTTCCAGATCATCATGCCGTTGTGTCGGCCGGTGCTCGCCGCGCTGGCGACGCTGCAGTTCACCTGGTTGTACAACGACTTCTTCTGGGCGGTGGTGCTCGTCAACCAAGGCGACCAACGGCCCATCACATCGTCGATCGCCAACCTCGGCGGCCAGTTCTTCTCGAACGACAACCTCATCGCCGCGGCATCCATGATCGTGGCCGTCCCCACGTTGGTCGTTTACCTTGCACTGCAGAAGCAGTTCATCAGCGGCCTGACGCTGGGCGCCAACAAGGGGTAGTTGCACATGATCCATCTGCGCGGCCGACACGCCGACGCCGTGATCGACGAGTCCACCGGCGCGCCCACCGTCGTCTACTGGGGTGCGCCGCTCGGCGAGGTCGATCTCGACACGATCACCGAGGCGCTGCGCCTCTCGGTGCAGCAGGGCTCGCTCGACGTCGTGGCGCCGGTCAGCGTGGTGCCCGAGCACGGCTCCGGCTTCCAGGGGCGGCCGGGCCTGCAGGGACACCGTCGCGGTGGCCGCCAGTGGGCGCCGCGGTTCACGACCACCTCGGTCCGCGAGTTCGTGTCCGAGTCGGTGTCCGACGCCGGTGCGGCGGGGGTGCGCGTCGAGTCCGTCGACACCGTGGCGCAACTGCAGCTCGTGGTCACCGTCACGCTGGGCGACGTGCTCGCTGTCGACTGCGCACTGACGAACACGGGCGACACGCGCTACCTGCTCGACGCGTTGCATCCCACGCTGCCGCTCCCCGCGCACGCGAGCGAACTGCTCACGTTCGACGGTCGGTGGACGCGAGAGTTCCATCCGGTTCGCCGCGAGTGGGCGAGCGGTGTGTTCCTCACCGAGAACCGCGCCGGCCGTACCAGCCACGACCACCCCCCGCTCGTCTACGCCGGTTCGCCCGGCTTCGGCGAGTGGAGCGGCGACGTCTGGGGTGTGCACGTCGCCTGGAGCGGAAACCACACGTTGCACGCCGAGGCCATGCCCGACGGCCGCCGCTACATCCAGGGAGGCGAGCTCATCCACCCCGGCGAGCTGTGTCTCGAGCCGGGTGACACCTACGCGGCGCCGACGGTTCTGGGTGTCTACGGATGCGGCCTGACGCCCGCGTCATGGGGTTTCCACCGCTGGATCCGCCGCTCACCCGCGGCGCCGACGAAGCCGCGGCCGGTGTTGTTGAACACGTGGGAGGCCGTCTACTTCGATCACGACAACGAGAAGCTGAGGGCGCTCGCCACGGCCGCCGCCGCGTTGGGGATCGAGCGTTTCGTGCTCGACGACGGCTGGTTCGGCTCGCGGCGCGACGACTCCAGCGGTCTCGGCGACTGGTGGGTGTCGCCCGAGGTGTACCCCGACGGGCTGGCACCGGTCATCGACCATGTACGCGGCCTGGGGATGGAGTTCGGCATCTGGGTCGAGCCCGAGATGGTCAACCCCGACAGCGACCTGTACCGCGAGCACCCCGACTGGGCGCTCACCACCGACGGTTACGAGCCGGTGCTGGCGCGCAACCAGTTGGTGCTGAACCTCGCTCACCCCGACGCGTTCGCCCATGTGTTCGGTCAGCTCGACACGCTGTTCCGCGATCACGACATCCAGTACGTGAAGTGGGACATGAACCGCAACCACACCCAGGGCAGCGGCGCCGACGACAAGGCGGGCACCCATGCCCAGACGCTCGCCCTGTACCGCCTGCTCGACGAGCTACGCGAGCGTCACCCCGGCATCGAGATCGAGAGCTGCTCGAGCGGCGGGGCGCGAATCGACCTCGAGATCCTGCGCCGCACCGAACGCGTCTGGACCAGCGACTGCAACGACGCGCTCGAGCGCCAGACCATCCAGTGGGGCGCCTCGATGCTCATCCCCAACGAACTGATGGGCGCGCACATCGGGCCGACCCGCTCTCACACCACCGGTCGCATGCACTCGTTGGCGTTCCGAGCGCTGACCGCGCTGTTCGGTCACCTCGGTGTCGAGTGGAACGTGCTCACCCTCGACGACCGCGAGCGTGAGCAACTGGCCGAGGTCATCGCCCTGCACCAGCGGTTCCGCCCGCTGCTGCACTCGGGCGACACCGTGCGATTCGATCCCGTGCGCAACGGCCAGACGGCCGCTTCGCACGCCTACGGCGTGTACGCAGCCGATCGCAGCCAGGCGCTCGTCGCCCATGTCCAGCTCACCTCGGGCATGAGCCTCGTGCCCCCGCCCCTGCGGCTGCCGGGCCTCGACCCGAACCGCCGATACGTCGTCGAGCAGGTGCCGGTGGGTGGCTCGCGGGTGAGTTGGCCGGCCAGTGGCCTCGTCCTGACGGGCGCGCAACTCGCCGCGCACGGCATTCAGCTGCCGCGCCAGCACCCCGAGTCGGGCATCCTCCTCCATCTGCGCGCCGAACCCACGCGAATAAAAGTTCCTGGTGCACACCCCGCGAACTGAAGTTCCTGGCGAACACCCCCGGCCGTAGGATGCTGGGCGTGTCCGACCGCATCTCTGCTGCCGCTGTAGCCAAGGTGGCGAAGCTGGCGCGACTCGATGTCACCGACGAGGAACTCGGCCGCATGACCGTCCAGCTGGACGGCATGCTCGAGCACTTCGCCGACATCGACGCGCTCGACCTCGCCACCGTCGAACCGATGACCCAGCCGTACCCGCTGGTGAACGTGCTCCGACCCGACGTGGTGCGGCCGTGCCTCGACCGCGAGGAAGTGCTCGCCGCAGCGCCCGCCGCAGAGGACGGTCGGTTCCGCGTGCCGCCGATCATCGGGCTCGATCTGTGATGGGAATCGCCCAGATCGTCCGCGACGTGAAGTCCGGCGCCATCATGGCCGCCGACCTGCTCGAACAGAAGCTGGCCACCATCTCGGAGCGTGAGCCCGAGATCCATGCGTTCAACCATGTGATGGTCGACCACGCCCGCGCCGCCGCGGCCGCGGTCGATGCGGCCGTCGCCCGCGGCGACGATCCCGGACCACTGGCCGGTGTCACCGTTGCGTTGAAGGACAACATGTGCACGCGCGGGGTGCCGACGACCTGCTCGTCGAAGATCCACGAGGGTTGGAAGCCGCCGTACGACGGCACGGTGGTGGCCACGCTGCGCGCCACCGGCGCCGTCGCCGTCGGCAAGACCAACCTCGACGAGTTCGCGATGGGCAGCAGCACCGAGAACTCGGCGTTCGGCCCCACCCGCAACCCGCTCGACACGTCTCGCGTGCCGGGCGGCAGCAGCGGCGGCAGCGCGGCCTCCGTGGCCGCGGGGTTCGCCGACTTCGCCCTGGGCAGCGACACGGGTGGGTCCATCCGTCAGCCCGCGTCGCTGTGCGGCGTGGTCGGGGTGAAGCCCACGTACGGCTACGTCAGCCGTTACGGCCTCGTCGCCTTCGCGAGCAGCCTCGACCAGATCGGCCCGTTCACGACGTCGGTGGAAGACGCCGCGCTGGTGCTCGACGTCATCGGCGGGCACGATCCGCTCGACAGCACGAGCATCCCCCAGGAACATCCGTCGCTCGTGGCGGCGCTCGGCGGCGGTGTGGAAGGTCTGCGCATCGGTCGCATCACCGACCTGCCGGCCGGTGCCGATCCCGACGTGCAGGAACGACTCGACGCGGCGTTCGACGCGCTGCGTGCTGCGGGGGCGACGATCGTCGACGTGCAGGTGCCGGCCTTCGGCTACGGCCTCACCGCCTACTACCTCATCGCCCCGGCCGAGGCGAGCAGCAACCTGGCCCGCTACGACGGCGTGCGCTACGGCCTGCGTGTCGAGGCCGCCGACACCAACGCGATGTACGGCGCCACCCGCGAGGCCGGATTCGGCGACGAGGTGAAGCGACGCATCATGCTCGGTACCTACGCCCTGAGCGCTGGCTACTACGACGCCTACTACGGCAAGGCGTTGAAGGTTCGCCGCCTCATCCACGACGACTTCGATCGCGCCTACCAGAAAGCCGACGTGCTGCTCACTCCGGCGTCGCCCAGCGTTGCGTTTCAGTTCGGGAGCAAAGGTGACAACCCCCTTGCGATGTACCTGTGCGACACGTACACCATCCCCACCAACCTGGCCGGCCACCCGGCCATGAGCGTCCCGTACGGTACCGGCCAGTTCGGTCTGCCGGTGGGTGTGCAGGTGCTCGCCGGCACGCTGCAGGAGCCGACGATGTTCCGCGTGGCCGCAGCCCTCGAACGCAGTATCACCGAGTCCAGTGCCCTCCAAGGGAGCCCGGCATGAGCGCCTACGACGGACTGCCCGGCGACTGGGAGCTCGTGGTGGGCCTCGAGGTCCATGTCGAGTTGGCCACCGAGACGAAGATGTTCTCGGCGAGCCCCAACCGGTTCGGCGACGAGCCGAACACGAACATCGACCCGGTCACACTCGGTCTGCCCGGCGCACTGCCGGTGTTGAACGAGCGCGCCGTCGAGTTGGCCATGCGCGTCGGATTGGCGTTGAACTGCACCATCCAGCCGTGCACGTTCCACCGCAAGAACTACTTCTACCCCGACATGCCCAAGGCGTATCAGGTGAGCCAGTACGACCAGCCGCTGAACATCGACGGTCACCTCGACCTGCCGGGCGGGCGCCGCATCGGCATCGAACGCGCCCACATGGAAGAGGACGCCGGCAAGAGCACGCACGTCGGCGGAACCGGCGGTCGAGTGCACGGCGCCGACCACTCGCTCCTCGACCTCAACCGCGCTGGCGTGCCGTTGGTCGAGATCGTCGGGCGCCCCGACATCCGCAGTGCGGAGGAAGCCCGTCTGTACGTCAACGAACTGCGCGCCATCCTGGTCGCCATCGGTGCGAGCGATGCGAAGATGGAAGAGGGTTCGCTGCGCGTCGACGCCAACGTGAGCGTGCGCAAGCCGGGCGAACCGCTCGGCACGCGCTGCGAGATCAAGAACGTGAACAGCGTCCGGTCCATGGGGCGGGCCATCGAGTACGAGGCGCGCCGGCAGATCGACCTGCTCGAGAGCGGCGACAAGGTGCGCCAGGAGACGCGTCACTGGGACGAGACCGACGGCCGCACCCACACCCTCCGTGTCAAGGAGGACGCCGACGACTACCGCTACTTCCTCGAGCCCGACCTGGTACCCGTGGCGCCGTCGCACGAGTGGATCCAGCGGGTGCACGCGTCGATGCCGCCCCTGCCGGCAGCGCGCCGCGACCACCTCGCCGTCACCACCGGTCAGGGCGCCGACAGCGAAGCCGTGATGAGTGTCGTCGAACGCGGCCAGGACCACTACGTGCTCGCCGTGGGCCACCTCGGCGGCGACTCGGCTCGCGCCCTGGTCTACGTGAAGGAGGCCTTCGCCGACCTCGGTCCTGACCCGACGGTTCCGGCGATCGACATCGCCGGACTGACCAAGCTCGAGGTCTCGGGCGCCATCACGGCCACCCAGGCGAAGGCCATCCTGGCCGAGATCATCGCGAACGGTGGTGGCGACGCGTCGGTCATCGCGGCAGCCAAAGGCTTCGAGACACTCGACACCTCCGCGCTCGAGTCGGTGGTCGATCAGGCCATCGCCGACCAGCCCGACGCCTGGGCCAAGTTCTGCTCGGGCGACGGCAAGGCGATGGGTGCCATCGTCGGAGCGGTCATGAAGGCCACCCAGGGCAAGGCCGACGGCAAGATCGTCACTGCCCTGCTCAACCGGAAGAAGTCCTGAACTACAGCTCGCCGCTGGCGACCAACTCGATGGCGCGACGGCACGTTCGGTCGAACGCGTCCGCAGCCATCTGCAGATGCTCGTCGGGCGTGTCCTCTTCCTTGGTGTGGCTGAGGCCGGCGATCGAGCTGCTGAAGATCATCACCGTCGGCACCTCGCGGGCCATCTCGCTCGCATCGTGCAACGCGCCGCTGGGCAACTCGAACTGGTGACCCTCGACGGCGCGAACGGCGTCGCGGGCGGCGTCGATGAGCTTCGGGTGGAACGGCATGGGCGGGATGCGGAAGATGTGCTCCCACTCGATCGTGCAGCCCTCGGCCTCGGCTGCAGCCGCGGCAGCCTGGTGTGCCTCGTCGAACATCGCCTGCAGTTCGTCGGCATCGATGTGGCGCATGTCCATGGTGATGCGTGTCTCGCCCGCGACTGCGGTGACCACGCCCGGCCAGCACTGCGCCTGACCCACGGTGGTGACCCCGTCGTGGCGCTCGCCGATCTCGGCGATCGCCAGCGCGAAGCGGGCGGCGGCACGGAAGCTGTCGCGGCGCATGGCCATGGGCATGGTGCCCGCGTGGGCCGCCTGGCCGCGGAAGACGAGCCGCTCGCGCTCGATGCCCTTCGTGCCGGTGACCGTGGCGATCCCCAGGCCCTTCTCCTCGAGGATGGGGCCCTGTTCGATGTGCACCTCGACATACGCCTTCACATGGGCCATCCGGGTGCGCGCGCCGTCGAGGTTCTCGATGTCGACACCGTGCTCGGCCAGGACCTCGGGCAGCTTGCCTCCCTCCTTGTCGGCGAGGCCACGCAGCACCTCGATGTCGAGCGTGCCCATGCATGCGGCCGAGCCGAACAGGCTGCGGCTGAACCGCGCTCCTTCTTCGTCGGCCCAGTCGACGACCGACACCGTGATGGGCGGCGTGCCCTCGGCGGCCAGTGCGCGGATGAGCTCGAGACCCGACATCACACCGAGCGCACCGTCGAGCCAGCCCCCCTTGGGCACGCTGTCGAGGTGCGACCCGACGACCAGCGTCTCGGGTCGTTCGCCCGGCAGGGTGGCCCACAGGTTGCCGGCTTCGTCCTCCTCCACCTCGACCGGCAACGTGGCGAGCGATTCGCGGAAGAACGCGCGGGCCTGCAACCACTCGGGCGTCCAGGCCAGCCGACGGCTGCCCTCGGGGCCCCCCGTTCGATTGGCGAGTTCGCGGAGGTCGGCGACGACGCGGGCGGGATCGTAAGCGCTCATGTCGACGACACTAGGTCGTCGCCCGACGTCAGGTCATGGAGGCGGCGAGGGCCTGCTGGCGCTTCAGCCAACGGGTGGCGTCGTCGATCGACATCGGTCGGGCGATGTGGAACCCCTGCGCCCAGGGGCAGCCGAGCTGACGCAACAGGGTGAGCTTCTGCTCGGAGTCGACCCCTTCGGCGATGACCTTGAGGCCGAGCGAGTCGCCGAGTCGAAGGAGCAGTTCGACGATCGTTCGGTCGAGGTGATCGTCGACCATGCCGGACACGAAGACCTGATCGATCTTCAGTGCGTCGACCGTCAGTCGGTGCAGATAGCTCATCGACGAGTACCCGGTGCCGAAGTCGTCGATGGCGACGTTCATGCCCTGGGCGCGCAACTCGTCGACCACGACGATGCTGCGATACACGTCGCTCATCAGGTGCGTCTCGGTGATCTCGATGTCGAGCAGCCCGGGATCGACCTGCGCTCGTGTGCACAACTCGTCGAGCAATGGGGCGAGGTTGCCCTCGACGATGTGCCGACCCGACACGTTGACCGCGAGTCGCAGGCCCGCCGTGACGGGGTCGATGCGCCAGTCGCGGAGAATGCCGACCGCCTGCTCGAGCACCCAGGTCTCGAGGTCGACGATGACACCCGTCTGTTCGGCGATGGGGATGAAGTCGGCGGGTCCGATCTCTTCGAGGCCGGGGCGGTTCCATCGCAGCAGGACCTCGGCTCCGATGGGATGCGAGGTGGCGACGTCGATGATGGGTTGCAACCGCAACGAGAACTGTCGCTCGGCGAGGCCATGGCGCATGGTCAGCGCGATCTCGGCACGCTCCTCGATCACGTGCGCGAGCCGGGCGTCGTAGGCCTCGACCCGGCCACGGCCGCGTTCCTTGGCGTGGTACACCGCCGTGTCGGCCTGTGCGATGCAGGACAATGGGTCGCGATGGCCGTCGATGAGCGCCACGCCCGCGCTGGCCGACAGGGTGAACAGGTGCCCGCTGCTGCCCGTGACGGGCTGGGAGATGACGGCGATCAGATCGTGGGCCTTGCGCGTGATGGCATCGAGCGAGTGGGCGCGGCCGACCAGCACGAGGAACTCGTCGCCGCCGATGCGGGCGACCATGTCGGCCGGGCACAGGTCGCGGACGCGATCGGCGATCTCGACCAGGATGCGGTCGCCTTCAGCGTGACCCTGCGTGTCGTTGACGCTCTTGAAGCCGTCGAGGTCGAGGAAGATGATGGCACCGGGTTGCTCGTCCTGGCGGGCCTGCATGGCGACGATGGCGAGCCGTTCGAGCGCAGCCGTCCGGTTCGCGAGTCCGGTCAGCGAGTCGGTTCGGGCCTGCAGGTTGGCTGCAGCCTCCGAGGCGTGCAGCTGGGCGGTGACGTTGGCGAGTTGGCTCACCGAGCGGCGCACGGTGTCGCCGAGCGGTCCCGGCAACGGCTGTTCCAGTTTGGTCTCGCCGCGAGCGAGCCGATCGAGCTGCGACTCGTAGGACTGCAGGGTGCTGACCATGTCGTTGAAGGCGCGGGTGACGACACGCAGATCGGTGGGCCCCGAAGGCTTCACCGGCTCGACACTGAGGTCGCCCTTCCGCACCGTCTGCGACTGGCGTACCAGCCGTGACAGCGGTCGCAGGATCGAGCGCATGAGCAGCACCAGCAGAACGAGGCTGACCACGGCACTGAGCGCCATGAGGCCGACGGCGAACCAGCGTGCGCGGTTCGAGTCGTCGCGAATCTCGTTGGCGATGACCATCTCGTCGGCGAAGAAGTCGTGACCGAACAGCTGGATTGCATCGAGGCGTTGCATTGCGACGCCGACGGTGCCGACGACCAGTTCGACTTCCTGGGGATCGGTGACCACCTTGGTCGGATCGTTCTCGGCGGCGGCGACGACGGTGGCAATGAACCGTTCGCGTGCGGCCGCCAGTGTGGTGAATGCATCGTTCTCGCGCAGTGACACCAGATCGGCGCGCCGATCGTCGGGCAGCACCTGTTCGAACCGGTCGAGCGATGCCGTGAGCGCGCCCTCGGAGTCGACCATTTCGATGACATCGTTCTGCGGGGTGCCGCTGACGCTGGCCATCATCGTGTGCCACAGGCCATCGGACGCGTACTGCAGAACGGCGACCAGTTGCTCGCTCTCTGCCCCGATGCTCAACAGGTCGGCGGTCGGGGCCGCTTCGCGCAGATTGCTGGCGGCGAGTCGGTTGAGTCGGATGATCTCATCGCGGAGCTTCTCTCGGGATCCCTCGATGAGCCCGGAGTCGAGTTCGTCGCCGCTGTCGAACTGGGCGCGCAGCGGCGCCAACAGGTCGCGCGCCGTCGTCACGTCGACCCCTGCATCGTCGAGGATGGCCAGCTCCTGGTCGAGGGTGGCGACGGCGTCGGCCCGCAACTCCAGGAAGCTCGGAATGATCGGCGCTGCCATGGTGTCGATGGCCTCACGTTGCACGTTCATCTTCTCGCCTTGCGCGATGCCGGTCTCGACGGTCAGCTCGACGGTCATCGGCACGATGAGGTTGGCCGTGTGGTGCAGCACATCGAGCCGTTCACCGACGAGCGTGGCCGAGTTCGACTTGCGGCGCTCGTCGCGAGCGTCGCGGAACGTGAGGAACTGGAGCGCGATCATCGGCACCAGGACCACGAGCAGCACACGGAAACTCAACGATCGTGGGCCGAACCGTCCGACCCGAGACGAGCCCCGTTCTCGTTCCACGTTCGCCAAGCTACTCCTTCGGCCGTTCGCTCACTGGTTCACGTCCTGGACAGGGTTGTAGGTTGCACGCCATGACCGAGGATGCAGTCACGCCCGTCGATGTGAAGCCACGCAGTCGTGAGGTCACCGACGGGCCGAAGAGGGCTCCGGCGCGGGCCATGCTCCGCGCCATCGGCATGACCGATGCCGACTGGGTGAAGCCCCAAGTGGGCATCGCGAACGCGTGGAACGAGGTCACCCCGTGCAACATGACGTTGCGCAAGCTGGCCGAGCACACCAAGGCCGGCGTGCGCGCTGCGGGTGGCTTCCCCATGGAGTTCGGCACCATAACGGTGAGCGACGGCATCAGCATGGGGCACGAGGGCATGCGTGCCTCGCTGGTCAGCCGGGAGGTCATCACGGACTCGGTCGAGACGGTCATGCACGGTGAGCGACTCGACGGCTTCGTCGGTCTTGCCGGATGCGACAAGAGCATCCCGGCCATGCTCATGGCGGCCGCCCGCCTCGACCTGCCCAGCGTGTTCGTCTACAACGGGAGCATCATGCCGGGTCACCACAACGGCAAGGCGCTCGACATCACCAGCGTGTTCGAGGCCGTCGGTGCTCACGCAGCCGGCATCATCGACGACGCCGAACTGTTGGCCATCGAAGAGAAGGCGTGCCCCGGCGAGGGCGCCTGCGGCGGCATGTTCACCGCCAACACGATGAGCTCCATCGCCGAGGCCATCGGCCTGTCGCTGCCCGGCACCGCATCGCCTCCCGCCATCGACGGTCGTCGCGAGAGCGATGCTTACATGGCCGGCGAGGCGGTCGTGAACATGCTCCGCTTGGGCATCACGCCACGGATGATCATGACCAAGAAGGCGTTCGAGAACGCCATCGCCATCACCTCCGCCCTCGGCGGTAGCACCAACGCAGTGCTGCACTTGCTGGCCATCGCCAATGAGGCCGGCGTGGACCTCGAACTCGAGGACTTCAACCGCATTGCCGCGAAGGTGCCGCACATCGCCGACATGAAGCCCGGGGGCCAGTTCCACATGAGCGACCTCGACCGGGTCGGCGGTGTGCCGGTGGTGCTGAAGATGCTGCTCGAGGCCGGCCTGTTGCACGGTGACTGCCTCACGGTCACCGGCAAGACGATGGCCGAGAACCTTGCCGACATCGACCCGCCGGCACCCGATGGTGTGGTGGTGCACCCGTTGGACAAGCCCATCCACAGCGAGGGTGGCATCGTCATCCTCACCGGTTCGCTCGCACCGAAGGGTGCGGTCGTGAAGGTGGCCGGACTGACGCAGGAGCAGAAAGAGTTCACCGGCACGGCTCGCGTGTTCGACGGTGAGGACGGTGCGATGGCGGCGATCATGGAGGGCTCCATCCGGCCGGGCACCGTGCTCGTCATCCGCTACGAGGGTCCCAAGGGTGGGCCCGGCATGCGCGAAATGCTCGCCATCACGGGAGCGTTGAAGGGTGTCGGCCGTGGCGCGGACTGCGCGCTGATCACGGACGGCCGTTTCAGTGGTGGCACGTGGGGGTTCTGCATCGGCCACGTCGCCCCCGAGGCGGTCGATGGTGGTCCCATCGCCTTCGTGCGTGACGGCGACCAGATCCGTATCGACGTGCACGAACTCAGCCTCGACCTGCTCGTCGACGACGGCGAGATCGCAAGGCGGCGTGCCTCGTGGTCGCCCAACCCGCCTCGCTACACCACCGGCGTGCTGGGCAAGTACGCCAAGCTCGTGCAGGGCGCCGAGACCGGCGCCATCACCAACACCCTCTGACGCCCTCGGTCACACGGTTCGCGACGTGCACGTCGCCATCGACGGCGAGGCGTACGCCCTCGGTCGTACACCCTTTTCTCACCGCGGGCGAGCTGTGAACGCCCAGCGTGTGGCCCGAATTCAGTTCATCCCAGGGACGTCGAAGATCTGGGAAAGAAGCGGGCGTTCGACGTCCACGGCCAGTCTGTCGATGGTACAACGGCGAGTGAGGTAACTCCTGGCGGGAGCGGTCCCAATCGAAACACCTGTCCCGAAAAGGTGGCCACCGCCATGAACCTCAAGCGCTTCGCAGCGGCAACAGCCGTTGCTCTCTCCTTCTTTGCCGTCGTCCCCGCTGCCACGGGTTCCGCAGGCGGGTCCGGTGGCACGGTCGCCGGACCGTGCGGCACCCTCACCTCGGCGAGTGCCACACCGACGGTCACCCTGACCCGAACGAGCACCGGCTACGTCGCCGGATCGCTGTCGTTCAAGGGCGGCCTGAAGAACTGCTCGACCTACATTCAGCGCTACTGGGTGGACTTCAGCGAGCCGGCACGCCCGGTGTCCGGCGGCTTCAACAGCCCGACGGTGACCTGCACCACCAACTATCGACTGATGCTCAACACGTACGTCAGCTCTGGTTCGAGCCTGGGCTTCAGCGGCTCGACGAGCATCACCCCGACACCCGTTGTCGACCCGGCGACCTGCGTCGGGACCCACACCGTCAAGGTGGAACTGAAGAGCCGCACCGACGGCCGCCTGCTGAGCACCCTGTTCGTGAACTACACCGTGATCAAGGGGTAGCCGTCGGCGACACCGACCCAGGGGGAGGGGCGGGGCGCAACCGGCACCCGATTGCTGGTCGCGCCCCGCGAACTTAGGTGAAGATGATCTGGCCGCCCGCGGCCATGTCGTAGAAGTCGCCGACCGTGATGATGTCCTGGATCTGTTCGACGAAGTCGTCCTTGGTCAGATTGAACATGTCGACCGATGCCTTACAGGCGTACATCCCGCAACCGGTGTCGCCGATCATCTCGATGAACTCCGGAATCGGCGGGATGTCGAGCTTGTCCATCGTCTTGGACATCATGTGCGTCGCCAGGCCGCTCATGCCGGGCAGGCCGCCGATGAGTGTCGGGATGTGCATCGCCGGGTTGCCGACCGTGGCGACCTTGATGTGCTCGATGCGCTTCTTGTTCACGGCGTCGAGGCCGAAGAACGTGAAGAACAGGTTGGCCTCCATGCCTTCGGCTCGTGCGCCGTTGGCCATGATCAGCGCCGGGTAGATGCCCTCGAGCGAGCCCTTGGACACGATGATGCTGACCTTGGTGATCTTTTCGGGTGTGGTGTTGCCTGCGGTGGTGTTGGCGTCCATGTCAGATGCATCCCTTCGGCTTCGGGATTCCCGCGATGCGGGCAGCCATCTTCGCCGGACCCTTCGGGAACAGCAGGTAGAGGTCCTTGACGCTCACACCCGAGGTCTTGCCGAGCACCCGCACCGTCGGACCGGTGCCCTTCTCGAAGTACTCCTTGCGCATGAACTCGAGCACGGTCCAGTGCTGGTCGGTCAACTCGTCGAGTCCGTCGGCCTTGGCCAACTCGATGGCGATGTCGCGGGTCCACTGGTTCGGGTCGACGAAGAATCCCTCGTCGTTCACCTCGACCGGGACGCCGGCGTACGTGGCGGTAGTCATGCGGATACCTCTTCCTTCTTGTTCGGGATGTTTTTGCCGGCCTTCGGCATGTCGGCGCCGATGCCGGGGATGTCGCGGCCCTGGAGCAGGGCGTGCCAGTAGACCCACTGGAACATCAGCTTGCCGAGGTGGTTCATGCGGCTCTCCTTGAGCAGCGGCATGCCGACGGCGGCCGGGAAGTGTCCGGTGACGGGCTCTGTCTCGTAGTTGAAGTCGATCAACAAGGCCTTGCCGAAGCCGGTCTCGATGAAGCAGTTCGCATGGCCGTCGAACGTGCTGTCGAGTTCGCGACCCTCGACGAAGCGGATGATGTTCTCGACCAGCACCTCGCCCTCGAAGTGGGTCACCGACCCGGCCTTCGAGGCTGGCACGTTGGTGGCGTCGCCGATGGCGAAGATGTTCGGCTTGGCGAGCGTCTGCAACGTGGCCTTGTCGGTGGGGACGAAGCCGAGGTCGTCGCCGAGGCCCTCGCTGCGACCGACGTAGTCGGCGCCGCTGTGCATCGGGATGACCACTGCCAGGTCGAATGGCACCTCGCGGCCGTCGTAGCCGACCAACCGGTTCCCGGCGTCGTCGCAGATCACCTCACCCGTGTTGAACTCGGTGACGAGGCGGATGCCCTTCTCCTCGAGCAGGGCGGACAGCGTGGCCGACGCAACGGGCTTGGTGAAGGCGCCGTCGAGCGGTGTGGCGTACACCAGATCGACCTTGTCGCGAATGCCGCGCTCGGTGAAGTACCAGTCGGCGAGGAAGCAGAACTCGAGCGGGGCGACCGGGCACTTGATGGGCATGTCGACGACGTTGACCACCAGGGTGCCGCCGGGGAACTCGGCCAGCGCCGTCTCGAGACCGGTGGCGCCGCTGATGTCGTAGAAGGTGAACACCTTCTCGTTCCACCCGGGACCCGTGAGCCCTTCGGTCTCGTCGAACGCCAGCTGGGCGCCGGTCGCGATGACGAGCACGTCGTAGGGGAGTTCACGCCCGTTCGCGAGGTGCACGGTGTCGTTGGCATGATCGACCCGGTCGATGTCCGACTCGACGAACTCGATGCCGTCCTTGAGTTGTGCATGACGACTGCGAACGATCTCGCTGTGCTGGGCCAGGCCGAACGGCACGAACAACAGGCCGGGCTGATACATGTGGTGGTCGTCGCGGTCGACGACGG
>JANOET010000304.1:0-8227 GCA_031413415.1 Acidimicrobiaceae bacterium
GCGACAACGGCCGCACGAACCGCGCCACGAAGGTGCTCTACAACAATCAGACCGGTGTCGACCTGCTCACGTTCCTGCAGGGAATGTTGACCGACGGCCTGGCCGTCGACGTGGGCGACAACAGTCAGAGCGGGTACGACAACCTGCTCAAGCTGGCCGACCAGAAGGAGCCGGCGGGCATGACGATCAACACTTCCGCTTCCCTCGGCCCGGTGTTGCAGGTGCTCGGCACCGGACAATTCCCGAACATCGGCGCCGACGACGTGGGCGTCGGCCCGATGCCCGGTCCCGACGGAGCCCCGGGCATGCTCATCGGTGGTGCGGCGTTGTGGGTGGTCGACACGGGTGACGACGTCCGCACCGCTGCAGCGTGGGACTTCCTGACCTTCCTGACGGCGGCACAGCAGCAGAGCCAGTGGGCTGCGGCCACCGGTTACGTGCCGAACCGCACCGATGCGCTCGAGCTCGATCCGTACAAGACCACCCTGGCCACCGACCCGCGATTCAGCGTGGCGTACCAACAGCTGCTCGACACGCCCGACGTGCCCACCTCGGCCGGCCCCGTCGTTGGCCCGCTGCGCGAGATCCGCAGCGTGCTCGCCAACGCAGTGGCAGCCGTCTTCAACGGCAGCGACCCGAAGACCGTGCTCGACGACGCGGCAAGCCAGTCCAACTCCCTGATCAGCGACTACAACGCCCGCAACTGACCCGCAGGGGTTTCTGGTTGGTTTCTGGGGCTGATTCGTCTCAAGTCGGCTTCTGGGGCTGTTTCGTTTCGGAAGCCGGGACGAAACAGCCCCAGGTCAAAGGCCGCGTCCGTCGGGCGACCATGTGGCGATGACTCGCTTGATGCGCTCCGCCGCCTTGGCTGGCTGCGTCGTCAACTGCCGCCACGTCACGTGGGCCGTGACGAAGCCGGCGGCGACGAGGTCGGCATCGCGAATGCGGTCGAACTCGAACTGCTCACGGTCGAGGCCGTGGGTGGCCCAGCCGTCGCACTCCACGATGATGTTCGTTCCTCGCACCAGGAAGTCGACCTCGTAACCGGCGATCCGGGCGTGGAACTGCATCGGTGGGAGGTCGTGTTCGCGGATGAGGTCGCTCATCACTCCCTCCAGGCTGCTGTCGGGTGGAAGCTCTTCGCCGAGCCAGCGCTCGAGGGCTTGTCGGAATGCCGTCGTACCGCGGCGGCCTCGGCGCGAGTGCCGAACGAGCGCCGACCTCAGGGCCGACGGCGACACCGCCTTCGTCGACAGCACGGTGATCATGGCGTCGAAGACCGCCTCCGGATCCACTGCGCCGAGGTCGAGCAACATCCGCATCGGGTTCGTCGTTGGCACCCCGCGGCGGATCACCGGTCGAAGGTCGAGCAGGTCACGCGGTCGGTGGATGATCACGCCCTGGGGTAGCGAGTGTCGACGACGTGAGGCGATCATCACGTCGAGCGGGTCATCGTCGGGACGTTCAACGCTCCACAGGGACGCGGAGGTTCGGTGCGACGTCATCGCATCGGGACCGGTCGCCCAGACGGCGGCCAGCGCGCGTTGCTCGAACGTCGACGGTGAGCCGTGCACGCGGGCGACGTTCGGGTAGAGCTGTTCGATCTGTTCCGAATCGATTGCCCGATACCAGGCTGCTCGACTGACACCGAGCCGCTCGGCGGCTGGCCGCGAGATCAAGCCGTGGTGGCGGCTGGCGAAGGAGTCGACGACGAGCAGTTGCACGCCCTCACTGGTCACGGCGACGGAGCGCAATCGGCAGAATTGCGCAACGACGGCTGTTCTGGGGCGATTTCGTCTCGGCTTCCGAGACCAAATCGCCCCAGAAGCGTTGTTGAGACGGATCAGCCCCAGAAACCCGGCAGGTAGATTGCGGGCATGGCTTTCCCCTTTCCGGCCCTCGACGGGTCCGCTCCGAAGACCCAGCAGTTCAACGACACGCCCGAGTTCGGCATCGACGCCTCGAAGCGGTACACCGCCACGATGAGCACCAGCATGGGTGAGCTCGTCATCGCGCTCGACGCGGTGAACGCGCCCATCACGGTCAACAACTTCGTGTTCCTCGCGGGCTACCACTACTACGACGGCATCATCTTCCACCGCATCATCAACGGCTTCGTCTGCCAGGGCGGCGACCCCACCGGCACCGGCCGCGGCGGCCCCGGCTACCGCTTCCCCGACGAGCCGGTGAAGCAGCGCTACCAGATCGGTTCGCTGGCCATGGCCAACGCCGGACCCGACACCAACGGCAGCCAGTTCTTCCTCATCAGCGGTCCCAGCGGCGCCAACCTGCCCCCGCAGTACAACCACTTCGGGCAGGTCGTGAAGGGCCTCGAGATCGTGGAAGCGATGCAGCAGGTCGACACGGACCGCGCCGACCGCCCGAAGACCGATGTGGTCATCAACTCGGTCACCATCGCCGTCGCCGACTGACACCTTCATGGCTTCCGAGCGACTCTCGCTCGACCAGGCGCGGCGCGTCGCACTCGCCGCGCAAGGCTTCGCCGACCCCCGGCCGACCGGCCGCGTCGATCGCCGCCACCTGCGGCGCGTGCTCGACCGGATCGGCGTCATCCAGATCGACTCCGTCAACGTCCTGGTGCGTAGCCAGGAGTTGCCGTTGTTCGCCCGCCTCGGCCCGCACCCGCGGTCGCTCATCCACGATGCGACGGCGGCAGGCGAGCTGTTCGAGTACTGGGTGCACGAGGCCAGCCACGTGCCCACGGCGCATCATCACCTGCACCGGTTTCAGATGCAGAAGGAGCACAAGTGGTCGAGCTACTGGGACCTTCGCCAACGACGACCCGGTTACGTCGACCACGTGCTCGAGCGCATCGCTGCCGACGGCCCACTTGCCGCAGGTGACCTGAGCGAACGGGTCGGCAAGAAGGGGCAGTGGTGGGACTGGGACGACGCCAAGGTGGCGCTCGAGCACCTGTTCTGGAAGGGCGAGATCACGGCCACTCGGCGGCCGTCGGACTTCGCCCGGCTGTACGACCTGACCGAGCGAGTGCTCCCGGCCGAGGTGCTCGCCCGACCCACGCCCTCCGAGCGCGAGTCGCGAAAGGAGCTGCTCGAGCTCGCCGCGCGCCACCACGGCGTTGGCACGATGACCGACCTCACCGACTACCACCGCCAGAAGAACGAGCCGTGCAAGCCGTTGCTGGAAGAGTTGGTCGAGGAGGGTCGACTGCGGCGCGTGACGGTCGACGGCTGGGACAAGCCGGCGTTCCTGCACCCCGATGCCAAGCTGCCCCGCCGTGTCGATGCCTGTGCGCTGCTCAGCCCGTTCGACCCGGTCTGTTGGTTCCGCGACCGGACCGAGCGGCTGTTCGGCTTCCACTACCGCATCGAGATCTACACGCCTGCGCCCAAGCGGATCTTCGGCTACTACGTGCTGCCCGTGCTGTGGGGCGACAGCCTGGTGGGCCGGCTGGACATGAAGGCGGACCGCAAGGAAGGTGTGCTGCGCGTGCAGGGCGCCTACGCCGAGCCGGGCGCGCCCCGCGACGAGATCGCCCACGACCTGGTGCCCGAGCTGCAGGCGATGGCAGGGTGGCTGGGGCTGACCGACGTCGACGTCGCCCACCGGGGCGACCTCGCGCCGATGCTGCAGGGGTACCTCGCGCATCGCTGATCGGTCACTACGCTCATCGTGATGTCCGAACCCGATGCGGTGTCCCGAGCGCGCATGCCCCGATGGGCGTGGAAGGCGATCGTGCTGTTCTGGGTCGGCTGGCTGGTCGCGGTTCGGGTCGACACGTTCATCGATCGGCTCTACGGCTTGCTGCTCCTGCTGCTGGTGTCGATGTTCCTCGCCCTCGCCATCGAGCCCGGCGTGAACCACCTCGCCAACCGTCGCGGCTGGCGTCGCGGCGCGGCCACGGCGGTCATCCTGCTGGGCGTCATGCTGGCCTTCATCATCTTCGTCGTGGCGATCGCCGCGCTCGTCGGTCAGCAGATCGCCGACGTGTTGCAGAACTCGGAGGAGTACGTCACCCGGTTCGTGAACTTCATGAACGACAACTTCGGCACGCACATCGACGCGTCGTCGGTGATCGCCGAGATCAACGATCCGAACGGGTCGGTGCAGCGCTTCATCCGCAACCAGAGCGGACGCGTGCTCGACATCTCGGTCGCCGCGCTCGGCGTGCTGCTGCAGGTGCTGTCGGTCGCGCTGTTCACGTTCTATCTCGTGGCCGACGGGCCCAAGCTGCGTCGTGCGGTGTGCAGCCGGCTGACGCCCGAGCGCCAGAAGCAGGTGCTCGACACCTGGGACATCGCCGTCGAGAAGACCGGCGGCTACCTGTACTCGCGTGCGCTGCTGGCGGGTCTGTCGGCGTTCAGTCACTGGGTGGTGCTGCAGGCGCTCGGCATCAAGGCGCCGATCGCGCTCGCCATCTGGGTGGGCATCGTCAGCCAGTTCCTGCCGGTGGTCGGCACGTACCTTGCCGGGGCGTTGCCGGTGCTGATCGCCTTCATCGAGTCGCCCGGCAAGGGGGTGGCCGTGCTGGTGTTCGTGGTCATCTATCAGCAGATCGAGAACTACCTGCTCGTACCGCGCATCACGGCGCGCACGATGGATCTGCACCCGGCGGTCGCCTTCGGGGCGGCCCTCGCGGGCGCCGCGTTGCTCGGGCCCGTGGGTGCCGTGCTGGCCATTCCCGGTGCGGCGATGGCCCAGGCGCTGTTGTCCGATCGTGGTGAGCGTCACGATCTGATCGACAGCGACCTGGTGGTGATCACCCCGCGTCGCGGGCGAGCGGAACGACGCGCAGCGCGTCAGAAGCACCCCACCTCGAGCACCGATGGCGACGGCTGACGCGTTCGTCCCGCTGGCCATCGCGTCGCGCAGCGACCTCGACGAGTCGGTGCACTTCGGTGCGGTCGTCGGCCTGGCACCCGACGGCACTGTCGAGTTCGCGTGGGGTGACCCGAAGGTGGTGGTCTACCCGCGCTCGTCGTTGAAGCCGATGCAGGCGGTGGCGATGGTGCGCGCCGGTTTGCGGCTTCCGTCCGAGCTGCTCGCGCTGGTCTGCGCCAGCCACGACGGCACGCCGATGCATCGTGCTGCTGCAGAGCGCATCCTTGCTTCGGCCGGGCTGACCGCCGCCGACCTCGGCAATGTCGCGTCGTTGCCGCTCGACGTGTCATCGGCGCACGACGTGTTGCGCGCTGGCGGTGGGCGTACCCCACTGCAGATGAACTGCAGCGGCAAGCACGCCGGCATGCTCGCCACCTGCGTGTGCAACGGCTGGCCGCACGACGCGACGTACCTCGATCAGGCACATCCGGTCCAGCAGGCCATCACGGCGGTGGTCGACGAACTCTGCGACGAGACCCACGCCCACATCGGCGTCGATGGCTGCGGCGCGCCGACGCACGCCACGTCGCTCGTTGGGCTTGCCCGTGCATTTCGCGCCATCGCCAACGGCGACGCGGGAACTGCAGGCGACGCCGTGTTCGCGGCGATGACCGAGCATCCGGTGATGGTCGGCGGCGAACGTCGCGACGTCACCACGTTCATGCGCGAAGTCTCCGGCCTGATGGCCAAGGACGGCGCTGACGGCGTGTTCGCCGCAGCGTTGCCCGACGGTCGAGCCATCGCGCTGAAGATCGCCGACGGCGCCAACCGGGCCCGTCCACCCGTGATGGTCGCCGCACTCGCACGGATGGGCGTCGACATCACAGCGGTGGCCCCGCTCGTGGAGGAGAAGATCATGGGTCATGGCCGCCAGGTCGGCGTCGTCCGGTGTGTCGCGCCGTGACCGCCGTCCCGTTCGTCACGCTCGACGACCCGCTGTACGGCACGGTCGTGCAGGTGGCGCCGAACGTGCGGCGCGTCGTCGCTCGGAACCCGTCGAAGTTCACCTATCACGGCACGGGCACGTACCTCGTCGGCATGGGCGATGTGGCGGTCATCGACCCCGGTCCCGCGTTGCCGGCCCACCAGCAGGCCCTGGCCGCCGCCCTCGCGGGCGAGCGGGTTCGGGCCATCCTGGTCACCCACTGCCACAGCGACCACTCGCCCTCGGCTGCGTGGCTGCGCGAGCTGACCGGTGCGCCGACGATCGCGTTCGGCCCGCACGTGGTCGACCCCGACTGGCTGGACGACGACGAACCCGACGACGAACCCGACGACGACGAACCCGATGACGCCGACGACGAAGCGGAGAACACGGCCGACGAACCTGGCGAGGGTGGTGAGGCGAAGGTGGAGGAGGCGCTCGACCTGGCGTTCACCCCCGACCAGTGTGTCGTCACCGGCGATGTCGCGGCCAGCGGCGATGGTTGGACGCTGGAAGCGCTGCACACGCCGGGGCACACCAGCAACCACACCTGCTTCTGGATGCCCGAGCAGCGGATGCTGTTCAGCGGCGATCACATCATGGGCTGGAGCACCACGGTCATCGCCCCGCCCGACGGCAACATGCGCGACTACTTCGCGTCACTCGAGCTCGTTCAGGCGCTGAACCCTGCATCGCTGTGGCCGACGCACGGCTCGCCGGTCACCGACGTGGTGCCGTTCATCGACGCGTTCGTCGCCCATCGCCTGGACCGCGAGGCGCAGGTGTTGCAGGCCGTGCGCGACGGTGTGACGCTGGTGCCCGACATGGTGCGCCGCCTGTACATCGGCGTGAACGAGAAGCTCTACAAGGCTGCAGGGCGCAGCGTGCTCGCCCACATGATCAAGCTGATCGACGACGGTCTGGTCACCCACGACGGCACGCAACCCGGCGTCACCGTGCGTTGGCGACCGGCCTGACGTCGTCCCGCTCCGGCGTCGTCGCCGGCCAGGTGACCGGTTCAGATGTACTGGTCGAGGATCGTGCTCTCGGTGAGCCGATCGAGCGTGTCCTTCACGGCCGATGCGGTCTTGCGGCTGATGCCAGGGACCGCGGCGAGGTCGTCGGCCGTCGCCCGCATCAGCTTGGCCAGCTCACCGAAGTGATCGGCGATGGCGCGGGTCTCGTCGTCGCTCAGCCGGGGCACACGAGCAAGCAGCCGCAGGCCCTTGGGTGATGCAGCGGCGTCGCCATCGGCGATGTTCGTGTGATCGGCCGCGAGTTCGGGGTAGTCGGCCATCACCAGTTCGAGCTCGCCGTCGAGCGACGTGAAGACCTCGTCGAGCTGCAGGCGCAGCAACCGGGCGTCGACGCCGAGTTCGACGATCATCGTCTCGATCTCGGCGGCGATCTGACGGACCATCTCGCCGCGCTGCATGACGGCTGCGACGTCGTGGACGGTGACGACGTCTTCGATCTCGAGGGCCGTGAGCGCGCTGGTGGTGTCGTCGAGCTTGGTCTTGTAGCGCTCGAGCGTCTGCAGCGCCTGGTTCGCCCGGTCGAGCAACCGGCCGATGTCCTGCAGTTGCCGCTTCATGCCGCCGGCGTACACGTTGATGACGCTCATCTCTTCGCTGACGCTGACCACCGGCACGCCGAGCGACACGGCGACACGCTCGGCGGTGCGGTGACGGGTGCCGGTCTCGGACGTGCGCACCGACGGATCGGGCACGAGGTGCACGTTGGCCCGAGCGATGCGTGTGGCGTCGGCGCTGAGGATGATCGCGCCGTCCATCTTGGCCAGTTCGCTGAGGCGTTGCGGGGTGAACTCGGCGTCGAGGAGGAACCCGCCCGAGCAGATGGCCAGGACCTTCGGACCGTCGCCCACCACGACCAATGCCCCCATCTTCGCCCGCACGGTGCGGTCGATACCGTCGCGCAGCGGCGTGCCGGGCGCCACTTGGGCGAGCGCCTCGTGCAACGCGTTCGTGGAAGTGGGGTGAGCCGGCATCGTGCGCCAAGTGTAGGAGGTGGGCGACCGACCGTGCTCGGGCGAGCCCGAGGTCGGACCGCCTCACACCGAGGCGAGCCTCGGTCGGTCGGCGAGGCCAGCGGCGGCGAGCGCCTCGGTGACGGTGCCGACCCGGACGACGGTGATGCCGTCGGCTTCGGCGGGCGAGTTCGACGGCACGATGGCCTTGGTGAAGCCCATGCGTGCCGCTTCGGCGAGTCGGCGAGGCGCATGAGCGACCGGGCGGAGTTCGCCGGCCAGGCCGACCTCACCGAACCCCACCAGGTCGGGAGGCAGCGGGTGGTGGGCGAGCGCGCTGACCAGCGCAAGGCACAGCGCCAGGTCGGCGCCCGGCTCGGTGAGCCGCACGCCACCGACGGCGGAGGCGAACACCTCCTGCTGTCCCATCGGCAGCCGCGCCCGTCGTTCCA
>JANOET010000305.1:0-4971 GCA_031413415.1 Acidimicrobiaceae bacterium
TGCATCACGTTGATCGCGGTCGCGTTGCCGTGCATGCCCGGCATAACGAGGCACAATTCGTGATTGTCGGGGAACGCACCGCGAGCCATCAGCGTGGTGACCACGTGGATGTTGGTCAGCTCGGCCAGCTCGCGCACGGCCTCGGCCGCACGGGCCTTCAGCACGCCACCGCCGACGTAGAGGATTGGCCGCTCGGCCGCCATGATCAGCTTGGCGGCTTCCTTGATCATGCGCGGGTGGCCCTTGGTGTTCGGCCGGTAGCCGGGGAGGCTGTCCATGACCTCCTGGTCGGTGGGCCAGTACCAGTCCATCGTGTTGGTGAGGCAGTCCTTGGGGATGTCGATCAGCGTCGGTCCCGGGCGGCCGGTGGTCGCGATGTGGAACGCCTGACGGACGGCCATGGGCATGTCCTGCGCGGTCATCACCAGCTCGTTGTGCTTGGTGGTGCTGCGAGTGATGCCGATGGTGTCGCACTCTTGGAACGCATCGCTACCGATGGCCGTGGTGGGCACCTGACCGGTGATGCAGACCATGGGGATGCTGTCCATGTAGGCGTCCATCAGCGGGGTGACCATGTTCGTGGCGGCCGGGCCGCTGGTGACCATGGCGACGCCGGGACGGCCCGTCACGTGCGCATAGCCCTCGGCCATGTGGCCGGCGCCCTGCTCGTGACGCACCAGGATGTGGCGGATCGACGAATCGAGCAGCGGGTCGTAGGCGGGAAGGATGCAGCCGCCCGGAAGGCCGAAGATGGTTTCGACCTGCTCCATCTCGAGCGCTTTGATGAGGGCTTGCGCCCCGGTGATCTTCATGGGAACTCCTGGCTGAGGGTGGAAAAACGAAGAAGCCCCCCGTACTGGGAGGCTTGGACGCACGCGACTATGGAGGCGTGCGTCTACACGAGGATTACTACGAGGGTGCGGAGATCGAGGTTGGCCTGGGCACGCATCGGGAAGAGTGTGGCACCAGAAGGCGCCCGTTCGCAACCCGGAACCCTCATTCCGCTCGAAGCGCAGCGATGAACGGCGCCACGGCCGGGTGCGTGGCGCCCCCGCGGCGGGTCACCGCGCTGATGGTCCGGCTGAGCAGCGGCTCGTCCATCGCCCGCGACAGCCGGTGGTTGCCGTGCTCGGCCTGGGTGGTGGGCAGCACGGTCCAACCGAGCCCGAGACGCACCATCTCGACCAGCACCTCCGGCTGGTGCGACTCCATCTCGACGACGAGCGGGGCACCGATCTCGCCGAGTCGGGCGTCGATCGCGGTGCGAGTCCGCGAACTCGCCGGAAACAGCAACCACGGCCCCCAGGTCGCCGGCGGCACCCCCCTGGGTCACGCCGGGTGGGGCGTAGACGGCCAGTTCGTCACGCAGCAGCGGAACGGTGTCGAACGGTCCCACCCCTTCGGGATCGACGCACACTGCGACGTCCAGTTCGCTGCGGTCCAGTCGGCCGAGCAGTTCGCCCGTGGGGGCGACGGTGAAGCCGACGTCGAGCTCGGGGTGGGCACGACGGAACCGGCCCACTGCATCGCGGCAGTGGTGGACGGCAGCGATGTCGATCATGCCCACCCGCAACCGGCCCACCTCACCCGCCCCGACCGCGCGCAGCCATCGGGTCGTCTGGTCCAGGTCGGCCAACACCCGTTCGGCGCATTCGGCCATCGTCGCCGTGTACTCGTGTGGCACCCGGCGGCGACCGTCGGCGGCGAACAATGGCACACCGAGACGGCGTTCCAACTCGGCGATGCCCTGCGAGAGCGCCGAGGGGGTGACGCCCAACGACGACGCCGCCTCGGCCCAGGTGCGGTGACGGGTGATCGCCACGAGGTAGCCCAGTTGGGCGGTCGACAGGTTCGGTCGAAGGTCGTCCATATTGTGAAGTATTACTGAACCGAACGGGACCGTCATACCGCGTCACTTATCGTCGAGGTCATGACACCTCCGAACACTCCCCCCTCGCCCGGCACCGTCGCGCCGGCGACCGGCCGCCTCGGCGTGCTCACCGTCGGCCTCGGCGCCGTTGCGTCCACGCTCATCGCTGGCGTCGAGCTGGTCAAGCGCGGTCAGTCGCTGCCCGTCGGCAGCCTCACCCAGATGGGCACCATCCGTCTGGGGAAGCGCACCGACAACCGCAACCCGCTCATCAAGGACTTCGCGCCGCTGGCATCGCTCGAGGACATCGTGTTCGGTGCATGGGATCCGTTCCCGGATGACGCCTACATCGCCGCGACCCGCGCCGGGGTCCTCGAGAGCGGCAAGCACATCGAGGCCGTCGCCGACGCGCTGCGCGAGGTGCGCCCCATGCCGGCCGCGTTCGACCGTGAGTACGTGAAGCGCATCGACGCCGACAACACGCTGCACACCATCGACAAGCGCAGCATGCTCAACGCCATTCGCGAGGACATCAACCGCTTCCGCGAAGAGAAGCAGGTCGAGCGTGTGGTGATGATCTGGTGCGCGAGCACCGAGATCTTCATCGAGCCCGGCCCGGCGCACCAGGACATCGAATCGTTCGAGGCAGCGATCGACGCCAACGACCCGACCATCGCCCCGTCGATGCTCTATGCCTACGCCGCGATCCTCGAGGGTGTGCCGTTCGCGAACGGCGCGCCGAACCTCACCGTCGACATCCCGGTGCTGCGCGAGCTGGCCATCGAGCGGCGCATCCCCATCAGCGGCAAGGACTTCAAGACCGGCCAGACGCTCATCAAGACCGTGCTCGGCCCCATGCTGCGCGCCCGCATGCTCGGCCTGAGCGGTTGGTACAGCACGAACATCCTCGGCAACCGCGACGGCGAGGTGCTCGACGATCCCGACAACTTCAAGACCAAGGAAGAGAGCAAGCTCGGCGTGCTCGAGCACATCCTCGACCCGGTGACGTTCCCCGACCTGTACGGCGACGTGTACCACAAGGTGCGGATCAACTACTACCCGCCGCGCGGTGACAACAAGGAGGGCTGGGACAACATCGACCTGTTCGGTTGGCTCGGCTACCCGATGCAGCTGAAGGTCGACTTCCTGTGCCGCGACAGCATCCTGGCCGCGCCACTGGCACTGGACCTGGTGCTGTTCAGCGACCTCGCCCAGCGCGCCGGCCTGTACGGCATCCAGGAATGGCTGAGCTTCTACTACAAGGCGCCGATGGTGGCCCCCGGCCTGTACGCCGAGCACGACCTGTTCATCCAGCAGACCAAGCTGAAGAACACGCTGCGCTGGATGATGGGTGAGGAGCAGGTCACCCACCTCGGCCGCGAGTACTACGAAGGCGAGTGACCGTTCTCCAGGAACTCAAGTTCCTGGAGAGTGCTCACGCGGAGACCACGAGCTCGACACGGACGTCGTGTGCTTCGACGGGCAGATCGGTGACGATCTGTTCGGCGAAGCACACGCCCGCGTTCGGGGCCGCGACCCGGGGCAGGAATCGGTCGTAGAAGCCACCTCCGTAGCCGAGGCGACGGCCATCGGGCGTGAACGCCAGACCGGGCACGATGACGAACCCGACCTCGTCGAGGGGCACGGCCGAGCCCTGCGGCTCGTCGACCCCGAAGCGGCTACGGATCATCGGGCCGTCACCGTCGCACACCACGATCTCACCGTCCTCGATGCGCGGCAACAACAGCCGCTTCCCTTCGGCCGCGAGCCGAGCGAACAGCGGGTCGGTGTCGGGTTCGCTCCCGAAACCCTTGAACGCCATCACGCTGGTCGCCTCGCGGTACTCGGCCAGTTCGGCGACCGCGGCCCAGAGCTGGACGCTGCGCAGCAGATGGTCGTCGACCATCTCGCGGACCATGCGCATTCGCTTGCGTATGGTCGCCTTGTCGTCCATCACGCAAGGTTCGCACACATGGGACGAACCGTGTGCCCGTGCTCTACAGTCCCGAGCATGTCGATCGATTCGTCGCTCTTCCGTCAGGTGCTCGGCCACTTCCCCACCGGTGTCACCGTGGTCACGGCCACGCAGGCCGACGGCACTCCCGTCGGGTTCACCATCGGGTCCTTCACCTCGGTGTCGCTCGACCCGCCGCTGGTGGGGTTCCTACCCATGACCGGCAGCGAACGATGGAAGGCGATCGAGGCCACCGGCTCGTTTTGCGTGAACGTGCTCGGTTGCCTGCAGGACGAACTGTGCTGGCAGTTCGCGAAGAGCACGATCGCGGACCCGTTCGAGGGCGTCGACTGGCATCCGTCGCCCATTACCGGTTCACCGGTTCTCGACGGCGCCATCGCCTGGATCGATTGCGCCATCGAGCAGGTCGTCGAAGCCGGCGATCATCAGTTCGTGATGGGACGTGTGGTCGAACTCGAACACGCCCATCCCGACCTCGAGCCCGTGCCGCTGCTGTTCTTCAAGGGCAAGGTCGGACGGTTCGCCGAGTGAGCGACGCCACCGCGCCGCCGACGGCGCCCCCGGCCTCGAGAGTCGTGGTCTGGTCGGCCGTCGCCGACGTGTGCTTCGTGCTGCTGTTCGTGGCCTTGGGTCGCCAGAGCCACGACGAAGGCGGCAACGTCGTCGCCGGTGCGCTGAACGTGGCCGCACCGTTCCTGCTCGCGTTGGCCGCCGGCTGGCTGGTTGCCCGCGCGTGGAGGACGCCGACGTCGCCCACCACCGGGATGATCATCTGGATCTGCACGCTCGTCGGCGGCATGCTGCTGCGTCGCTTCGTCTTCGACCGGGGCACGGCGGTGCCGTTCATCATCGTCGCGAGCGCGTTCACGCTGCTGTTCCTGGTGGGTTGGCGGTTCCTGTGGGAGTGGCGCAGGACACGTCACTGACGGGACCAAGTGCCCTACCCCCCGGGGTATCTGCTGGCGCATCCTGAGGACCGAAAGGACGGTCCCCGATGACTGCAACAACGACAAGGCGCATCGTCATTCTCGGCGGTGGTACCGGCGGCACCCTCACGGCCAACCGCCTGTACCGCCATTTCAAGCACCATCATGCGGGCGGCGAGGTGGAGATCACCGTCGTCGAC
>JANOET010000306.1:0-5940 GCA_031413415.1 Acidimicrobiaceae bacterium
GTGGCCTCGATGGCCATCGTCTTCACGACGGCGGGGTCGGCGAGTTGGGCCGCGGTGCACGGGGCTCCGTCGCACAGCTTGCCGATGTCCTTCAGCGCAGCGCCCAGGAGCAGGCCAGCGCCTGACACCTGGAGGTTCTTCACGATGGCGGCCGCGTCGAGCGGGGTGCCGTCGTGGAACGAGATGCCACTGCGGACGGTGAACGTGAACTCGGTGAAGTCGTCGTTGCTGGTCCAGCCCTCGACGAGCATCCCGTGCGGCTCGAGGTCGGCACCGATGACGACCACCGGGTCGTAGAACGAGCGGGCACGCTGCTGGCAGTAGCTGTCGCACTGCATGGCTGCCGGGGTCCACGGGCTGGCCACTTCGGCCTCGCCGCTGACGATGAGCGTGCCACCGGGGACGGCCACCTCCGCAGGTGCGGTGGTCTCGGGTGCCGTGGTCTCAGCACCGGCGGTGGTGGTCTCGCTTCCGGTCGTGGTCTCGGTGGTGCCACCGGTGTCGGTGCCACCAGCGTCATCCTTCTTGTTGCTGCAGGCAGCGGCGATCAACCCAAGGCTGATCAAGGCTGCTGCGAGAAGCCGACCGGTTGTGCCGGACGAGCGACTGTTTCGCACGTGCTTTCCCCCTTCAATCGTGTTCGATTTGTCGCCGGAGCGGGCTGTGACCCCCATCACACCCGGCGAGGCGCACCTTAGCCACTACCGACCGCAACACGACAACATGGAAGTACTCTCGCCGAGTGCGAGTGCTGCGCGACCACCATCTCGACATGCCGCTCCCTCGTCGTTACTCACCGAAGCAGCGCGGCTTCGTGGAGGGTATGGCTCGGCATGCCGCGGCCGTCGCCGAGCGGTGTCCGACGTATCGCGATCCGGTCACGGGGTACACGGTGTTCACGGCGCAGTTCCTCGCCGAGCGTGGCTACTGCTGCGACAGCGGTTGTCGGCACTGCCCGTACACCCCTGGCTGAGCGCGCCGTTAGCGTGCAGCCATGACGAAGGATCTGATCCACTCGCTGCGTGTCGCCCCGGGCACGGCACCCCGGTTGCGGGGGCGTTCCACCGACGACACGTTCGGCTGGAACAAGGCGTCGGCCCTGGTCGAACTCGAGACGGTGAAGGCCGAACTGGACGGCCTGCAGCAGCACCTCTACGCCGAGGGCACCCGGAGCCTACTCGTGGTGTTGCAGGCCATGGACGCAGCCGGCAAGGACGGCACCATTCGAGCCATTCTCTCCGGACTGAACCCTGCCGGTGTGAAGGTCACCAGCTTCAAGGTGCCGGGCGGCCCCGAGACCGCGCACGACTACCTGTGGCGGGTGCATGCGGCCGTTCCGGCGAAGGGTGACATCGGGGTGTTCAACCGCAGCCACTACGAGGACGTGCTCGTGGTGCGGGTGAAGGGCTTTGCGCCCAAGGCGGTGTGGTCGCGCCGCTTCGATCACATCAACGCGTTCGAGCAGCTGCTCGTCGACGAAGGAACGACCGTCGTGAAACTGTTCCTCCACGTGTCGAAGGACGAACAGCGCGAACGGCTGCAGGATCGGGTCGACGATCCGGCGAAGCGATGGAAGTTCCGCGCCGGTGACCTCGACGACCGCGCGCTCTGGCCGAAGTTCCAACAGGCGTACGAGGACGCGCTGACCAAGACCTCGACCGTCCAAGCCCCGTGGTACGTCGTACCTGCCGATCGGAACTGGGTTCGCAATCTCGCCGTTGCCAAGATCCTCCGGCACCACCTGGGGGCGATGAACCCGAAGCTGCCGCCGCCCGAGGACGTTGTCGAGGGTCGCATCGTCGAGTGACCGCGGGGTCCTTCGGCGTGAACGCTGTGTGACGCACCGCAGTGAAACGCGGTTCGAGTTGTCGACGAAATGTAACGTCGTCGGCGTCATGTCCGTGTTCGTTCCCACTTCACTCGACGACGCCCTGGCCGCACTCGCCGAATCGCCCGACGCCACCGTGCTGGCGGGTGGTACCGACCTGATGGTCGAGTTCAACGGTGGCCATCGGCGCGCCGACCACGTGGTGGTCGTGAACCGGGTCCCCGAGTTGCGCACCTGGCAGCACGACGGAGCCCGACTCCGCCTCGGTGCCGGTGTCACCTACGCCGAGATCGAGCGCGAGCCCATCGCGGCGTGGGTTCCCGCGTTGGCCCAGGCCGCTCGAACGGTCGGGTCGCCGCAGATCCGTCATGCGGCCACCATCGGTGGCAATGTCGGCACCTGCTCGCCGGCGGGCGATGGCCTGCCGGTGCTCGCTGCGCTCGACGCCGAGATCGAGCTGGTGGCCGCCGACGGGTTGCGCACGGTGCGCTTCGCCGACTTCATGCTCGGCCCGAAGCGCACTGTTCGTCGACCGGGCGAGCTGATCTCGGCGATCACCGTGCCCGTCGCCGACGGGTATCAGGGCTACTCGAAGGTCGGCGTCCGCAATGCGATGGTGATCGCCACGGCCAGCGTTGCGATCGCGGTACAGCATGGTCGGGTGGCCAACGCCCACGGCTCGGTGGGTCCCACCAATCTTCGTTGCCCCGAGGCCGAGGCGTTGGCCACCAGCCGGGCCGACATGGGCACGGGCCACCTGTCGGCCGAGGTGATCGCCGAGTGCAGCGAGCTCGTCCGTGCGGCGTCGCGGCCCATCGACGATCACCGATCCTCGGCCGCGTATCGTCGACACGCTGTGGGTGTGTTGGCCGGTCGACAGCTGCGGAGGGCGTTCCCCCATGAGTGAGATCTACTCCCTGTACGTCAACGGCGTGCGGCGTGACGTGCGCGACGCATGGGTGGGCGAGAGCCTGCTGTTCGTGCTCCGCGAACGCCTCGGGTTGATGGGCAGCAAGGGTGCGTGCGAGCAGGGCGAGTGCGGTTCGTGCAGCGTCATGGTCGACGGCGAACTGGTGTGCAGCTGCCTCGTCCTCGCCGCCGGCGCCGTGGGGCAGCCGATCGTCACCATCGAGGGCATCGCGCCCGAAGGTGCGCCCAGCGACGTGCAGCAGGCGTTCGTCACCGCCGGCGCCGTCCAGTGCGGCTTCTGCACGCCTGGACTGATCATGGCCACTCACGCGCTGCTCGAGCGTTCGCCGGACCCGACCGAGTTCGAGATCCGCGAGGAGCTGTCGGGCAACATCTGTCGTTGCACCGGCTATGGCCGCATCATCGATGCCGTGCAGCGAGTCGCGGTGGCGCGGCGAGCGGACGGTGATGCGTCGTGACCGACACGTTGGTGACGCCCACCACGCGTTCGAACACCCAGCCGGGCCGGCTCGGTGACAGTGCGCTGCGACCCGACGGTGTCGCCAAGGTGCAGGGCACGTTCCAGTTCTCGGGCGACGTGAGCGCCGACGGTTTTCTGTGGGGCGCCACCCTGCGTTCCCCGCACCCCTACGCGCGCATCGTGCGCATCGACCTGAGCGGGGCGTGGAGGGTCGCCGGCGTCGAGTCGGTCATCACCGCCGCCGATGTTCCGGGCAAGGCCACCTACGGCCTCATCAGCCAGGATCAACCGGTGTTCGCCTCCGAGTACGTGCGGTTCGTCGGCGAGCCAGTGGCCGCCGTCGCGGCGGACCACCCCGACGTCTGCCGTCGTGCGCTCGAGGCCATCGTGGTCGAGTACGAGGTGCTCGAGCCGCTGGTCGAGCCTTCGCTCGCGGTCGACGGCTCGTTCCCGCCCATCCATCCCGACGGCAATGTCATCCGCCATCAGCGCATCGTGCGCGGCGACCAGAGCATCGAGGGGCCGATCGTCGTCGAGGGCACCTACGAGTTGGGCATGCAGGATCAGGCCTTCCTCGGTCTCGAGGCGGCGCTCGCCGTTCCCGACCCCGGCGGCGCGGGCGTGGAACTGCACATCGCCACCCAATGGTTGCACGAGGACCGCAAGCAGATCGCGGCCTGCCTCGGACTTGCCGAGGACGAGGTCCGTCTGGTGCTCGGCGGTGTGGGTGGTGCGTTCGGCGCTCGCGAGGACATCAGCCTGCAGGTGCACACCTGTCTGCTCGCGCTGCGCACGTTGCGGCCCGTGCGCATGGCCTACAGCCGTCACGAGAGCTTCCTCGGCCATGTGCACCGTCACCCATGCCGCATCACCATGCGGCACCACGCCGACCACGATGGTCGACTGCTGCGGGTCGAGGCGACGTTCGTGTTCGATGGTGGCGCCTACGCCTCGACGTCATCGGCGGTGCTCATCAACGGCATCACTCACGCCCAGGGTCCGTACCGCTGTGACAGTGCGACGGTCGATGGCTGGGCGGTGCGCACCAACAACCTGCCGTGTGGCGCGATGCGCGGCTTCGGCGTGGTGCAGGCGTGCTTCGCGCACGAGGCGCAGATGGACAAGCTGGCCGCTGCGGTGGGTCTCGAACCGCTCGAGGTGCGCCTGCTCAACGCGATGCAGACTGGCGACCGTCTCATCACCGGACAGGTCGTCGAGAGCGTCGCGCCGGTGGCGCGTCTCATCCGCGAGTTGGGCGAGTTGCCGCTACCTTCCGAACCGGTCGGCGGGCACGACGGCGACCCCATGCGGCTGCCCGGTGGGGCGGGCCGCACTGCCGACCGCGGCGATGTCGTGCGCGGTATCGGCTGGGCCGTCAGCATCAAGAACCTGATGTACAGCGAGGCGTTCGACGACTACTCCACCGCACGGGTTCGGCTTGCCGACGGGGTCGCGACGGTGAAGTTCGCCACGGCCGAGGTCGGCCAGGGCTTCGTCACATTGGCGGCCCAGATCGCTCGCACCGTGCTGGGCGTCGACGACGTCGTGCTCGACCAGATCGACACCCACATCGGGTCTGCTGGGTCGACGTCGGCATCCCGTCAGACGTGGATGAGTGGCGGCGCGGTCGACGGTGCCTGCCGACTGGTCCGCGAGCGTGTGTTCGAACACGTGGCCGCGCGGTTCGACCTCGAGGACTACCAGTTGGCCATCGACGGCACCGACGTCATCGACACCGTCGGCGACTTGCGGATCTCCGTTGCCGAGGCGACTGTCGGCCTCGAGATCGACGAGACCTTCGAGCATCACCATCGGCCCACGGAGGATCTCGACGAGTTGGGTCAGGGAAACTGCCACACGGCGTTCGCGTTCGCGGCGCACCGTGCGGTGGTCGATGTCGACCCGGTGCTCGGTCTGGTGAAGGTGGTGCAGGTGGCCACGGTGCAGGACGTCGGCCGAGCCCTGAACCCGCTCAGCGTCACCGGTCAGATCGAGGGTGGCATTGCGCAGGGTGTGGGCCTGGCCGTGATGGAGGAGATCATCTCCGAGCGCGGGATCGTCAAGAACGCCTCGTTCACCGACTACCTGCTGCCCACGTTCCTGGACATGCCCGACGTGGTGATCGGGTTGGTCGAAGAGCCCGAGCCGCAGGCTCCGCTGGGCGCGAAGGGAGTAGGGGAGCCGCCCACCGTGTCCTCGACCCCTGCGGTGGTGGCTGCGATTCGCGATGCGATCGGCAAGGATCTCGTGCGGGTACCGGTGCGGCCGACCGACATCGTCTTCTGACTTCGTCGTCTGATGCAGCGCCTGCGGCACTGTTTCGGGTACGACCGTTTCGCCGGGTGCTGACCCGTCGGTTAGTTTCAGCGACGTGTCGAACGAGCGTGAAATCATGACCTGGGAGATTTTCGGCGAAGCATCGCGTGTGCTGGCCCAGATGGTGGCCGACGACTACGAGCCCGACATGATCCTGTCGATCGCTCGTGGTGGCCTGCTCATCGGTGGCGCTCTGGGGTACGCGCTGTCGGTGAAGAACGTGTACACGATGAACGTCGAGTTCTACACCGGTGTCGACGAGCGTCTCGAGGTGCCGCGCATCCTCCCGCCGGCGCCCGACTTCGTCGACGTCAGCCATGCCCGCATCCTGATCGCCGACGATGTGGCCGACACCGGGCACACGCTTCGCTCGGTGCAGGACTTCTGCGCCGGCAAGGTGGCCGAG
>JANOET010000307.1:0-10974 GCA_031413415.1 Acidimicrobiaceae bacterium
CCGAAGACAATTTCGGGCGTGACAATCGGTATCAGCATCAGCCCGTTGGCCGCGTTGGAGATCTTGCCGCGCCAACGGTGCAAACCGATTGCCATTGCCACGCCCAACGGCGTGGCGATCATCATGCACAGCAGAGCCAGCTTCAAGGTATTGGCCATCGACGTCTGCAAGCTGTCGTCGTACCAGACCGACGAGCTCTTGTCGCCCCAGTACCAGCGAAACGACATCGGCTGAAACGATGACCGGCTGCGGCCATCGTTCAACGAGATTCTCGCCGCGACAAGCACGGGCAGCAGCGACCAGAGCACGTACAACCACGTGAGTACGGCAAGCGTTGGGAATCGACGTTTCATAGTTCCGACGCCCGTTGCAACCGGATCGTGACGACCAAGTAGTAGATCATCAGCACGAGCAGGCAGGCCATCAGCAGCAGCACAAGCGATGCTCCAGATTGCGGCTGGCTAGAACGCTGTAGGAAGAACTCGATCTGGTTGCCGACCATCTCGGTCCTCGGTGAACCGCTCGTGAGATAGGTGTTGGTGTAGTAGTCGCCGAACATCGGCAGGATGGTGATGACGCTCGCGGCCATCAGCCCCGGCACACTGAGCGGCAGGGTGACCCGCAGGAACGTCTGCGTCGCCGACGCGCCGAGGTCGCGGCCGGCCTCGATGAGTCGGCCGTCGATGCGTTCGAGGGTGCTGTACAGCGGGAGGATGAAGAACGGCACGTACCCGTACGTGAGGCCCCACACCACGGTCTGCCAGTCGCCGTCGAGCCAGTTGCGCGGCTCGTTCTGGATCTGCAGGAACTGCAGCACCGAGTTCACCATGCCGTCGGTCTGGAGCAGGTTGGTCCACGCCAGCATGCGCATCAGGTAGCTGATCCAGAACGGCAGCACGAGCAGCATCAGCACCAGGCCGCGACGGTCGCCGGCCTTGCGAGCCACGAAGTACGCGACGGGATACCCGATGACGATGCAGCCCAGCAGCGACAGGGCGACGAAGCCGAACGTCCGCAGGAACACCGTGCCGAGGTCGCCACCGAAGACCCGGTCGAGCACGTCGCTCATCGCGCCGAAGTCCCAACGCATCGGGTTCCACTGCGGCACCGCGGTGCGCAGGATGGGGTCGACCGCGCCGAAGGCGACGGCCATCACTGCGTAGACCGAGACGACGAAGAACGCGATCAGCCAGCCGACCCCGGGTGCGGCGAAGAACGGCCAGATCGCGGGCGTCCGTCGCTTGGCGGCTCGCGGCGCAGGCGAGAGCGTGGCGGTCACCCGGTCAGGCGCCCGAGGTGAACGCCGACCAGGCGGCCGTGTACTGGGCGTCGCCGTCGATGCCGAGCGGCTTCAGGTACAGCGCCTGCTCGATCTCGTCCTTCGTGGGGATGCACGCACGAAGGTTCTCGGGCACGTAGCCGGTGTCGATGACGTAGTCGGCGTCGAGCTTGGTGAGCGCCGGCAGGTAGCCGACCCAACTGAAGTTCTGCTCGGCGATGTCGTTGTCGAGCAGGAAGTCGATGTAGAGGTGCGCGAGGACCGGGTGTTCGCATCCGGCCACCACGCCCATGCTGTCGTTGGTGACGAGATACTCGCCTGCGGGCGGGTGCCAGAAGCCGAGCACCTCGGGACCGGTGCCCTCGGGCAGGTAGGCCGCGTAGGCGTTCACCATGTCGGGGCTCCAGGTGTGGCCGATGCTGGTGGTGCCCTCGGGGATGTTCTTGTAGCACTCGATGTTGACCTTCACGTTCACCAGGTCGATCAACTCGGTGAGGTCGGCCTTCGCCTGGTCGATGGTGGCCTGGTCGGTGGTGTTCACGTCGAACTTGCCCTTGCGCATCATGGCCATCACCAGTGCTTCGCGCTCGTCGTCGAGCACCGAGACCTCGCCCTTGAAGTCGGCGGCGTTCCAGAGCGTGTCCCAACCCTGTTCGGCGACCTGTGCGGGATCGATGCGATCGGCGCGGAACGCGATGCCCGTCCCGAAGTACATGTACGCAGCGGAATACGCGGAACCCTTGTCGTACCAGGGGTCCTGCAGCGCGGGCAGGATGTTGCCGAAGTTGGTCAGGTAGCTCTTGTTGAGCGGCTGCAGCAGGCCGCCCTCGATGAGGCGATCGATGGACGTGCCGGACATCGAGTGGTGGACGTCCACCTTCACCGCACCCGATGCGAGCTTGGTGAGCGCTTCGGTGTCGGTGGTGAACGTGGTGATTTCGACCTTCACCCCGTACTTCTCCTCGAACGCCGCGATGACGTCGGGGCTGACGTACGAGTCGTAGTTGAAGACGCGCAGCGGACCCGGCTCGGCCGCCAGCCCGTCGGCGATCGGGTCGGTCTTCTTGCCACCCGAGGTGCTGCCGTCGCTGCCACAGGCCTGCAGCAGCGGCACACCGGCACCGAGCAACACGCCCAACTGCACCGATCGGGCGAGAAAGTCGCGACGGGACGAAGTCATGTGGTTCCCCCAAGAGTTGTTTGACTCGTGAGTCAGAATAACAAAGAACGACCCACCCGTGGAGAGGAGCCGAACGTGGACGTCGAGGTGCGTGAGATCCCCGACCCAACGGGCATTCGTCGTGCCCGCACTCTTCCTGCGTCCTGGTACTCGGACCCCGCACATCACGCGAGCGAGGTGCAGGCGGTGTGGCGGCGCCAGTGGGTGTGCGTGGGTGACGAGGCAGACATGCCGCCTGCCGGAGGCTGGAAGGCGATCGTCGCGGCAGGCCTTCCGGTGCTGCTCGTGCGCGACCGCGACGGGGTGCTCCGCGCGTTCCTGAACGTGTGCCGTCACCGAGCAGCGCCGCTCTGCGAGTCGGGCGACGAAGGCCACGGTGCGGCGTTGAGCTGTCCGTACCACGCCTGGTTGTACCGGCTCGACGGGTCGCTCGCTCGTGCCCAAGGTGTCGGCGCACCAGAAGGTTGGGATCCGGCGGAGGTCTCCCTGCATCCGGTGGCCATCGTCGCGTGGCGGCGGTGGGTGTTCGTGCATGCCGATGCCGACGCGCCGGCGCCCGACTTCGGGCCTCTCGCCGCCGCCGTCTCGGGCTACCCACTCGACGAGATGCACCTCGTCCTACGCGAGGCGCACGAGCGGCCGTTCAACTGGAAGGTGCTGCTCGAGAACTATTCCGAGAACTACCACACGCCGTTCGTGCACCCCGAGATCGACACCTCCAACACCCACGACTACCCGATGGTCGCCGATGGGCTGACGTTGTACGCCTGGGATCGACCGCTCCGGCCCACCACCGATGCCGGTGTGCGCATGGCCACGCTGCTGCCTGGCGAGGCCGGCTGGGATGAGATCGGGCGCGCGCCCACCACGACGCCGTACGACGTGGGTAGCTATCTCACCATCTGGCCGAACCTGATGCTCAACGTGTTTCCCGATGCGGCATTGGCCATGTGGATGGAGCCGGTCGGCGTCGATCGCACGCTCGTGCACCGTCGCCTGTACGCCCACCCCGGAGTCGACGCGGCGGCGATCGATGCGCAGGTCGACGCGCATCGACTGGTGCATCTGCAGGACATCGAGATCTGCACCGCCGTGCAGCGTTCCCACAACGCCGGCGTCGACGCCGGCGGCGTGCTCGCGACCGTGGAGGAGCGCGGCGTCTGGTTCGTGCACGAGCACATCCGCGCCGCCCTCGCCTGATCCGTTGGTGCCGGCTCAGTGCGCAATGTGGACACCTCGTGGTGGTAATGTGTCCACATGAACGTCGGCGTGCGCGAACTGAAGCAACACCTCTCCGAGTACCTCGACCGCGCGGCCGCGGGCGAGACGTTGCAGATCACCGATCGCGGGGTGCCGAAGGCGCTCATCATTCCGGTGCCGGGGGTTGGCCAGATGGAGCGCGGTTTCGAGGAGGGTTGGTTGCGTCCACCGCAGTCGTCCGCGCCGCTCGGCCGCTTGCAGCGGTCCACCAGCCCTCGACGCATCGCCGAGGTGCTGCTCGAGGACCGCGGCACGTGACCACCTACGTCGACGCCAGCGCGCTGATGAAGCGCTTCGTCGACGAGCCCGACTCGGTGGCCGCTGAACGTTGGCTCGAGGCCGACGCGGTGCTGGTCACCTCCTGGGTCACGCTCGTCGAGGTGCGCCGCAACCTGGCTCGCCTGCTGCAGGGCGCTGCGCTCACGTCGGCGAGGGTGCAACTCGATCGCGACCTCGATGCCTTCGCAATGGTGGCGGTCGACGAGGTGGTCTGTCGCTCGGCTGCCGACATCGGCGAGGTGCTGGGTGTCCGCTCGCTGGATGCCGTACACCTCGCCAGCGCCCAGCGACTGCAGGTGGCCGGTCTGGTGTTCCTCACCTTCGACCTGCGCCAGGCGCAGGCGGCGCGTTCGCTCGGGTTCACCGTCGCCGGGGTGTGAACGGGGTGCGTACGATCCTCGGTATGCAGCAGGTGCGGTTCACGCAGATGAAGGACGGCACGCGCGAGGAGTACGAGTTCCTCCACGCGCAGGAGCGACGGTACGTCGAGGCGCTGCCCGACCGCATTCTGGACGGGTTGCGCCAACTCGACGCCGGGCTGGGCGGCTATCGGGTCTCACGGCTCGAGCACTCGTTGCAGGCCGCGACCCGGGCCGAGGCCGACGGCGCCGACGTCGACTGGATCGTCGCTGCGCTCGTGCACGACATCGGCGACGCGTTCGCCCCCGAGAACCACTCGCAGGTCGCTGCCGCGATCATCCGACCGTACGTCCGCGAGGAGGTGACCTGGGTCGTCACCATGCACGGCCTCTTCCAGCAGCACTACTACGGCCACCACGTCGGCCTCGATCCCGACGCCCGTGAGGTGCATCGGGATCACCCGTGGTTCGACAGCTGCGTGCGCTTCTGCGAACGATGGGATCAGGCGGCGTTCGACCCGGATGCGCCGACCAGCCCGCTCGAGCACTTCGAGCCGATGCTGCGCGAGGTCTTCTCGCGGCCGGCGTTCGGTGGTGCCAGGGTCACCGGCGCCACCTGAGACCCCTGGGGCGGGTCACTTCGAGACGATCTCCACCGGAGTGGGGTACTGGTCGGCGACCGACTCGTCGAGGCCGACCGGCTCGGCGTCGATGCCGAACAGGACGTTCAACCAGGCGGTGATGGCGTGGTTGATGATCGGGAACGTCGTCGTCACGTCCAGTGCCGGAGCGAGGCAGCCGTCCTCGCCGAGTTTGCGAACACCGGGTGTCGAGTCGAGGAATGCGCCCAGGCCGTTCGCGTCGGCCACACCGATGATGCCCGTTCCATTGCCGAGGGTGCACAGGTCGGAGAACGCAAGGTGCCCCGCACCTTCGATGATCCAGAGCAGGCTCGGCGAGGGCACCTTGTCGAACGATGCCCGGCTCACCTCTTCGGCCGGGACGGTGTCGTCGAGCGAACCGGCCAGGAAGAAGGAGGGCTTGTCGGGCGGTTCGATGGGCGTCGTCGTGGTGGTGGGGATCGCCGTGGTCGTCGGGATCGCCGTGGTCGTGGTGTCGTCGCTGTTCGCGGCGCGGCGCAAGCCGGCCACACCGGACGCAAGCGACACGTAACCGTCGATGCGGTCGTCGGTGGCCGCAGCTCGGAAGGCGGTGCCACCGCCGGCCGAATGCCCGACCGTGGCGATGTGCTCGTCGTCGATGTGGCCGAAGAAGCGGCTGCCGTCTGCCTGGCCCTCCGCCAGGATCAGGTCGAGGGCACCGAGCAACTCCGCGGTGGACGTGTCCGCCGGACGGTTGGCGCGATCGAGGGTGTCGAGCAGGTGGGGCAGGTCGCGGGCCCTGTGGTCGGCCGACACCACGACCATCCCCCAACTGGCGAGGTGAGCGGTCAGCGTGGAGTAGTAGTTGCGGAATCCGAGGAATCCGTGGCTGAAGGCAACGACCGGGAACGTGCCCTCGGCGAGTTCTGCGTCACGACCCGCCTCGTAGCTGAACGTCGCCGGGACGTCGGCGATCAACAAGGCCTTGATCGCCTCCGGTGTGAAGTCGCGAACGTCGTAGGTCTCCGTTCCAGTCGTACCAGCAACAGCCGGATACCAGACCTCGACCTTGGTGCCGTCGTCGAGCTGCAGGGTGGTGACGCCGACCGGGAAGCCACCGCGTGCGGAGTACGCCTCGGCAGCGACGGCGGGTGACACCGTGGTGGTCGACGCGTCGCTGGAGGGCGGGTCGGTGGAGGGCGCCGCGGTGGACCCGGTGGTGCTCTCCGGCGTGGTGCTCTGCGGTGTGGTGCTCGCTCCGTCGCTGCTGCATGCCGCCAGGGCGACCAGGGCCACGAGGGCGATCGAGGACAGCATGGGAGCGGGGCGGCGGGTTCGCATGGCGGCGATTGTCGCATGCCCCTGCGAGGCATGCGCGGTCGAAGCCCGGGGGACACGGCAGGTTTGCCGCTATCGTGCTCACCCGTCGTCGGGCCTGCTCGGCGACAGGTGGCGACGTGGCCGAGTGGCTGAGGCAAAGGACTGCAAATCCTTCCACATGGGTTCGATTCCCATCGTCGCCTCCAACACGGACGAGGGGCTCCCCGGCTGGGAGTCCCTCGTCCGCGTCCCCCTTCGTCCGCGTCAGCGGCGGAGCTTCATCTCGATCTTCGAGTTCGAGAACGACAGGCCCAGCGTGCCGGTCGAACCGCAGGTGTAGCCGGCGGCCCCGGTGAGACCGACGACGTCTTCCATCTCGGTCTCGCGGTCGTCGCTGTTCGTGCCCGGCAGGCTGAACACCACGTTGCTGAACGGTGTTCCGGCCAGCGTGCCCGACACGGTGAGGGTGGCCGGCGTACCGGCCTTGGTGCCGGCGAGCGACCTGGTGGTGAACAAGATGGTGGTCGCGGTCTTGGTGTAGGTGCCCCTCGCCACGCCGTCGAGCACGCCCGATCCCGACACCGGATAGCCGCTGAGTGTGCCGGTGAACGTGCCGGTCTGCTTGGCGGTGAGCGACCAGGTGCCGTCCGCGTTGATCGCCACGGTGACGCCGGTGTTCGACAACGTCACCGCCAGATTCGAGGCGAGGGTGCTGCCCAGCTTGGTGACCATGGCATTGATGGCCTGCGACGACACGGCCCAGTTGCCGGTGGGGCATGCCGTGGTCGACGACCCGCCGACCGGCGTGAGCACGATTTGGCAGGCGCTCAACATGAGCGCGCCCGTAAGGACGAGTGCAGTGGTGATGCGGCGCATCGGTTCTCCCTGGGTGATGGTGGCTCGGTGTCGCCCGGTGAAGTGACCGGGCGACGAGCGCACCTTAGTGCATTCGTGAATTCCTTCGGTGCGACTCGGTACCGGCCTCACTGTCAAGCTGTCCGGTGGGGATGACGAGGGGATTTTCCGATGACCGACTGGAACTTCGCGGACGTGTACGAGGCCGTCGCAGCGCGGGTGCCCGAGCGCCCGTGCCAGATCCAGGGCGATCGGATGCTCACCTGGGCCGAGTTCGACGCGCGAGCCGACGCACTGGGGGCCGACCTCCTGCAGGCCGGGCTGACGCACCAGAGCAAGGTCGCCGTGTATCTCTCCAACTGCCCCGAGTACCTCGAGGCCTACGTCGCGGCGTTCAAGGCGGGCATGGCCCCGGTGAACACGAACTATCGCTACGGCCACACCGAGATCGTGTACCTGTTCGACAACGCCGACGCCGAAGCAGTGGTCTTCGACGGCGCGTTCCTGGATCTCGTCGAGCAGGTGCGCCACGAGCTGCCCAAGGTCCGCCGCTGGTACTGCGTCACCGGTGGCTCGATCTCGGTGCCCGACTGGGCCGAGGACTACGAGCGCGTCGTGCAGACCGTGGTCGACGGCCCGACTCGAGGGCCATGGGGGCGCAGCGGCGACGATCTGCTGCTGCTGTACACGGGGGGCACGACGGGAATGCCCAAGGGCGTGATGTGGCGCCAGGACGACCTGTTCAACGTGCTCGGCTCGGGCGGCAACGCCGTGCTGGGCGTCCCTCCGGCGAACAGCATCGACGAACTGGCCGCACGAATCTCGCCGGACATGCCGGGCTACGTGCTGCTCAGCGCCTGCCCACTCATGCACGGCACCGGCCAGTTCTCCAGTCTCATCGCCATGAACCTGGGCGGCGCCGTCGCCACGCTGCCGTCGCGCCACTTCGACGTCCACGAGCTGCTCGCACAGGTCGAGGAGCATCGGGTGAACTCGCTGATCATCGTCGGTCAGGCGTTCGCCGCTCCCATCCTCGAGGCCCTCGACGCCGAACCCGGCCGTTACGACCTGTCGAGCCTGGTGATGATGTCGTCGTCGGGCGTCATGTGGAGCCAGGACAACAAGGAGGGCCTGCTGCGCCACGTCCCGCACGCAGCACTGTTCGACTCGTTCGGCTCGTCGGAGGCCGTCGGCATGGGTGCCTCGGTGTCCACTGCGGGCGGAGCCACCCAGACGGCACGGTTCATCATCGGACCGTCGTGCGCCGTGTTCAACGACGACGGTGAGCGGGTCGCGCCCGGCTCCGGTGAACGGGGAGTGGTGGCCGTCGGCGGATTCATCCCGCTCGGGTACTACAAGGACGAGGCCAAGACGGCGCAGACGTTTCGCACCTTCGAGGGTCAGCGATGGAGTGTGCCCGGCGACTGGGCCGAGGTGAACGACGACGGCACGCTCGTGCTGCTCGGCCGCGGATCGGTGTGCATCAACACTGGTGGCGAGAAGGTGTTCCCCGAAGAGGTCGAGGAGGCGCTGAAGCAGCACCCGTCCGTGCGCGACGCGGTTGCAGTCGGCCTCCCCGATGAGCGTTTCGGCGAGACCATCTGCGCAGTGGTCGAGCCAACCGACGGTGCCGTGCCCTCACTCGACGAACTCGCCGACCACGTGAAGGCGCACCTCGCGCACTACAAGGCGCCTCGGCAACTGATCGTCGTCGACACCATCGGTCGCGCGCCGAACGGCAAGGTCGACTACAAGCGGCTGAAGACGATGGCGGTCGAGCGCCTCGGCTTCTAGCGACTGGCCAGATACTCCTGCAGGCGGCGATCCGCGTCGTCGCCGAACAGGATCTGGCACACCTCGTTCAACCCTTCGGACTCGACGATGTCGTCCTTCGGCACCACGAGGTCGATCTTCGACCGACGGCGGGTGAAGTCCTCGAGCTTGGTGATCATCTCGGTGTGTGCGCCGAGGAACAGTTCGACGCGCAGGTAGTCGGCACTGTCCATGATGTCCTCGCCCATGCGAGGGTCGTCGCGGATGGCCTCGAGCATCGAGAAGGCGCGTCGGCCGTAGCGCCGCCACAGCCGGTCGGTCAGCCGTTCGGTGTCGGGTTTGGTGCGCAGGGAATCGAGCTTCATCAGTCGTGCCTGCCGGTAGAAGTCGTCGCGTGTGGCCTTGGCCGGCTCGCCGTACCAGTTGTGCAGGTCCTTCTCGAGCGGGATGCCGAGTGACTCGACCTCCTTGGCCACTTCCTCGCCGACGTTCAGACAGTCGGTGAGCTTGCCGCCGAAGATGGTGACGACGCGCCGCTTGTGGTCGGTCTCGATGGCGTGCTTGCGGCTGAGCGACGTCCAGTCGACGTCGTCGGTGTTGCCGGCGGTGGTCTTCACGACCAGCGGCCGGACCCCACACCGCTCGGAGATGATGTCGTCGCGGGTGAGCGGTTGGAGCAGGTCGAGTCGAGCGTTGATCTGACCGAGCAGGAACTCGCGGTCCTCGTCGGTGACGTGAGTGTCGGCCACGTCGACTCGCGTGTCGGTGGTGCCGATGACCGAACGCCGTCCCATGGGGATGACGTAGAACAGCCGTTGGGTGTCGTCGAAGAACGCCAGCACACGCTGGTGGTCGCGGGTGGTGAGCCGCGGCACCACCAAGTGGATGCCCTTGGAGTACACGATCTTGTGATCGGTGGTCGAGCCCCAGCTCGCGTTGAGTTGATCGACGAAGGGTCCTGCCGCATTGATGATCACGCGTGCCGATGTGGTGTACGTCGCACCCGAGTCGGTGTCGCGTAGTTCCACGCGCCACCGGTCGGCCTCGCGGGTCGCCGTCACGAGTTCGACGTAGTTGGCGGCCGAGGCTCCGGCCTCGATGGCGGATCGAACGAACGAAAAGACGAACCGCGAGTCGTTGTCGATGAGGTAGGCATCGCGATACTCGATGCCGCCGCGCACCGTGTCGGTGTTCACCGCCGGCTCGTCCTGCTCGATGGTCTCCTTCTTCAACACACGCGGGTAGCGCGTGCCGAACTGGCCGATCGCCCAGTAGCCGAGCGCACCGAGGCCGGCGAACCACGGCGCGTACGGCGCGGTCTGGTCGAGGCTGGCGAGGAAGCTGATCTCCTTGATGTTGTCGGGGTACGCCTTCATCAGCCGGTTGCGCGAGCGGCACAGCTTCCACACGAGGAGGAACTCGTAGTGCTCGAGGTACTTGAAGCCACCCCACACCAGATTCGACGACTCCTGGCTGGTGAACGCGCCGAAGTCGCCCCGGTCGATGAGCGCCACCGACGCGCCGCGTCCGGCGAGCGAGGCTGCAGCGACCCCGCCGTTGATGCCGCCGCCCACGATGAGGACGTCGAACGATCCGCCGTCGATTCGAGCAAGGTGCGCGTCACGAGAGGCCATGAGGGCATTCTGTCAGCGGCGGCCGTGAACCACCACCAGCGACGACGGTGTACCCGTCACAGCGCACGGCGGGGCTGGGGTCACAGATAGTGCAGTTCGCGGGCGCGACGGGTGGCCTCGGCGCGCGAGGTGGCACCGAGCTTGCGCAGGACGTGCTTGATGTGGGTCTTCACCGTGTTCACGGAGAGGAACAGCGTTTCGGCGATCTCCTGGTTGGTCATCGACGTGGCCATGTAGCGCAACACGATGAGCTCGCGGCTCGACAGCTCGTCCACCCGATACTGCGGCCGGGCCTGATCGGCGGGCCGGGGCAGCGGCCGGGCGAGGAGGAGTCGGGGCGATTGTTTTAAACGAGATCGCCCGGAGCCTTTGGGTTTTTGGGTTCCCACCGAAAACCGCAGCGACGTTCGCGCTGCGGACAAAATTCGATCTT
>JANOET010000308.1:0-8040 GCA_031413415.1 Acidimicrobiaceae bacterium
GATGGAAACCGTGCCCGAGGCTCCGGCGCTCGAGGTCGGCGCCGAGCAGAAGAAGGGCAAGTGATGGTGCTCGCCTCCGACATCCAGGTCGCGCAGAACGTCGGCTTCATGATCATCGCCCTGGCGATGATCATCGCCGGCGTGGGCGTCATCTCCAGCCGCAACGTCGTGCACGCTGCGCTCTCGTTGGTCGTCGTCATGGCCGGCGCTGCGGCGCAGTACGTGTTGCTCGCCGCCGAGTTCGTCGCCGTCACCCAGGTGCTCGTCTACATCGGCGCCGTCATGGTCCTGTTCCTGTTCGGCGTCATGCTCACTCGGGCCAAGCTCGGCAAGGACCTCGACCTGAACAACAAGAACGCGGCCGTCGCTGCGCCGGTGGCGCTGCTGCTGTTCGGTGTGATGGCCTACGTCCTGTTGAAGGGCTTCTCCGACGACAAGATCGCCACGACCACCGGTGACGGTGCCCAACCGATCGACACCGCGACGATCAGCGACCTCATCTTCAAGCCCTACCTGCTGCCCTTCTGGGCGCTGTCGTTCGTGCTGCTCGCGGCAGTCATCGGCGCCATCGTGCTGGCTCGGAAAGACTGACGGGAAGGAACCATCGCATGCTCGTCAACCAGTTCCTCATCCTCGGCGCCCTGCTCTTCTGCATGGGCGTGTACGGAGTGCTCACTCGCAAGAACGCAGTCATGGTGCTGCTCAGCATCGAGCTCATCCTCAACTCGGTGAACATCAACCTGCTCGCGTTCGATCGGCTCAACGGCAACGCCGAGGGCAACGTGTTCGCGCTGTTCATCATCGCCATTGCGGCCGCCGAAGTCGGCGTGGGCCTCGCGATGGTGATGCTCATCTACCGCAACAAGAAGAGCATCTCGCTCGACGACCTGTCGGAAATGAAGGGCTGACGCATGTTCGCAGAAGAAACTGCAGGCGAAGCCGTCCACGCGGCCGGCTGGTTCCTCGAACACGCGTGGCTGATCCCCGTCCTCCCTGCCGTCGCGTTCTTCCTCATCATCTTCTTCGGCAAGAAGATGCCCAAGGGCGGCAGCGAGATCGGCATCGTGTCGATGGTCGCATCGTTCGTCCTGGCCGCTGGCGCCACCTACCAGTGGATTCAGTGGACGCACCACAGTGAAGAGCCGATCATCAAGTCCGTCACGTGGTGGAAGGCCGGCGGGTTCGAGTTCTCGATCGGTCAACACATCGACGGCCTGGCCGTCATGGGGTTGGTACTGGTCGCGTTCATCAGCACGCTCGTGCAGATCTACTCCACCGAGTACGTCAAGGGTGACCGCCGCTACACGCACTTCTTCGCCAGCCTCTGCCTGTTCTCGGCCGGAATGCTCGCCATGGTGCTCGCACCGAACATGGTCCAGTTCATCCTCGGCTGGGAGATCATGGGCCTCTGCTCGTTCATGCTCATCGGCCACTGGTGGGAGGAGGAGGCCAACAGTCGAGCGGCCTTGAAGGCGTTCTTCACCGTGCGCACCGGCGACATGGGACTGCTCGTCGGCACCGCCATGTTGCTCGGCATCTTCGGCACGCTCGAGATCGGCGGCGAGACCGGAATCAACCGCCTGGCCGCCACCGGCGGATTCGACAGCAAGACGATGCTCATGTGGACCGCTGTGGCGCTGTTCATCGCCGCCATCGGCAAGAGTGGCCAGTTCCCGCTGCACACCTGGCTACCCGACGCCATGGCTGGTCCCACCCCCGTGTCGTCGTTGCTGCACTCCAGCACGATGGTCGTCGCCGGCGTGTTCCTGGTGGCTCGCCTCTACCCGGTGTTCCACACCGGCCTCGAGATCAACCTCGGCGGCCAGCAGTTCAACTTCATCGCCGTCATCGGCGGCATCACCATCCTGATCGCCGCGGCGTTGGCGTTCGTGCAGAACGACATCAAGAAGGTCCTCGCGTACTCGACGGTCAGCCAACTGGGCTACATGATGATGGGCCTCGGCGTGGGTGCCTGGGTGCCCGCCGTGTTCCACATCTTCACGCACGCATTCTTCAAGTGCTGCCTGTTCCTCTGTGCCGGCTCCATCGCGCACACGGGTTCCCACCACAGCTTCGACATGAAGACCGACATGGGCGGTCTGCGCAAGAAGATGCCGGTCACGTTCTGGTCGTGGATCCTGAGTACCGCGGCGCTGTGCGGCATCCCGTTCTTCAGTGGCTTCTTCTCCAAGGACGAGATCATCGACTCGGCGAAGCACAACCACTACACCGTGTTCGGCATCATCGGTCTCATCGGTGCGTTCATGACCGCCGCGTACATGACCCGAGCCACGTACCTCACGTTCTTCGGCAAGGCCCGCGGCGGTGCGGCTCACTTCGTCCACGGCGATCACGTCGACGAGCACGAAGGCGCGAGCGACGAGGTTCACCACGACGTCGACGGTCACGACACCCATGCGCACCCAGTGCACGACGACGCCAATCACGGTGCCGGGGGCCATGCGCCCATCGCGCACGGCAAGCGATTGCCCTTCGCCCCCAGTGATTCCCCGTGGCCCATCACCGTGCCGCTGATCATCCTCGGCTTCTTCGCGGTCTTCTCGGGCTATCTCAACGCGGCGCCATTCAAGTGGCACTACTTCGAGCACTGGCTCGAGAGTTCCATGGGCCTGCCGTTCGGTGAGGAGCCCGGCATGATCCCCGAGCCGCCCACGTTCACCTGGATGGCCGCCGCGCCGAGCATCATTCTCGTCGCGCTCGGCATCAGCCTCAGCTGGGTCATCAGCAAGAAGGTGTTCGGTGAGGAGAAGAACGGGCTGCAGGGCCTCACGCAGCGCAACGCGTTGCTCGGCGCCGGCCACAAGTTCCTCGTCAACAAGTACTACCTCGACGCGCTCTACGAGGGTGTCATCGTGAAGGCCATCGCCCACCCGATCTCGGCGGCCGCCTACTGGACGAACCAGCACGTGCTCGACGGCATCGTCAATGCCGTCGGCATCGGCACCCGCCGTTCGGGTCTGTGGGTGTACCGCAACGTCGACCAACGCGTGGTCGATGGAGCGGTGGATGGAAGTGGTGCAACGGCACAGGGCGCCGGTGGCGTGCTGCAGCCGGTGCAATCAGGCAAGGTCAGTATGTACGGAGCGTTGCTGTTCGGTGCCGCAGCAGTCGGTGCGCTCGTACTCGTACTCGTCAACAGCTAGAGGGATCCATGTACGACGTAATCCAGAACCAACAGTGGCTGCTCAGCCTCGGCACGTTCTTGCCGTTGGCTGGTGTTCTGCTGATGCTGTTCATCCCGAAGAGCGACGAATCCACGATCAAGGGTGTTGCCGTCCTCACGGCGGCCGCCACGCTCGCGGTGGGCATCTACACGATGATGCAGTTCGACTACGGGAAGTCCGAGCAACTGCAGTTCTTCACCACGAACCAGTGGATCAAACCCATCAAGGCGACGTACACCATCGGCCTCGACGGCATCAGCCTGCCGTTGTACGTGCTCTCGATGATCATCACCCTCTTGGTGATGATCTACTCGTGGGACCACGTGCCGTCGCCCGGCAACCCCAAGGCGTTCTTCATGCTGATGCTCGTCCTGCAGACGGGCATGGCCGGCACGTTCGTCGCGCAGGACCTCATCCTCTTCTTCGTCTTCTTCGAAGTGGTGCTGCTCCCGATGTACTTCATGATCGGCGTGTGGGGTGGCGAGAACCGCCAGTACGCCTCGCTGAAGTTCTTCCTCTACACGATGTTCGGTTCGGCCCTCATGCTCGTCTCGTTCATCGCGCTCTTCGTGGTGACCCGCGGCAACGCCGCCGACCCCGAGGCCGCCAACTTCAGCTTCAAGTGGTTCCTCGAGAACGGCGCCGACGTCAGCAAGAACACGGCCATCTGGATCTTCGCCGGCATGTTCATCGGCTTCGCCGTGAAGGTGCCGATGTTCCCGTTCCACACCTGGCTGCCCGACGCCCACACCCAGGCGCCCACGCAGGGCTCGGTCATCCTGGCCGCGATCCTGCTGAAGCTCGGCACGTACGGCTTCGTCCGCATCGCCATCCCGTTCCTTCCGCAGGCCGCGGTCAAGTGGGCGCCGATCATCGCGGTGCTGGCCGTCATCGGCATCATCTACGGTGCCCTCGGATGTTTGGCCCAGACCGACATGAAGCGTCTCATCGCCTTCTCGTCCGTGGCGCACATGGGTTTCGTGATGCTCGGCATCAGCACGCTCACGTCGCTCGGCATCAACGCGGCGCTGTTCGGCATGGTCGCCCACGGTCTCATCACCGGCATGCTCTTCTTCGTCGCCGGTTCGGTGAAGGAGCGCTACCACACGCTCGAGATCAGCCGACTGAGCGGCCTGCTCCAACAGATGCCCAAGATGGGCTGGATTCTCGGCATGTGCGCGATGGCCTCGCTCGGTCTTCCCGGCCTGGCCGGATTCTGGGGTGAGTTCCCGGCGCTGCTCAGCTCGTGGAACCCGCTCAGTGGTGCCGACCTTCCCTACGGAGGTGTCAGCGTCACCCTCTTCCGCTGGCTGACGGTCATCGCGGCGCTGGGCACCGTGCTGGCAGCTGGTTACCTGCTGTGGCTCTACCAGCGAACGGCGTTCGGCAACCCGACTCCCGAGTTCGCCGGTCTCGGCGCCGACGGTCACGGTCACGACGACGACGCCCATGGCCACATGGCCCACGAAGATGGCGATGCCGCGCAGACCGATGCAGCGCACGGCGATCACGGCGATCACGAGCCCATCCACGACGTGAACACGTTCGAATGGATCGCGTGGACACCGCTGCTGGTCGCGATCGTGGTGTTCGGTGTGCTGCCGCAGCTGATGTTCAAGGTGTTCGATCCCGGCGTCACCGAGCTCGTCAAGGTTTTCGGCGGGAAGTGACCTGATGCTCGGATCGCTCCTCGCCGAGGTCGGCGACTTCATCGCCCCGACCGTCGACTACCACGCGCTCGCGCCCGAGATCGTGTTGGCCGTCGGCATCTGCACCGTGCTGCTCGTGGACCTGTTCGTCGCCGAGCACCGGCGTTGGATCACCGGCACCATCACCGGCTTCTTCCTGCTGGGCGCCGTGCTCCCGGTGGTGACGCTCGGTGTCATCGGCGACGATGTGCGCGATGCGCTCGGCGAGGGCCGCTACATCGTCGACAACTTCAGCCTCATCCTCAAGGCGCTGTTCCTGTTGGCCGCCTACGTGGTCGTGCTGCTCAGCACCAACGAGATCGAAGAGGGTGGCTACTACCAGGGCGAGTACTACGTGCTCCTGCTCAGCAGCGTGCTCGGCATGGTGATGCTCACGTCGTCACGCGACCTGATCAGCCTCTTCGTGGCACTCGAGTTCCTGTCCATCCCGGCGTACATGATGGCGGCCTGGCGCAAGCGCGACAGCAAGAGCAACGAGGCCGGCGTCAAGTACTACCTGCTCGGTGTGTTCTCCAGCGCGGTGCTGCTGTACGGAATGAGCCTGTTGTTCGGCCTGGCCAACAGCACCCGTCTCTCGGACATCGCCGAGGTCGTCACGCTCGAGGGCGACAAGGTGGGCGTGCAGGTGGTGGCCGTCACGTTCGTCATCATCGGCTTCGCCTTCAAGATCAGCGCAGTGCCGTTCCACACGTGGGCACCCGACACCTACGAGGGCGCACCCCTCCCGGTGACCGCATTCCTGAGTGTCGCCTCCAAGGCAGCAGGTTTCGTCGGCCTCGTCGCGCTCGTGTTCCTCACCTTCCCGGTCGCCAACGACGTCTACCGCCCGTTCCTGTGGTTGCTCGCGGCGCTCACCATGACACTCGGCAACCTCGTCGCATTGAAGCAGAAGAACATCGTTCGTCTGTTCGCCTACTCGAGCATCAGCCAGGGCGGGTTCATCCTCATGCCGTTGGCGATGGCCGGCACGGGTGACGCCGCCAGCTCCGCTTTGCGGGCGGTCATGACCTACCTCATCATCTACGCGGCGACGAACCTCGGTGCGTTCGCCGTGATCATCGCCGTGACCCGCAAGACCCGCAGCGGAGAGATCAGCTCCTTCGGAGGCCTGTTCAGTTATGCACCGGGTCTCGCCGTCATGATGACCATCTTCCTCGCCTCGCTGGCCGGCATTCCGCCGCTCGGCGGCTGGTACGCGAAGTTCGGTGCGTTCCGCGCGGTGCTCGATGCCGGCGGCGGTTGGGGCTACAGCATCGCCGTCATCGCTGCGGTCAACACCGTCATCGCCACGGCGTACTACATCATGCTGATGCGTGAGATGTGGATGAAGCCGGTGCCCGACGGCGACGTCACGCCGATCAAGGTCCAGGCGCCCGTGATGGCGGCACTGGCGATCACCGGAGTGTGCACGGTGCTGTTCGGTGTGCTGCCGGGCCTCGTGTCGAACTTCGGCGATCTCAGCGACCTCGCCGGTGCCTTCGGCCGCTGACGATCTGCTCGCGGCGCGCCGCGAGCTCGGCCGTCCGCTGCGGTTCGATGAATACCTCCAGGTCGCGCTGTACGGCGAGCACGGCTTCTACACCTCCGGTGGGCAGGCGGGTCGGCGCGGCGACTTCCTCACGTCCCCTGAGGTCGGCCCCCTGTTCGGCGCCGTCCTGGCGAACTGGATCGACGCCGAGCACGAGCGTCTCGGTCGGCCGACCGACTTCCAGGTCGTCGAAGTGGGCGCTGGCCCCGGCACCCTCGCCCGCTCCATCCTGCTCGCAGCGCCCCGATGGCGCGATCGCTATGTGGCAGTCGAAGTCGCCGCAGCACAGCGCGCCCTGCACCCCGACGGTGTCCGGTCGGTGGCCGAGTTGCCCGACGCACCGTTCACCGGGGTGATCCTGGCCAACGAACTGCTCGACAACCTGCCATTTCGGCTCGCGGTCCACGATGGCACGTGGCGCGAGGCCTGCGTCGAGGTCGCGGCCGACGGCTCGCTCAGCGAGGTCACCGTCGTCGCCGACGCGTCGTGGCAACTCCCCCTGCACGCGGTCCATGGCGCCCGCTTCCCCATACAGCACGCCGCAGCCGCCTGGGTGGACGACGCGCTGGGGCGGCTTTCGGGCGGCACACTGCTCGCCATCGACTATGTCACCCCGCGCACCGCATTGCTCGCCGGGCGGCCGTGGCGCGAGTGGCTGCGCACGTATCGCGGGCACGAACGTGGGGTTCACTACCTGCGCGAGCCGGGCACCCAGGACATCACGGCCCAGGTGTGCCTCGACCAGTTGCCGGAGCCACTCACGGTGCGATCGCAGGCGCAGTTCCTCACGCGATGGGGTATCGACGCGTTGGTGGACGCCGGAGCGGCGGCCTGGAACGCCGCCGCCGCTCGTCCCGACGTTCACGCTCTGCGCATGCGCAGCCGCGTGCGGGAGGCGGAAAGTCTGCTCGACAGCTCAGGACTAGGGAGTTTCCTGGCATTGGAGTGGTCATCTTGACGAAAGCGAGCAAATCGACAGAATAGGGCGGACGACTCATGGTCACCTGCAGTGAGGGCCACTTACCATGGTCCCGTACCACTGCTCGTGACGGAGGGTCCCGATGAAACTGCAATCCCGTGTGGGAATGGCCGCTGCCGCTGTCGGCGTCCTGTTGACCGCCAGCTCGCTCACCATGGGTTCGGTCAGCGCCAGCAACGCCAACGCCAACTCGAACCACCCGTCGTATTGGACGAACATGGGCGAACACCCCAACGCTGACTGCTACAAGCACGTCTTCGAGGCGAACTCGCACGGCAAGGTGGCGAGCGACAAGAAGTCGGTCACCCTGTACACGTTCAACCAGAGCTGGCCCGGCGATCACTGGGAGCTGCTCGTCGTCAACGGCGGCAACGGCGACACCGTCATCCAGCACCCGGCAGCCGGCATGGCGTACTACCCGCCGCTGAACAACGGTGGCCAGAAGCCCGACATCTCGCACTGGATCGTGTGCAAGGGCACCGCCCCGGCCGTGACCACCACGACCGCGGCGCCCACCACCTCGACGGCTGAGCCGACCACGACGACGGCTGAGCCGACCACGACGACGGCTGAGCCGACCACGACGACGGCTGAGCCGACCACGACGACGGCTGAGCCGACCACGACGACGGCTGAGCC
>JANOET010000309.1:0-16788 GCA_031413415.1 Acidimicrobiaceae bacterium
GGTCGTCGCCGGTGCGGTCGTCGCTGGTGCGGTCGTCGCGGTCGTCGCGCTACTGGTACATCCGGTCGCGACGAGGAGCACCGACGCCGACGCCGACAGGATCGCCACCCGACCCCACGACCGATGCAGCACTCGACGCAGCATCAGGCGCGCGGTGTCCAACCACCCCAACCGGTGGCCAGAGGGTCTTCCTGCACGGTGCCCTGCACATCGGTGATCCAGTCGAGGCGCTGCCGCAGGATGCGCGAAATGCCGCCCTCGAGCGTCATCCCGGCCACCTCGCAGCTGCCACACGCGCCGGCGAGTTCCACTTTGACCTCGCCGCCGTCGGTGTCGGCACTGACCAGCCGCAGCGTGCCACCGTCGGCCTCGACCGCAGGTCGCACGACATCCATCAGTTCGAGCAGGTCGCGAACACGACGGTCGTGATCGGGACCGGAGCCGGTGAGGACGGGGCTGGCGGAGACGTCGGTGAGGTCGGCGGCGGGATCCATGTCGTCCATGCAACCACCGTTCTGCGAATCCTGTTCCCTGTTCCCTGTTCTCGGATCCGGCCACGAAGGCCCGACGCCCCGCGATGCGACCGCCATCCGGTACCTGTTGGACGGCTGACCGGGCGGGTTCGCTACCGTACCGTCGGTGACCGACGGCAACTTCGCGAGCATCCACCCGGTCCTGCAGCTGGGTGGCATCCATCGGGTGCTTCGCGACGGCACCAGCGCACAGGTGCGGCTGCTCACCAGGGCCGACGGCGATCGGTTGCGTCGATTCCATGATGGCCTGTCGGCCGAGAGCACACGGATGCGGTACTTCACCGCCAAGCCACGGCTGACCGACAAGGACATCGTCTGGCTCACCGACATCAATGTCGTCAACCGCTGCGCCCTGGTGGTCGTCGAGCACGACGAGATCATCGCCGTCGGACGATGGATGCGACCCGACGGCGCCTCGGCATCGGCCGAAGTCGCATTCATCACAGCGGACAGGGAACAGGGGCGGGGCATCGGCACTCTGCTGTTGGCCATCCTCATCGAACTCGCCCCCGAGTTCGGCATCACCACGTTCACGGCATCAGTGCTGCTCGAGAACCATTCGATGACCAAGGTGCTGCGCCACAGCGGCTACCGCGTCACCGTGTCGATGGACTACGGGGTCCGCGAGATGGAGATCGACCTCACCTCTCCGATCGACGTCTGGCGAGGCAACTCCTGACGACGCGGGTGACGGCCCGGGGCGGGACGGGACGTCACCCGCGTCGCATCGCGGAGCCGTCGCTACAGGCCGTTGACGGCGAGCCAGCGGTCGGTGGTGGTGGTCACGAACACGATCGGCGCCAAGCACGGCGAGGGCAGGGCCACCTTGGTCTCGATCATGCCGTCGCCACCGGGATCCGTCGCCGTGGCGACGGTGACGGGGAACGGCTCGGTCGAGACGTTGACCGTTGCGCCACCGGCCGTCAGGCACGAGACGACCACCTTCATGTTCGCGACGGTGTTCTTGCCGACGTTCGATCCTGCGGCGAACCACAGGTCCTGGAACGCCACCTCGACCTTGCCGGAGGACTTGACCTCCACCTCGGACGCGCCGATCGTCCACGCGATCCCGCCGCCGGAGACACCGCGCACCGAGTTGGCCGACCCGACGAACGCAGCCGGCAGACCGATCATCGAGTCGTTCTCCAGTGACGTGCCGTTCCGGGCAGTGGCGACGGTGGCGAGGCCGGCCACCGAGATGGCTGCGATTCCGACCGCAGTTGCAACGAAGTGTGAGATCTTCATTCGGGTTCCTCTCGTCGAGCGCTGTCTGCGCTGCGGGTCATACGGGAGCGGCGGATGGAGAGATTGCGCGCACCGCCGAAAATCCCGATCGGGTCCTCGTCCGTAAGGTGTCGTCGTGCGGCACCCCGCCCGATTGGATCGGCTCTCCGACGACGCGCTGCTCGCGGCGGTCGCGCTCGACGAGCGCGATGCTGCTGCGGTGTTCGTGCGCCGTTTCCAGCGGCGCCTCTACGGACTGGCGATCACCATCACGGGCGATCGAGCGCTGGCCGACGACATCGCCCAACTGGCGTTCGAGCGGGCCTGGCGGCATGCGGCGTCGTACGACCCCCGCCGAGCCTCGGTGACCACCTGGTTGCTGACCATCACGCGCAACCTGTCCATCGACGCGATGCGGGTACGTCGAGCCACACCGATGGACCCTGCCGTCGTCGCCGGCCTCATGCCACCGTCCAACGCCGCCGACCCCCAGCAGGCCGCCATCGACACCGACCAGCTGGGTCGGCTCGGCGTCGAGCTCGCGGCGCTGCCCGACGAGCAGCGGCGGGCAGTGCTGCTGGCGACGATCGCCGGTCGTACGGCACTCGAGATCTCCACGATCGAGGGCATCCCCCTCGGCACGGCGAAGACCCGAATCCGCGCGGGTCTGCGTCGCCTCCGAAACGCGGTCGAAGAGGTGAACCGATGACCGACTCCCCCGCAGTCGGCTGCGCGAGGTTCGACGAGCTGGCCGAGGAACTCGCACTCGGTGCGGTCGACGAACCGCGCCGCGGCGAACTGCTCGCACACGCCGCCGGGTGCCCCCGCTGCCAGTCCCTGCTCGACGGACTGGGCGTCGTCGTCGACCGACTGCTGCTGGTCGCGCCAGAGGTGGAGCCACCCGCCGGGTTCGAGAATCGCGTCCTCGCGCGCCTCGGTGCGCCACCCGCTCACCGACATCGCCGAGGCGCTGCCCTTTGGGCAGCAGCAGCGGCAGCGCTGCTCGTCGTTGCTGGTGCGGCCGCGCTCGCACTCGGACGCGACGACGCGCCGGTCGCCGCCGAGCCCGCGGCCATCGTGGCCGCGAACGGCACCCAGATCGGAACGGTGCGACTGGTCAGCGACCCGGTACCGCACGTGTTCATCACCATCCAGTCGCCACGACCCACTCCCGGGCAGCGGCATTGCGAACTGCAGACCACCGCCGGAACGTGGGTCGAGGTGGGGACGTGGGAGGTTGCCGACCTCGCAGGTGGCGTCTGGGCGGCCGGCGTCGACGAGGCCTTGCTCGATGCGACGGCGATGCGAGTGACGGCGGACGACGGCACGGTGCTCGCCACCGCGACGTTCGGCTGACCACGGCGCGGACACGACGGCACCGGACGAGGGAAACTACCGCGGGTTCGGTGAGTCGCTCTGCGCCCGCGCCAGCGAGGCGATGGCCGGCGCCCCACACTCGATCGCCAGGGCGACGGCTTCATCGCGCAGCTGTTGGGCTCGGCTCGGGTCGCTGCCGTGTTGGCGAGCCTCGAGCAGTTCGGCGCGCGCCACCAACGTGGCCGCCTGCAACAGCGGCGCATGCATCGACGCGTTCACCTGCACGGCACGATCGAACCACCAGTCGGCACGTTCGAGGTCTCCCTGCATCACCGCGAGGAGCCCCAGGAAGTGGGCGACCGAGCCGTAGCAACCTGCGCCGCCGTAGGCGATGAGGTCGGCGTGGGGCGACAGCAGCGCCTCCAGCTCGGCGGCCTCGGCGGCGGTACCGAAACGACGGCACAGCACCGTCAGGAACGCCAGGTTGTGCACCCAGGTGAGGTTCGGAGTGACCGTGGCGAACACGTCGTCGGCGAAACGGCGATAGATCTGCTCGGCCTCGTCGGGCTCGCCGCTCTCGAGCAGCACCACGCCGAGCCCGGCGAGGAACGTGTCGCCGAACGTCTCGGACAGTTGACGCCACAGCGGAATCGTCTCGGCCACTCGGCCCTGCGCCGACCGAGCCTTGGTGATGCTGCCCATGTAGCCGGCGATCACCTGACGGGTGAGGCCCAACTGGTCGGCGAGTGACATCATCTGCTCGAGCAGCTGCACCGAGGTCTCGACCTCGCCGCGCAACATCGCCAGCTCGGCGCGGTTGCGAACAACGCGCAGCTGCAGGTGCGAGCGTCCCGCAGCGCCCAACGTCGCCAGCGCGGCTTCGGAACGCTCGAGCGACTCGAGCAGTTCGTCGTAGCGCGCGGATTCGAAGGCGATCTCGGTGAGTCGTTGCGCGGTGATGATCTCGGTGATCGGGTCGCCGAGCACGCGGCTCAACTCGACGAGTTCGCGCAGATCCGCCCGTCGGCGAGCCAGGTGGTCGGTCGATCGCAGCGCCGCGGCGCGCTGCACCAACGCGAACGCCACGGTCGCAGGGTCACCGACGCGGCGAGACATGTGCACCGACTCGTCGGCGAGTGAGATGACCCGCTGCGTCACACCGCCGAAATGCAGCTCGGCGGCGAGCACACCGAGCAGACGCGAGCGCATCGCGCTGTCCTCGTCGCCGAGCATTTTCAGCGTCGCCTCGATCATCTCGATCCGCGCTTCGTCGACCGCACCCGACGCCGTCGCTGCGCCGCGGCTGGCGGCGAGCACCACGGCGCCCAGACGCTCGGCGTCGTCCAGTTCGCGCGCCACGTCGGCGGCCTGGTCGAGCGCCTCGGCGAACGCCGGATCCCCACTCTGCAGCAGTGCCCGACCCAGCGCGGTGAGCAGATCGCAGCGCAGCGCAGTATCGGGGTCGGGCGACGCCGCCAGCAGGTCGAGTGCCACCCGATACGACACCGCTGCGTCGGCGGACGCGAGTTGCGCCATGGCGGCGTCGCCGGCAATGGCGTTGTACCGCACCGCCTGGGCGTGGAAGCCCTCCGACGCAGCCTGCGTCGCGTGGTACGCCAACTCGGAGATGCGTGGTGTGGGGTCGTCGCCCACCGACCGCTCCAACGCCTCGGCGATGTGCAGATGCAAGGTCGCCCGTCGCGTGTGACCGAGCGACTGGTACAGGCTCGAGCGGACGAGGCCGTGGGTGAACCGGTAGCGGTGCGCCGCTTCCTCCACCAGCAGACGCGACCGACAGCACTCCTGCAACGAATCGAGCAGCTGGTCCACGGTCACACGCCGCGCGTCGGCCATGAGCCGCCCGTCGAACACCTCGCCGATCGCGGATGCCCACCCCATGGTCTGTTGTGCCGCCGACGACAGGCGGCCGAGGCGCTCGGTGACCACCCGGCGGATGCCGTCGGGAATGCCGACGCGCATCAGGTCGGTGGTGGTCGACCATCGGCCGTCGACCTGCGCGAGCAGACCGGTCTCGATGAGGTGCAGCAGCAGCTCGCGGGTGAACAGGACGTTCCCCGCAGTCTGTTCGCACACCAGCGTCGCCAGGGCCAGTCCGTCGTCGCCGAACGGGTGTCGCGCGGCAGCCTCGATGAAGGCGAGCGTCGTCGCGTCGTCGAACCCCTCGAGCCGCAGCTCGTGCACGTCGGTACCGTGGAGCTTCGCCAGCAACTGATCGGCACTCATGCCGTCGGCCGTTGCATCGCGCGAAGTGCCCGTGATCATCACCGACATCGGCAACGTGGACCGCGACACGTAGCGCAGCATCTGCAGGGTCGGCTCGGCGGCCCAATGCATGTCGTCGAGCACCAGGAGCAACGGCGCCGAACTGGACGCCACGGACAGCCAACTGGCGACCGCATCGAACAGCTGGATTCGCTCGGTCTCGGCGTCGCCCGACGAGGGCGCTGCGTCGCCGAGCAACGGCTGCAGATCCGGGACCAGGCGCACCAGGTGGCGAGCCGATGGGCCCAACCGACTGATCGCCAACGACGGCGGCAGCTGCGCGACGAACTCGCGAATCGCTTCCGTGAAGGGCTGGTACGGGGCGACCAGGTCGGAATCGTTGCGGCCGTAGAGCACCGTGCCACCCGCGGTCTGCACGTGGCCTGCGAGCTCGGCCACCAGACGCGTCTTGCCCACGCCGGCCTCGCCGGCGACGACGACCACCTGCCGCTCACCGCCCTTGGCGCGCCGCCACCAGCCCTGCAGCTGGGTGTACTCGGCGTCGCGGCCGACAAAGAGGAACCGACTGTCGCCGCGCAACGGCCCGGGCAGCGGCAACGGACTCTGGTCGGCAACCGGACGCAACACCCACGTGAGCACGGGCTCGGTGACACCTTTGAGGTCGCGCGCCGAGCACTCGTCGAACGGCAGTCCGATGTCGCCGGCCGCCAGCTGCCGGGTCAGGTCGTCGACCAGAACCGTGCGGGCTTCGGCCAGCGCACACAGGCGCGCGGCGATGATCGGCGCCATTCCGAACAGATCGCCGTACTCACTGCTCACGTCACCGGCGGCCACGCCCACCCGCAGTTCGGTGACGTCGGTCAAGCGAGGCGCGACGCGCTGCACCTCGGTCTGCAACGTCACGGCCGCGTTGATGGCGTTCGTCGCCGAATCGAACGTCGCCATGATGCCGTCGCCCATGTGCTTCACGAACTCGCCCGAGTGGCTGGTGATGACGTCGAGTTGCAGCCGATCGAGCGTCACGCGCAACTCTTCCGCGCGGTCGTTCCCAAGCCGCTGTCGCTGCACGGTGGAGCCCACGACGTCCGTGAACATCACGACAGCGAGTCGATATCGAGCAGTCATTCGTGTCCCGCCCCGACGGTTCGTCGTGACGCTCCCGTCGGGCATGCTACAAAACTGGGCGTGGACGACGCTCCGGGGGCGGAACTGGCCGCTGCGGCACGCGGCACGGCGCACGCCGATCGGCTTCGCGAGTACTACGAGGACAGCTGGTTCGACTATCGGTTCCTGTGGCTCGACCCCCGGACACGGGCCATGCACTTCGGCTACCACGACGAGCGGCGCCGATCGCACGCGGATGCGTTGCTCGTGTTGAACTCGGTGATGGCCACGCACGTCGGTCTCCGGCCGGGCGAACGCGTACTCGACGCCGGGTGCGGCGTAGGTGGCACGTCGTTCTGGCTCGCCGAGACCGCTGCGGTCGACGTCGTCGGCATCAACCTCGTCGCCGATCACATCGACCGGGCGCGCCGCTACACCATCGAGCGCGGGCTCGCCGACGGGCCGAACTTCGAGGTGGCCGACTATTGCGCCACGGGGTTCGACGACAAGTCGTTCGACGTGGTGTGGGCAACCGAGAGCGCATGCCACGCCCCCGACAAGCGGGCGTTCGCCGCCGAGGCTGCACGAGTGTTGCGCCCAGGGGGTCGGCTGGTGATGGCCGAGTACGTCCTGCACGCCGATGGGCCGGCGGATCCAGCCATTCGTGACTGGGAGGCCGGTTGGGAGATGACGCTTGCGACGGCCGATCACTGGTCCGAGGTGCTCGCCGAGGCAGGGCTGGTCGATGTGCGGGTCGAGGACATCACCACCCAGGTCCTGCCTTCGCTGCGGCGACTGCGCCGATTGTGTGCGCTGCTCGGCCCGGTCGCCGCAGCACTGCACCTCGTCGGCGCGCGCACCGCGGCGCAGCAGCGCAACATCGCTGGCTCCAACGCCATGTGGAAGGCCACGCGCGACGGCTGCTGGTTCTACGCGATCATGTGCGCGACGAAGCCGGCGGACTGACCCCGCCAGGGTCACGAGCGAGACGGAAGACGACATGGCCGACCGGGTGCCTTCGACACGATTCACCGACGAGTTCCTCGACGAACTCCGCACGATGGGCGACCCCGCAACCGACGAGTTGGTGGCCTCGTTCTTCCGCCGCGTCGGCATCGACGTCGACGGCGACGGGCTCGACGACCGCACGGGTCGGCCGGTCGATGCGGTGTTCCAGGCCATGCTCCGTTCGCCCGTCGGTAGCGAGGACCACGATCCGCCGATCGTCGAGTTCGTCGGCCGACCCACGCGCCTGCCCGAGTGGGCCGACCCCGCAACGATGCGGGTGGGCCAGGAGTTGTTCTGGACGTACGCGCCCCAGTTCGGGCTGGGGCTGTGGATGGCGTCCATCCCCTCCGGCTACGCGGGCGCGCGCGACGCGATCATCCTCGGCGAGAGCGTGAACTGCGTGTCGCACGCCAAGAGCCGCTTCCTCGAGACCGGCCAGTTCGTGCTCGACGTGATGCAGGAGCACGGTCTCGTCTCGACCGCCGACCCGACGATGGCCGGCGGCATCGGCCTGCGCGACATCCGCCACGTCCGACTCGTGCACTCGATGGCGCGCTACCTCATCAAGGAGCGCAACGACCTCACCTCCCCCGAGTTCACCTGGACCCCTGCGATGGGCGAGCCCGTGAACCAGATGGCGCTGCTCGCGACGATGTTCACGTTCTGCGTGGTCGGCGTCGAGTCGCTCGAGAAGTTCGGGGTGCGGTTGACCACCGACGAGCAGGAGGCCTACGTCCACCTGTGGAACGTCATCGGCCACCTGATGGGTATTCGCGACGACGTCCTGCCCCTCGATCTGGCCACCTCGCAGTTCGTGTGGAACCGAATCAAGGAACGCGAATACGCGCCCAGCGCGCAGGGCCGTGATCTCACCCAGGCGGCCATTCTCGTGATGCAGGACCTGATGCCCACGCGCCTGTTCGACGGCTTCCCGGCCACCGGGATCCGCGCCCTCATCGGCAACGACACGGCGGACCTGTTGGCCGTGCCGCGCGCCAACTGGACTCGCTCGCTCCTGTGGCCCGGACGAGTGATGAACCGCGCCGCGGCCACCGTCAACCGCGACGTTCGAGCAGGCCGTCACGTGTCGCGTTGGATGGGCCGCGTCGTGTTCACCAAGTTCCTCCAGCTCGAAGGGGGTCGCCAGGGTTTGCGTCAGGCGTTCGAACTCGACGACGCACTGCGCCGACGACTCATCACCCGTCGTGCCGCGCGAGGCATTCAGCCCTGATCGCGCCGCGAAGATCGGCCGTTTCCGCACCGGCGCGAGGCGTGCTAGAAACTGGCCACTGGAACAGATGTGCCACAGAAGTCGCTGTCCCGCACAACGATTTCAAGGCCCGGGGTGGCACTCGACGAGAAAGAGGAACCATGACCACACGCTGGCGCAGCGTGGGGATGGCAGCAGCATTGCTCGCAGCCGGACTCACCACGATCACGACGACCGCATCCGCGGCCACCAGTGACACACCCGTCTCCACCGCACCGAAGGTCGACACATCGGCGGCACTCGTGCAACTGGTCGGCGACCCCGTGTCCACTGCGGCGAAGACCAAGCCCGCACAGGGCAAGAAGATCGACTGGGCGGGCACCAACGTGCGCTCCTACCGTGCCGAACTGTCGGCACAACGGAACCAGTTCAAGCAATGGCTGAAGACCGCGGCGCCCAAGGCCCGGGTCACCGGCGAGTTCGACATCTCGCTGAACGCCGTTGCGGTGCAGTTGAACGGCACGACGCTCGCCACCCTGCGCAGCTCGACGCTCGTCACCCGGGCCGAGTACGAGGGTGTGTACACGCCCACCGCGGTCGACGACCCCGATCTGTCCATCTTCCGCGCCGAGCAGGCCTGGAGCCTGGCGGGCGGCAGCGCTGCCGCAGGGCTCGGCATCAAGGTCGGCGTCATCGACACCGGCATCGACGCGTCGCACGCGTGCTTCGCGGACGCCGGCTACCCGACGCAGAAGCAGCTCGGCGACACGCGGTTCACGAACAACAAGGTCATCGTGGCCCGCGTGTTCAACAACAAGACCCCGTCGCGTGGGTACACGGCTGCGGCCATCGGCGATCACGGCACCCACGTGGCCGGCACCATCGCCTGCAACTACCAGACGCCTGCGTCGATCAAGGGCGTCACCATCCCCGCCGGCATGTCCGGCGTGGCGCCCCGCGCCCTGCTCGGCAACTACAACGTGTTCCCTGGCGAGGTCGGCAACGCGCGCAGTGAGGACATCCTCAATGCGCTCGAGGCCGCAGTGGCCGACGGCATGGACGTGCTGAACATGAGCCTCGGTGGCGGCGCGAGGGGCATCCAGGACCTGCTGACGATCGCAGTCGACAACATCGACCGTGGCGCCAACGTCGTGGTGGCCGTCGCCGCCGGCAACAGTGGCCCCGGCTACGGCACCGTCGAATCGCCCGGCAGCGCCGCTCGGGCCCTCACGGCCGGCGCCAGCACGGTGCCGCACTTCATCGGTTCCACGCTCACCGTGGGCGGCGCGAACTACGCCGTCGCGGCCGGTGACCTGCCGACCCTGTCGAGCAATCTCACTGCGCCGATCGGCGTCGTCACCGGCACCATCGGCGGCCTCGGCAACGCATGTGCTGCACTCCCTGGCGGCAGCCTCGCCGGCAAGATCGCGGTCGTCAGCCGTGGCACGTGCACGTTCACCACGAAGGTGCGCAACGCGCAGAACGCAGGCGCTGTGGCAACCATCGTGGTCAACAACGTCGCCGGAGACCCGACGGCAATGGCCACGGACGGCACCACGCCGGCACCGACCATCGCTGCGTACATGGCGTCGCTCGCCGACCGGTCCACCCTCGCTGCGGCCAGCGGCTCCGCCACCCTCTTCGCGGCGCAGTCGTACCAGGTGACCTCGAACGTCGACATCATGGCCGGGTTCTCCAGCCAGGGTCCCACCGACGTCGACCGTCGCGTCAAGCCCGACGTGGTCGCCCCCGGCGTCAACGTCCTCAGTGCCATTCCGAACGCGTACTGCCCCGGTGGTGAGCAGTGCTTCGCCTTCTTCTCCGGCACCTCGATGGCCACGCCGCACCTCGCCGGCTCCGCCGCCATCGTGAAGCAGCAGCACAGCGGCTGGTCGGCGGCGCAGATCCGCTCCGCCATCGTCAACACGGCCAAGACCGGCGTGTTGCGCGACTTCGCCGCCGGTGCACTCACCAGCGACCCGATGGTCGTCGGCGCCGGTCGTGAAGATCTGGTCAACGCCGTCAACGCATCGGTGCTGCTCGATCCGGTCAGCGTGTCGTTCGGCACCATTCCGTCCGGGTCGGGCCAGAGCCGCAGCGCCACCATCACGGTCACCAACACCACCGGTGGGCCGCTGACGATCAGCCTTGCGGGCAGCGCCAAGTTCAGCGCCACCCTCAACGCCGGTGCGACCACCACCATCACGGTCAGCGCCGCCGCCGCCAAGGGCGACGCCCCCGGGCACTACTCGGCCACCTTGAAGGTCAGCAGCGGCGGCACGGAAGTGGCCCACGCCGTGCTGTTCTACATCATCGGCTGACCCGAACCTCGATGCCCGCCGGGGCGCACCACCTACTTGCCGTACGTGGTGCGCTCCGGCAACATCGAGTCGTACCGACGACCGGTGTGCGAGAGCCAGAACCGCTGCGCCTTCTTCAAGCGCAGCGTGAGAGGCAGCAGCTTCCGGTCGTCGTTGTACAGCTTCGTCACCGAGTCGCTGTCGATGCGCACGCCGAACCGTCGCGCCGCTTCGATCGTCGGGTCGACCCAGGGCTCGAGACCTTCTTTCAACAAGTTGCCGGCCATGTCGCCCACGGCGCCCTCGGCGGTGGTGAAGCGGACGATCAGCCGCAGCAGCTCTTTCCTCAGCAACGGCCGCAGGACCGCCGGATACTCGCGAAGGAACCCGCTGGTGTCGAAGCACAGATCGTCGCCCGAGTCGTTCAGCACGAACGGCGACGAGAAGTCGAGTTGCTGCGCCTCGCTGCCGTCCCACAGCCAATTCGCGGCCTGCACGTCGAAGCCCACCCGACCGGGCTCGACCACCGCCTGAGCATGGCCGATGATCGTCGCGAGCAACGGATGGTCTGCGTCGGGCTCGCAGGCGCGCAACACGTTGACACCCAATCGGGTCGCATCGGCAACCGGCTGGCGGTGGTAGACGACGACCGTGCCATCGGCACGCGTGGTGGTGTGCAGCGACGTCGCCAACATCGGCACTGCGGCTGCCCGCAACCGGTCGAACCATCGTTCACACACGTCGACGTACTGCGCCGCGGCTGCCGCGTCGCGAAACGGCGGGACGCGCTTCAACGCGTGCTCGGGTGAGTCGGCAGGCCAGCCGAGCACGATGCTGATCTCGCCGAACCCGAGCAGCCGTACACCGTCGCTGTTCCGCGCCACGATGGCCGCGGCGACCGTGCGTTCGACCGCATCGAGATCGGGGACCTGCACGTCGCTCACGGCAGCAAGTGCATGCGAATCGCGCATTCCGGTTCGTCACCGGCACGCCGAACGAGCCCGCGGAAGAACGCACCGACCGCCATCACCTTCGTGAACAACCGGTGCTTGGCGTTGATCGCGTCGCGTACTGGCCGGGCGTCGTCGCCGATCAGGACCTCGGCCGTCGCGCTCACGACATCGGTGCTGGCCTTCACGTTGCCGCGCATGTCGCACGGCTGAAGGGTGACCTCGGGGTTGTTGCGGATGCGCTTCACCTTGCCCGATCCGGCCTCGGTGGTGAACCCGCACGAGCCGTCGGGCAGCACCGCGATCCAAACTGCCGTGCCCACCCCTTCACCGGACTTGCGGAAGGTCGTGAGCAGGACGTACGTCTCGTCGGTGATCGCCATGCCCCAACGCTAACCGGGTAGCGTCGGACGGATGGCCGAGACGTTCATCCCGGATCCGGCACGCGGGCTGAACTCGGCCGAGGTCGCAGATCGCGTCGCCCGTGGGCTCACCAACGACGTGCCGAAGGCTCCCACCCGCACCGTTCGCCAGATCATTCAGAGCAACGTCCTCACGCCGATCAACTTCGTGGTCGGCGCGCTGGCCGCGCTGGTCATCCTGGCCGGCTCACCGAAGAACGCGCTCTTCGCCGGAGTCATCGTCTTCAACAGCGTCATCGGCGTGTACCAGGAGCTGCGCGCCAAGAAGGTGCTCGACCAGCTCAGCGTCGTCAACGCACCCAGGGCGCATGCGGTTCGTAACGGCGAGGTCGTCGAATTGCAGGTGCACGAGCTGGTGCAGGACGACGTCGTCGAGCTGCGCGCCGGGGTGCAGGTGGTCGCCGACGGCACCATCCTCACCCACGACAACCTCGAGATCGACGAGTCGCTGCTCACCGGAGAGGCCGACCCCGTGGTGAAGACCGACGGCTCCGAAGTGCTCAGCGGCAGCGCGGTGGTCGCCGGCACGGGCCGAATGGTCGTCACCAAGGTGGGCGCCGAGAACTACGCAGCGAAGCTCGCCGAAGAGGCCCGGCGCTTCACGCTCGTCAACTCGGCCCTGCGCAACGACGTCAACCGCATCGTCACCTGGGTCGGCTACCTCATCATTCCCGTCGGTCTGCTGCTCGCATCCAGCCAGTTCTTCCGCCGCGACTCCGGGTGGCAGGACGCGATCATCAGCACCGTCGCCGGCCTCGTGGGCATGGTGCCCGAGGGTCTGGTGCTCCTCACCAGCGTCGCGTTCTTCGTCGGTGTCGTCCGGCTCGCACAGCAACGTTGCCTGGTGCAGGAACTTCCAGCGATCGAAGTGCTGGCCCGGGTCGACGTGCTCTGTGCCGACAAGACCGGCACCATCACCGAGGGTGCGCTCGAGGTCGCCGAGATCGAGCGGCTCGCCGGTCACGACACGCTCGACGTCGAGTCGGCACTCGCTTCGCTCGCCCACCTCGACCCAGATCCCAATGCCACCTCCAGCGCGCTCAAGGCGCACTACGCCGCGGCCCCCGCATGGCAGGTCACCGGGCGCGTGCCGTTCTCATCGGGTCGCAAGTGGAGCGCGATGAGTTTCGGCGAACAGGGCAACTGGATCCTCGGGGCTCCCGAGAACGTGCTCACCACCCGCTTCGCGGGCGAGCTGCAACAGCAGGTCGAAGCGCATGCCGCCAACGGCAGCCGCGTGCTGGTGCTCGCCACCACCTCCACACCGTTCATCGATGGCGAAGCCACCTTGCCCGAGGTCGAGCCGGTCGCGCTGGTGCTGCTCGACGACATCGTGCGCGCCGACGCGCCCGCGACCCTGCGCTACTTCGCCGACCAGGGTGTCACCGTCAAGGTCATCAGCGGCGACAACAACGTCACCGTGGGCGCGGTGGCGCGGCGCGCTGGGCTCGACGGCTGGGAATCGAACATCAACGCCACCACGCTCCCCGCCGACGACACTCCCGAGTTCGCCGCCGCGGTCCACGCGAACACGGTGTTCGGCCGGGTCACGCCGCACCAGAAACGATCCATGGTGAAGGCGCTGCAGGCGCAGGGGCACGTCGTCGCGATGACCGGCGACGGCGTCAACGACGTGCTCGCGCTGAAGGACAGCGATTGCGGCATCGCGATGGCATCGGGCAGTGAAGCAACCCGCGCGGTGGCGCAGTTGGTGTTGCTCGACTCGAACTTCTCCGCACTGCCCCGGGTGGTGGCCGAGGGACGCCGGGTCATCCACAACATCGAACGAGTCGCCAGCCTGTTCCTCGCCAAGACGGTCTACTCGGTGGTGCTCAGCCTGCTCACCGGCGTCTTTGCGTTCGCCTATCCGTTGCAGCCCATCCACCTCACGCTGCTCAGCTGGCTCACCATCGGCACGCCGGCGTTCTTCCTCGCGCTCGAGCCCAACGACCAGCGCGTCGAGGAAGGCTTCCTGCAGCGCGTGCTCGGACGCGCCATCCCCGCGGGTGTGGTCATCGCCGCCTCCACGATGAGCGTCTTCTCCATCGCCCAACTCGACCAGTCCATCGACGCCGAGCACGCGCGGACGGTCGCCGTGCTCGCCGCCGGCATCGTCGCACTGATGAACCTCGCCCGTGTGTCCATGCCCTGGAACCCGCTGCGCATCTCGCTGGTCGTCGTGATGAGCAGCCTGTTCGTGCTCGCGTTCGTCCTTCCGGTGGGACGGCGCATCTTCGACCTGCCGCTCACCGAGTGGTGGGCATACGGCCTCGCAGTGGCGTTCGGACTCATCGCCTGGCCGTTGCTGGTGCTCGGCAGCCAGGTCAGCCAGTTTGTGCACGAGCGCCGACTAACATCGCACGCATGAGCCACCTCTACGACTTCACCATGAAGTCCATCACGGGTGAGGACGTGTCCCTCGCGGCGTACCGCGACAAGGTCCTCCTCATCGTCAACGTCGCCAGTTTTTGAGGCCTCACCGGCCAGTACGCAGGTCTGCGTGCGCTCCACGACGAATTGTCCCCACAGGGCTTCGCGGTCCTCGCCTTTCCGTGCAACCAGTTCGGTGCACAAGAACCCGGCACCGACGCCGAGATCCTCGAGTTCGCGACATCGAAGTACGGCGCCACCTTCCCGATGTTCTCGAAGATCGACGTCAACGGCGAGGGTGCCTGCGAGTTGTACGCCTGGCTGCGTGAGCAGACCGGCGACGACGACATCAGCTGGAACTTCGAGAAGTTCATCATCGGCCGCGATGGTGCCGTCGTCGAGCGCTGCAGCCCGATGGTGACACCCGAACAGATTGCGCCGAAGGTGGCCGCGATTCTCTGAGCCGGCGATACTCTCGGCGCTGACGGCTTCCCCCGGAACATCCACCTCGTTTCGGGAGGTCCCCATGTCGTTCGCTCCGCGTCTTCGGCTGCCCCGCCGCCGGCAGCCCCTGCTCTCACTGCACTCGTGCGATCACGAGTGGTTCGTCTACGTCCCCGATCCCGACGCACCGCTCTCAGTCGCTGGGTTCGGCGACGCGGTGTCGCTGGCGCTGGACATCGCCGACCTGTTGCCGGCGCGCCACGAGGTGCTCGTGCTGCTCGACGAGCACCGCCAGATCTCTGCCATGCTGCTCGACCCGCCCGCCGAGGTGGGGCTGTTCGTCGGCCTGCACACGCCTCCCGGTCTGGAGGTGCCGTTCTGCCAGACGCTCGCCATGGTCCTGCAGGACCGCCTCGCCGGCGGTCCGCCCACCGAGTCCGATCGTCGCGGCTACCACGCCCTGCGCCGCATGCACATGGCCCAGGGGTTGTTGTTGCTCGACGTGCTCGTGTCCGACGGCGATTCGGTGCGCAGCCTGGCGATCGGCTGCGACCCCGACCCGATCTGGTTCGACGAGTTCCCCGTGGATCTGACGAACGAGTGACCGATGTCATCTTTCAATTGAGTGGTCACGCGCTCACACTCAGTGCTTGAGGGCGTCGGGAGGCCCCGGCGAGAACATCGGGAATCACACCGAGTCGCCAGGCCACCGATGCGGCGGAAAGAGAGCACGCCATGGGCGGACTTCGATTTCTTCGGTGTGTCGGCAATGCCGTCCCGGTGGCGATGATGGTGACAGCGATCACCATCATGGCCCCCGCCGCAGCGCCACGTGCGCAGGCCCTCGGTGGTGGCGACACGCAATGGAGCCCGGTCGATCTGCCGTGCACCGTGCCCTGTTCGTTCACCGGCGAGAACACCGGGGCGGGCCTGTCCGGCTTCCCCGTCGGGACCGCCGTGAACGAACACGCCACCTGGTGGATCTTCGAGGCGACGGTGACCACCAGCCACACCGCCCGGGCCACGAGCGTGGCACCGACGGCATGGCGGAACACGCTGGTGCTCACCGACCTCGACGGCAACGTGCTGACGAGCGACGACGACACCTTCGGTCGCGGGGCCACCGTGTCGGCATCGCTCGTCGCCGGCAACTGGTACCTGCTCGCACTCGCGGGACACGACGCGTCGGCGCAGGGCACCGCGACCATCACGATCGAGACGGGCACGCCCGACGCACCGGTCGACGTCACTGCAGCGCCGCGGACGGGCGCGGCGCTGCTGGCGTGGACCGAGCCGGACGACCACGGCGTCGCGATCGTCGAGTACCGGGTACGCGTGAACGGGAGCACGTCGTACACCGCGGTGCCTACGCCGGCCAGCAGTACCACCATCGCCGACCTGACGATCGGCACACCCGTGACGTTCGACGTCACCGCCGTCAACGCGCAGGGCGAAAGCGCGCGCTCGCTGACCACCACGACAACGCCCTACGGAACCACATCGGTGACGGTGAGCTTCGCTCCCATGCCGATCGCCTACCCGGAGTTGCTAACGGTCACGGCCACAGTCAGTTCGCAAGTACCAGTGAACGGGGGTGTCGTCACCATCCGAAGGAACGGGCTGTCGTTGGGAGACTTTGCGGTCGTGGCAGGTGCGGCCACT
>JANOET010000310.1:0-9632 GCA_031413415.1 Acidimicrobiaceae bacterium
CGGTCCGTTCGACCCGAAGGAACTGATGGAGATCAAGGGCATCCGCGAGACCCAGCTGTACCTCGTCGAAGAGGTCCAGAAGGTGTACCGCGACCAGGGTGTGTCGATCCACGACAAGCACATCGAGCTCATCGTGCGCCAGATGACCCGTCGGGTCGGCGTGCAGGAGCCCGGCGACACCGGCTTCCTCCCGGGAGAGCGTGCCGATGCCAAGGTCTTCCGCGACACCAACCGCCGCATGGTGGAGGAGGGCAAGAAGCCCGCCGAGGGTCGTCCCGAGATCATGGGCATCACCAAGGCATCGCTGGCCACCGATTCGTGGCTGTCGGCGGCATCCTTCCAGGAGACCACGCGAGTGCTCACCGAGGCCGCCATCGACGGCAAGGGCGACAGCCTGCTCGGCCTGAAGGAGAACATCATCATCGGCAAGCTCATCCCGGCCGGTACCGGCATGATGCGCTATCGCGAGTTCGAGGTGGAAGCCCCGGAGTACCAGCCGATGGCCTACTTCAGCACCGATGCCGAAGAGGATCCGGCCGCCTACCTGGCGACCATCCACGGCACCTACAGCTCCGACGGAGCCGAAGGCGCCAGCAACGAGGGCTGATCGCCCTCATTCATCACGACCTGGCAGGTTGCCGCACTGCGGCAGCGGCCATAACATTGCAGGGTCCTGTGTGCCGGTTCCCCGGTCCAGGTTTCGATTTCGTTCGCAGAGGTAGCAGCGTGCCCACCATTCAGCAGCTCGTCCGTCACGGCCGGAGCACCAAATTCTCCAAGACCAAGACGCCGGCCCTCAAGGGGTCTCCGCAGCGTCGCGGCGTGTGCACTCGCGTGTACACGAACACCCCGAAGAAGCCGAACTCGGCCCTTCGCAAGGTGGCCCGCGTGCGTCTCACCAGTGGTGTCGAGGTCACGGCCTACATCCCCGGCGAGGGTCACAACCTGCAGGAGCACAGCATCGTGCTCGTGCGTGGTGGTCGTGTGCGCGACCTTCCGGGCGTGCGCTACAAGATCATCCGTGGCGCGCTCGACGCGGCCGGTGTGAAGAACCGCAAGCAGGCCCGCAGCCGTTACGGCGCCAAGGCCGCGAAGTAAGCAGAGAACGGTAAGGAACGAAGATGCCCCGTAAAGGCCCCGCCCAGCGTCGCGAGCTCATGCCCGACCCGATCTACCGGTCGCTGCTCGTCACCCAGATCGTCAACAAGGTCATGCTTCACGGCAAGCGCTCTGTTGCCGAGAAGATCGTGTACGACGCGCTGAAGATGGTCGAAGAGAAGACCGGCGCCGAGCCGATCGCGACGCTCAAGCGTGCGGTCGACAACATCAAGCCGCCGCTCGAAGTCCGCAGCCGCCGCGTCGGTGGTGCCACCTACCAGGTGCCGGTCGAAGTGCGCCCGCGTCGTGCGAGCACGCTCTCGATCCGCTGGTTGGTCGACTTCAGCCGTGCCCGTCGTGAGAAGACGATGGCCGAGCGTCTGGCCAACGAGGTCATGGACGCCGCCAACGGTCTGGGCGCCGCGATCAAGCGTCGCGACGACATGCAGAAGATGGCCGAGAGCAACAAGGCGTTCGCCCACTACCGCTGGTGAGTCCACCGGTGGCGAAGAGCCCCGAGTTCTGCGCAACACCCGCCCGCGAGGGCGGGTGTTGCCGTTTTCCGGGGAGCCCTGGTCGCGCGGCGTTCACCAGGAACTCAAGTTCGCGCGAGTTGGGAGGGTCAGTCGGCGGTGAGTTGCTTGCGCAGGCGGCGGGCCAGGGCGGTGGCGCCCATGGCGGTGCCGGTGGCAACCGTCATGTGGCCCATCTTGCGGCCTCGGCGCGGTTCGGCCTTGCCGTACAGGTGCAGGTGCGCGGCGGCGTTCTCGAGCACCGGGGCCCACTTCGGCTCGCCCTTGTCCCACAACTCGCCGAGCAGGTTCAGCATCGCCACACCGGGCACGAGCAGGCGTGGTTCGCCGAGCGCCAGACCGCACACCGCGCGGACCTGTTGCTCGAACTGGCTGGTGATGCACACGTCGAGCGTCCAGTGGCCGGTGTTGTGTGGGCGTGGTGCGATCTCGTTGACGTACACGTCGTTGCCGACGACGAACATCTCGACGCACATGACCCCGACGAAGGCGAGCTCCTCGGCGATCCACGTGCACATCTGCGCAGCTCCGTCGGCGCTGTCGGCGGGCATGTACGCCGGTGCGTAGCTGGCGTCGAGAATGCCGTTCAGGTGGCTGTTCTGTGTGACGGCATAGGTGCAGGTGCGCCCGTCGGCCGTGCGGGCCACCACCATCGACAGCTCGCGGTCCAGGTGCAGACGCTGCTCGAGCACGCACGGCACGCCGCCGAGTTGCGCCCACGCATCGGGGAGCTCGTCCGCGGATTCGATGGTGCGCTGACCCTTGCCGTCGTACCCGAGGCGGGCGGTCTTGAGGATGCAGGGGTAGAGCATGTCGGCCGCGGCCGCGAAGTGCTCCTCGGTCTCGACGACGACGTAGGGAGCGACCTGCGCACCGATCTCTTCGAGAAACCGCTTTTCGAGAATGCGGTCCTGGCAGGTCTCGATGGCGTCGGGGGTGGGATGCACGAGGACGCGATCGGCGATGGTGCGTAGTGCCGTCGCCGGCGCGTTCTCGAACTCGACGGTGACGACGGCGCACGTGGCGACGAGCTGCTCGAGCGCTGCGGTGTCGTCGTAGGCAGCGACGAGGTGGACGTCGGCGACCTTTCCGGCGGGAGCGTCGGGATCGGGATCCACGATGGTGGTGTGGTACCCCATGACGCGTGCGGCCATGACGAAGTAGCGGCCGAGCTGGCCACCCCCGAGCAGCCCGATCATAGCAGGCGGGGTGACGACGGGGTGCGTGCTCATGCGGTGGGAAGGGTACTGGTGGCTGCGTCGTGGTGGCGCCGCGACCGGTACTCGGCGAGGGCCTCGGCAAGCGACTCGTCGGTGGCGGCGAGCAGGGCGACGGCGAACAGGGCGGCGTTGGTGGCGCCGGCTTCACCGATCGCGAACGTCGCCACCGGCACGCCGGCCGGCATCTGCACGATGCTGTACAGACTGTCCTGGCCGTTGAGGTGGCGACTGGGCACGGGCACGCCCAGCACCGGCACGAGCGTCTTGGCAGCGAGCATGCCCGGCAGGTGGGCTGCGCCGCCTGCGCCGGCGATGATGGCACGCAGCCCGCGGCCTGAGGTCGCTTCGGCGAAGGCGAACATCTCGTCGGGCATGCGGTGCGCCGACAGCACCCCGACCGAGTGGGATACCCCGAACTCGGTGAGCACCTCGACGGATTTGCTCATGGTCGACCAGTCGCTGGACGATCCCATCACGACGGCGACGAGAGGTGTGCTCACGTGCACAGTCTGGCGCGTCAGACGGCCGAGCCGACGCGTTCGCCGTCGACGACCGCCGCATGGGCACGCCGCGGTGCCACGCAGTCGACGACGCGCTCGACGCTGACGCCGGCCGCGTGGAGATCGTGGTAGAGCCACTCGACCGGATTCGGCGGCACGGCCAGGACCACCCAGTCGGGGTGGCGGGTCTGGTTCTGCCCGGTGGGGTGGTGCAACAACGTGAGCTCGCCGTCGGCCATGCCCATGGGGACGAGGTCGGTGGTCTGCACGATGCCCTTGCTGCCGGCCCGCATCCACCAGTTCTCCATGTCGAGCGTGATGCCCAGGTCCTGGCCCACGACCATGCCGTTGGTGACGATCTCGACCTGGCAGCCGCGATCGGCCAACAGTTCGGCGACCGACGTGGCGTGGTGGAAGCCGATCTCGTCGACCACGACCACCGTCTGGCCGGGCTGCGGGCCACCGTCGGGCGCCGTGCCCTCGATGACTTCGCGTACATCGACAACGTTGCTGGCCCCCGGTTGATCAGGGCCCGGAACCCACCACGGGCGAGCGGGCTCGGCCCCCATCGCGACGATGACGTGATCGGGCTTGCGTTCGTCGACCAGTCCGGGCCACACGCCGACTCCGTACTCGAACTTCACGCCAAGCCGCTCGCACTCGTTGAGTTGGTTGCGGATCATGTCGCCGAACTCGGCCCGATTGGGCACGCTGGCAGCGACTCGCACCTGGCCGCCCGCTTGGTCGGTCTTCTCGAGCACGGTGACGTGGTGACCGTTGCGAGCGGCGGCGATGGCCGACTGCAGTCCGGCCGGCCCAGCGCCGACGACCATGACCTGCTTCGGCTTCGAAACGAGGTGCACCGTACCGACCCCTTGCGACTCGCGGCCGGCGGCGGGGTTCTCGATGCAGCCGAGCCAGCGGTTCAGACCCATGCGGCCGACGCACTCCTGGTTGCACGACAGGCACAGGCGGATGTCGTCGGTGGTTCCGGCGCGTGCCTTGGCGGCGAAGTCGGGGTCGGCGATCTGGCCGCGCACGACACCGACGAGATCGCAGTGGCCTTCGGCGATGGCCCGCTCGGCCTGCAGCGGGTCCTTGAACCGACCCACGCCCACCACCGGCAGGTCGACCGCCTTACGGAACGCCGACGGGATGAACATCGCGTACCCGGGCGGGATGTGCATGCTCGCTTCGATCATGAACAGGCTGGCCGTGGCGACGCCGATGGAGGTGTTGATGTAGTCGACCTGGCCGGTGGCCTCGGCGATCTCGGCGATGCGGACGGCGTCGTCGATGGTGGTGCCGCCGTCGATCAGTTCATCGCCGCAGATGCGCACGCCGAGCGCGAGCCGGTTGCCGATGACCTTGCGTACCGCTCCGACGATGCGCACGAGTAGGCGGGCGCGGTTCTCGATGCTGCCGCCGAACTCGTCGGTGCGGTGGTTCGTGGCGTTCGACAGGAAACCGCGCACGATGGAACTGTGACTGCACTGCAGTTCGATGCCGTCGAAGCCGCCCTCGGCGCAGTGTTCTGCGACGACCGCGTAGCCGGCGACGATCTCGTCGATGTCGGCGTGGGTGACGGCCTTGGGCACCTCGCGGAACAGCGGGTCGGCGACGGCCGACGGGGCCCACACCGGCAGCCGCGAGTACATGGATGACGCCTGGCCGCCGTTGTGGTTGATCTGGGCGAAGATCGGCACCCGGTGGCGGTGGACGGCATCGGTGATGGCGCGATAGCCGGGGATGACGTCGCGGTGGAAGCCGTGGATGAGCTTCTCGTAGGGCCAGTCGGTGGCGTGCGTGCTGTGCTCTTCGGTGATGATCAGGCCGGCGCCACCCGCCGCACGGGCGGCGTAGTACGCGGCGTGCTGCTCGGTGGGCTTGCCGTCGCGCGCGTAGTTGGTGAGGTGCGCACTGAACACGATGCGGTTCCTCGTGCTGACCGGCCCGAGCTGCAACGGGGTCCACAGATACCGGTAGGACATGACCCCGCCAACCCTAGGCGGATTCGGGGCGTGCCGCCGATTTGGCCTCCAGCCACCTCTGCACCGGCGGCAGCAGCGTTCCCAGTCCGACGAGACCGGCGAGCATCACCGTCGCACCCACCACTCGCTGGCCGTCGGTGAGCACGACGACCAACGCTCCGCCTACCACCAGACCGAGGCCTGATGCGGCCAATGCGAGGCGTCCGCTCTTCTTCGACGACATGCTGGTCGCAGCCGACGCGACCTTCGTGGTGGTGCGGTCCAGCGCCCGTTCGGCCCAGACGAACTCGGTGGCCAGAATGGCCAGGCCGAGGATGATGACGATCAGGCCCGGTCCCGGGAGGGCCAACATGGCGATGCCGGCGCCGAGCACGATGAAGCCGACGACGAGCACCGCGAGGCGCTTGGCGCTGCGGCCGATCCAGCGCATCCACTGGGCAGGGGAGTGCAAGCGATCGTTGGGCATGGGTGGACCTTTCGACGGGAACTTGGTTCTGGTCGAAGGTCTCTCCCGCCCGTGTTGACGACACCGTCGTCGACATGAGCCGAGGTGCCGAGCCTGAGGCCGTGTTGACGACACCGTCGAATCGGGATACTCCCCTTCGGGGGGCAAGGCTACCGGTGCTCGGTATCGCGCGGCCCGCGCGCGAGGTCGCGTATCGTTGCCGCGTGCTGCAACGCCGCGGGATCGCCGCATGACCGAGCCGCGCCGCCGCAAGGGCGGCACGAAGACATCGGCATTCGGCGTGGGCAAGCGCGAAGGTCACGATTCGTCGGCGTTCTACGACCGTTTCCACGCCCCTGAGGTGAGCGACGACGAGACCATCGCCGAGCCCGGCGTGGTGGATCGGATCATCGTCGGCGACGCCCGCGACATGCGCGACGTGGCCGACAACTCGGTCGCGCTCGTGGTGACCTCGCCGCCGTACTTCGCGGGCAAGGCGTACGAAGAAGCGCTGGGTGAAGGCCACATTCCCGCCAACTACGTCGAGTACCTGACGATGCTGCGCGACGTGTTCGGCGAGTGCGCTCGCGTGCTGCAACCGGGCGGTCGCATCGCCGTGAACGTGGCGAACCTCGGCCGTCGCCCGTATCGCTCGCTGGCGGCCGACGTGACGACCATCCTGCAGGACGACCTGCGGCTGCTGCTGCGTGGCGAAGTGGTGTGGGTGAAACAACGTGGTGCCGCCGGCAACTGTGCGTGGGGAAGCTTCCAGCGACCAGGCAACCCTGTGTTGCGCGACTTGACCGAGCGGGTGATCATCGCGTCGAAGGGTCGGTTCGACCGTGCGCTCGACGCGAAGCGGCGCGCCAAGCTCGGTCTGCCGTCCGTCAGCACGATGAGCCGCGACGAGTTCATGGAGGCCACGGTCGACGTGTGGGAGATCCCACCTGAGAGCGCCTCGCGTGTCGGGCATCCGGCACCGTTCCCGGTGGCGCTACCCGAGCGGCTGATCCACATGAACACCTACGAAGGCGAGCTCGTGCTCGACCCGTTCATCGGTTCGGGCACCACGGCGGTGGCCGCGGTGCGGACCGGCCGCCACTTCATCGGTTTCGACACCGACCCTGGGTACGCCGCCGCAGCGATGGAGCGGATCGCCGGGGAGCGTGCGCTGCCGCAGGTGCGGGTGGGCGCGAACGAGCCGCGCGCCACCGACCCGATGCAGGGCGGGTGGGCGACGAAGGATCTCGCCGCCGCGCTGCTCGCCGACGCCGGCTTCACCTCGATCGTCGACGACGCCAAGGTCGTCACCGGAGTGGTTCCTACGCTGTCGGCGCTCGACACGAAGGGCCGTCGCTGGTACTTCGAGGTGGTCGGCGGTCGCACGACGAACCGGCCGGGCTCGCAGCGCATCGAGCTGGTGTGGAAGGCCATTGCCAAGGGTGCGGTGGTGCGTGAGGCGGACCCGAAGGCGCGCTACGCGATGCTCACGATCGGTCGTCCGGCGTCGGCGGCGGGCGGCAAGGCGCTCGATGCCGTCACCGGGCCGCAGCAGCCGGTGGCCGCGGTCGTCGACCTGATGGCCGACGACGTGCGAAGCGTGTTGGCGGCGCTGGCGCGCTGAGCGATCCCACTACCGTGTCCGCCCATGGTCGACACCGCCGCGAACGACGCCCCCACGCCCGAGTCCCTGGGAATGACCTGGGCGGGTGACTGCACCTTCGCCCGCTTCCCACGTCGCGACGGCACCGGCGCCGACTTCGCCATCGTCGGCGTTCCCTTCGACATCGGCGTCACCAACCGCCCGGGATCGCGCTTCGGACCGCGGGCGGTCCGCGAGCAGTCGAGCCTGTCGGGTGAGTTCGGTGATGCGCTGTGGCCGTGGCCGAGCGGCCTGCTGGCCGGCAAGCAGGTGGTCGACGCGGGCGACGTCCCGTTCCGTCCCGGCACGACCGACGAGATGCTGACGGCGACCCGGGCGAGGGTGTCGGCGTTGATCGCCGGCGGCACCGGGGTGGTGTCCATCGGCGGTGATCACTTGGTGAGCTACCCGTTGCTGCAGGCACATCACGACCACTACGGACCGATGGCATTGGTGCACTTCGACGCTCATTGCGACACGTGGGACTACGACGCCGACGCACCGTTGCATCACGGGATGATGTTCCTGAAGGCAGCGCGTGAAGGGCTGGTCGACCCTGCGCGGTCGGTGCAGATCGGCATGCGCACGCCGAACGACACGATGGGATTCAACGTCTTCGACATGAACGCGGTGGTCGAGATGGGTGTGGCGGGCATGGTGTCGGCCATTCGCGATCTCACCGGCGATCTGCCGATCTACCTGACCGTCGACATCGACGCGCTGGACCCGGCATTCGCTCCGGCCACCGGCACGCCCGTCGCCGGCGGGCTGACCACCGCGCAGCTGCGTGCCGTGCTGTTCCGGTTGTTCGGCATGGACATCGTCGGCGCCGACCTGGTGGAGGTGGCGCCGCACTACGAAGGCCCGGCGCAGATCACCGCGCTCGCCGGTGCGACCATCGCCCACGACGAGTTGCACCTCCTCGCCGGCGCCCCCCGCCGAACCGCGCGAACTTGAGTTCCTGGTGAACCGCGCCGGGTCAGTAGGCGAGCTGGGTGATGGTGTAGATCACCAGGCCGGCGAGACCACCGACGAGGGTGCCGTTGATGCGGATGAACTGAAGGTCGCGACCGACCTGCAGCTCCAGCCGTTCCGAGGTGGCCTTCCCGTCCCACTTGGCGACCGTCGACGAGATGATGTCGGCGACCTCGCCGCGGTAGTGGTCGACCACGTAACCGGCGGCCCGCCGCACCCAGTCGTCGACCTTGGCCTGCAGCTCGGGCTCGGCCACCAACCGGCTGCCGAGGTTCACCAGCGAGCGGTCGATGCGTCGGCGCAACTCGCTCTCGGGGTCGTCGGTGGCGATCAGGGTCGAGCGCTTCACCTCGCCCCACAGACTCTGCAACCAGGCCTGCACGTCGCGGTGTTCGAGTAGTTCACCCTTCAGTTCCTCGAGCCTGTCGACCAGCCCCGGGTCGGTCTTCAGCCGCTCGGCGAAGGCCAGCATTCGTTCGTCGATGGACCTCCGCATCGGGTGGTTCGCGTCGCGGCCGATGTCGCCGATGAAGCTGTGCACCGCGGTGTAGATCTTCTCGAAGACGCGGTCGTCGATGCCCTCCGGCACCCACCACGGCGACTCGGTGCGCAGCCGGTCGCGGAGCGTGTTGCGGTTGTCGTCGAGGAAGTTGCCGAGGCCGCTGAGCGTGGCATCGAGCAGCCGTTGGTGGTGGCCGCCGTCCATGCCGACGTCGATGGCGCGCCCGATGAGCGGGGCGATCGGTGTATCGCGCACCTTGCGTTCGATCATCCCCTGCAGCGCCGCGCCGACGTCGCGATCGTCGATGACCTCGAGGCTGCCCTTCAAGCCGTCGGCGACCGCGCTGCCGGCCTTCGCAGCATTGGCCGGCTCGCTGAGCCAGGTGCCCAGCCGCTGGCCGATGTGCGCCTGGTCGAGTCGCTCGTGGAGCACCTCCTGGGTGAGGAAGTTGGTCTGCACGAACTCGCCGAGCGACTCGCCGATCTGGTCCTTGCGGTTGGGGATGATCGCCGTGTGGGGGATGGGGATGCCGAGCGGGTGACGGAACAGTGCGGTGACGGCGAACCAGTCGGCGAGAGCGCCGATCATCGCTGCCTCGGCGAATGCCCGGACGTAGCCGACCCAGCCGTGATCGTCCTCGAGCGCCCGGGCACCGAGTTCGCCCTCGGGATTGTCATTCGGGTTCGCGGACGCGTGCTGTTTTACCTGCTCTTCGCGATCGCCTTC
>JANOET010000311.1:0-25754 GCA_031413415.1 Acidimicrobiaceae bacterium
CGCTCGCTCGGTGCTGGTGGCTCGCCTGACGCCGATGGTGCAGGAGGCGTACGAGCAGTTGGCCGACCGACCGTCTGCAGTCGAGTTGCACTACGAGCCGGCCTGGCGCCAGCGTGGAATGGCCGCTTCGTTGGCCGACGCGCGCAAGGACGACGTGCGTCGCGGGGTCAGCACCGTCGGTCCACATCGCGACGACGTCGACCTGTTCATCGCTGGCCTGCCGGCGCGCACCCACGCCTCGCAGGGTGAACAACGCACGCTGGCGCTGTCCCTGCGACTCGCTGCGCATCGCATGGTGGCCGAGAAGGTGGGCAGCGCACCCGTGCTGGTCCTCGACGACGTGCTCAGCGAGCTCGACCCCACCCGGTCGTCCGCGTTGCTGCGTCACCTGCCGGTGGGGCAGGTGGTGCTCACCACCGCCGGTGTGCTGCCCGACGCGGCGCACCCCGACGCGATTCTGCGGATTGCCGACGGCGTGGTCGTGGCGTGAACTGGGCGACCTGAACAGGGCGTGATAGGACCTGTTCGTGAGCCGCGAACCGAAACCGTTGGGCGAGAGCCTGCACGAGGTGCTCCGTTCGCTGCGCCCGGACGACCAGGCCCGAAACCAGCCCACCGCTGCGGCGATGGGTGGCGTGTTCGGCCGTTGGGAAGAGGCGGTCGGTGCGGCGGTCGCGCTGCACGTGCAGCCGGTGAAACTGGACGGGACGACGTTGGTCGTCGAGGTCGACGACCCCGGCTGGGCGACCCAATTGCGGTTCCTCGAACCCACGATGCGCAATCGTCTGAAGGCGGTCGCGGGGGCCGACATCGAGCGCATCGAGGTCCGCGTCGCGCGTCACCGCTGAGTCACCCTGAGTGACCCTCTGGGGGACGCGAAATCAACCTGTTCGAGGGGGTCACCCTCCCCCTCTTCGTCACACCCCGCAGGTAGACTGAGACCTTCTTGCAGCGCCCGTTTTCGTATCCCCGACGGAACCCGGGTGCCGCCTCCAAATCCCCAGGTCAACGCCTATTTTACCCCCGAACTGATCCCCTGCGGTTCACTCAAGCGATAGAGGTGTGTGTGGCTTCCGACGCCAAGCAACCGAGTGCCGATTACGGCGCCAAAGACATCCAGGTCCTGGAGGGCCTCGACCCGGTCCGAAAGCGGCCCGGCATGTACATCGGATCCACCGGTCTGACCGGTCTCCACCACCTCATCTGGGAGGTCGTCGACAACTCCGTCGACGAGGCCATGGCGGGGTTCTGCAACCGCATCGCGGTCACGCTCCAGGCCGACGGTGGGTGCCGTGTCGACGACGACGGCCGTGGGGTTCCGGTCGACCCGTACCCCTCAGGCCCACACAAGGGCAAGAGCGCGGCCGAGGTCGTGCTCACGGTCCTGCACGCCGGCGGCAAGTTCGGCGGCGAGGGCTACAAGGTCTCCGGCGGCCTTCACGGCGTGGGTGTCAGCGTGGTCAACGCGCTCTCCGAACGCCTGTTCATCCAGATCGACAAGCTGGGTCGCCGCTACGAGCAGGAGTACGCCAAAGGCGGACGACCGCAGGGCAAGCTCGCCGAGGTGGGTCCCACCCCGCCGAGCGGACGCACGTCGGGCACCAGCGTCACGTTCTGGCCCGACCCGGGCATCTTCGCCTCGGAAGGTACCGAGTTCGTCAGCCGCACGGTGCTCGAACGCCTGCAGACCATGGCGTTCCTCAACCGCGGTCTCGAGATCGTGTTCAACGACGAGCGACCCGAACGCGAGCAGCAGGTCACGTTCCAGTACAAGGGCGGGGTCACCGACTTCGTCAAGCACCTCAATGCGTCGAAGGAGGCCTTGTTCAGCAAGGTCGCCCACTTCGAGGACGAGGACGACGAGGGCGGTCAGACGCTCGACATCGCCATGCAGTGGAACACCGGCTACTACGAGGGCATCCACGGCTACGCCAACGGCATCAGCACCATCGAGGGTGGCATGCACGTCGAGGGCTTCAAGACCGCCCTCACCGGCGTGGTCAACAAGTACGCCCGCGCCAAGGGCCTGCTGAAGGAGAAGGACGACAACCTCCTCGGTGAGGACATCCGCGAGGGCATCACGGCCATCATCGCCGTGAAGCTCCGCGAGCCGCAGTTCGAGGGCCAGACCAAGGCCAAGCTCGGCAACGTGCCCATGCGCAGCTTCGTGCAGAAGGCGACCAACGAGAAGCTCGCCGAGTGGCTCGACGAGAACCCGGCCGAGGCGAACAAGATCGTCAAGAAGGCCCAGTCCGCGGCGCAGGCACGCGTCGCGGCGAAGAACGCCCGAAACGCCATTCGCCGTAAGACCGCCCTCGCTGGCGCGGGCATGCCCGACAAGCTGAAGGACTGCAGCAGCGGCAACCCCGAGGAGAGCGAGATCTTCATCGTCGAGGGCGACTCCGCCGGTGGTTCGGCGCTCAACGCGCGCGACCCGCGCACGCAGGCGCTGCTGCCCATTCGCGGCAAGATCCTCAACGTCGAACGCGCTCGCCTCGACAAGATGTTGAAGAACAACGAGATCCAGGCGTTGATCACCGCCATCGGCGGCGGCGTCGGCGACGAGTTCGACGTCACCAAGGCCCGCTACCACAAGGTCATCGCGCTCTGCGACGCCGATGTCGACGGCAGCCACATTCGCACGTTGCTGCTCACGTTCTTCTTCCGTCAGATGCGCGGCCTGGTCGAGGCCGGCTACGTGTACATCGCGCAGCCGCCGTTGTTCTCCACGCTGGTCGGCAAGGAGAAGGTGTATCTGAAGGACGAGCACGCCAAGGTGCGGTTCCTCGAGGCCCATCCGAACCACAAGAACGACTTCAACCGCTTGAAGGGCCTCGGTGAGATGGACTGGCAGGAGCTCAAGCCCACCACCATGGACACCCGCACCCGAACCCTGCTGCAGGTGACGGTCGAAGAGGCCGCCGTGGCCGACGAGATCACCAGCGTGCTGATGGGCGACGACGTCGACAGCCGCAAGCGGTTCATCACCGCCAACGCCCGCGACGTACGAAACCTGGACTTCTGAGATGAGCGACACACCCACCACCACACCTGCCGAGGGCGACGGTCCCGGCGACGACATCCAACCCATCCAACTGCAGGACGAGATGGAGCGCAGCTTCATCGACTACGCGATGTCGGTCATCATGTCGCGTGCCCTCCCCGACGTGCGCGACGGCCTCAAGCCGGTGCACCGCCGCATCATCTGGGACATGGACCAGCAGGGTTTCCGCCCCAACCGGGCCCACGTGAAGTCGGCCCGAGTCACGGGCGACACGATGGCCAAGTACCACCCGCACGGTAACTCGGCCATCTACGACGCGTTGGTGCGCATGGCCCAGCCGTTCAGCCTGCGTCACCCGCTCATCGACTTCCACGGCAACTACGGCTCGCCCGACTTCGGCGCCGCTGCCGAGCGCTACACCGAGTGCCGCCTCCATCCGCTGGCGATGCAGATGCTGGCCGACATCGACGAAGAGACCGTCGACATGCGGGCCAACTACGACAACACCACCGAAGAACCGTCCGTCCTGCCGGCACGCTTCCCGAACCTGCTCGTCAACGGCAGCCAGGGCATCGCGGTCGGCATGGCCACGAGCATTCCGCCACACAACCTCGGCGAGGTCATCGACGCGGCCATCCACCTGATCGACAACCCCGAGGCGACGGCCGACGACCTGATGCAGTTCGTCAAAGGTCCCGACTTCCCCACGGGCGGCATGATCCTCGGTCGGGCCGGCATCATGGACGCCTACCGAACGGGACGCGGCAGCATCAAGATGCGGGCCAGTGCCACCATCGAAGAGGGTCGGCGCGGCGGCATGCAGATCATCGTCACCGAGCTGCCCTACCAGGCCAGTTGCTCGTCGATCGCTGGTCGCATTCAAGAGCTCGTCGACGGCGGCGACCTCGACGGCATCGCCGACGTGAACGATGCCTCGGCCGGCGGCAAGACCAATCTGGTCATCACGCTCAAGCGCGACGCGAACGCCAATGTGGTACTGAACAACCTGTACAAGCTCACCCAGCTGCAGAGCAGCTTCCCGGTGAACATGGTGGCGCTCGTGCACGGTGTGCCGCGCACACTCAACCTCGTCCAGGCGCTGCAGGGTTATGTCGAGCACCAGGTCGACGTCATCACGCGGCGTACTCAGTATCGACTCGACAAGGCCAAGCGTCGCGAGCACATCCTCGACGGCCGGATCAAGGCCCTGAACGTCATCGACGAGATCATCGCCCTCATTCGAGCGAGCGACGATGCATCCGCGGCGAAGGCCGGCCTGATGGTCGAGCCGTTCGAGTTCAGCGAGATCCAGGCCACCGACATCCTCGAGATGCGCCTGTCGCAGCTCACCCGGCTGAGCCGCATCGACCTGATGACCGAACTCGACGACGTCAAGGCGCGCATCATCGAACTGCAGAGCATTCTCGACTCGCCCGAGAAGTTGCGTGGTGTCATCAAGAGTGAGATGTCTGCGATCAAGGACGAGTTCGCCACACCGCGGGTCTGTACCGTCGGTTTCGACCCCGGCGACATGAACATCGAGGACCTCACCGACGACAAGGAACTCGTCATCGTCATGACCGAGGCGCAGTACGTGAAGGCCGTCTCGGCCGCTTCGTTCAAGACGCAAGGCCGCGGCGGCCGCGGCGTCAGCGGCGCGAAGTTGAAGGCCGACGACATCGTCCGCCACGTCATCTTCACCACGGCGCACGCGTACCTGCTGTTCTTCAGCAACCGCGGACGCGTCTACCGCCTGCGTGCGCTCGAGGTGCCCGAGCGTGAGCGCACCGCGAAGGGCATGCCCATCGTCAACCTCCTGCCCCTGCAACCCGGTGAGCAGATCCAGGCGATCATCGACACCCGCGACTTCGCGGCCGAGCGCTATCTGTTCTTCGCCACCCGACACGGCGTGGTGAAGAAGACCTCGTTCAACGAGTACGACAACGGTCGCCGCGACGGCCTCATCGCCCTCAACCTGCGCGAGAAGGACGAGTTGGTGCGGGTCGTCGAGACCAGCGGCACCTACGACATCTTCATGGTCAGCAAGGGTGGCATGACCATTCGCTTCAACGAGGGCGAGGTGCGGCCGATGGGACGTGCCGCGTCCGGTGTGCGTGGAATGAAGCTCAAGACGGGCGACACCGTGGTGTCCACCGACCTGGCCAAGGACGACACGTCCATCCTGATGGTCACCGAACTCGGCTTCGGCAAGCGGGTGCAGCTCGACAAGTTCAACGTGCAGGGTCGCGGTGGTCAGGGCGTGAAGGGCATGAAGTTCGTGCGTAACAAGGGCACGTCGGTGGTGGCCGCCTTCATGGTGGGTGACGACGACGAGATCGTGGCGGTCGCCTCGGGCGGCACCACCATCCGTACCCCTGTGCGCGGCATCCGTCACATCGGTCGCGACGCCACCGGCGTCACGATCATGGGTGTCCCCGACGGCGAGGTGGTGGCCTCGGTCGCGCTGATCCTGGCCACCGACGACGACGACGACGAGTGACCCCGCTCGTCGACTGACGATTGCGCCTCCGGGCGTCGCATCGCGGCATCGGCCGCCTCCAACCGATCCTGAATTCGGAGGTGGTCGATGCACGCACATGCAGGAGAGGACGGAGCCGGCGCGACACTGGTCCGTGCCCACGATCGTGGTCAGGCCGTGGTGCTGCTGCTCGTGGTCGTGGTGCTGGTGGTGCTGTCGATGGTCGCCGTCGCTCGGTTCGGCGCGCGGGTGGTGGGCATCGAGCAGGCGCAGATCGCCGCCGACGCGGCGGCGTTGGCTGGGGTCGATGGTGGGCGAGCGGCCGCAGCGCGGCTGGCATCGGCCAATGACGGCGTACTGCTGGCGTTCGCCCGCGTCGGTGACGATGTGCTGGTCACGGTGGATGTGCGCGGTGTGAAGGCGGTGGCACGCGCCAGCCGCGCGCCCTGAGCACGGCACGTCCCTTACACTCCGAACGTGGACGACGGCGCGCAGCCCAAACCCCGTGCCACCACGGCACGCTCGACCAAGCGCAGCGCGCCCGCGCAACCGAGCCCTGACGACGGCTTGCGGCGACGGACGACGAGCACCAGAGCAGCCAAGACCGTTCCCACCGGCTCGACCGCGTCGGCGATGCCCACGGCGTCCGTCATCGACGATCCGCTGTTGCCGTCGTACGATGACGGCACCCCGATCGCGATCCCGCGCATCGTGCCCGCCGAGGTCGACCGCGACGATCCGGCGGTCACCCATGTCGCCGCGGTCGAGGCGCCGGTGGCGCCGGTGGTGGCGGACCACACGTCGAACCTGCCACGGCCCCCCGAGTTCGTCGATGCCGACGGCACCGATGGGTTGCCCTCGATGCACAATCCGAAACAGCCGGCCCGCGCGTTGCGCCCGGTGACCCTGCCGAAGGCGGGGCGCCCTCGGGTGCGTCGCGTCACCCGTGTGGTGCGTACCGTCGACACGTGGAGCGTCTTCAAGGTGGCGTTGTGCTTCAGCCTGTTCCTCTATGCGGTCAGTCTGACGGCTGGCGTGTTGCTGTGGCAGGTGGCCCAGAACACGGGCACGGTCGACAACATCGAACGGTTCTTCGAGAGTTTCGGTTGGCAGACCTTCGACCTCAAGGGCGGCACGATCTACCACAACGCATGGGTCGGTGGCCTGTTCCTGGTGGTCGGCCTCACTGGGCTGTGCGTGTTGAGCGCGACGATGTTCAACCTCATCGCCGACCTCGTCGGCGGCATTCGGGTGACGGTGCTCGAAGAGGAGGTCATCGCTCGCGAGGACCGCGGCCTGGGCTGGCGTCGAGCACTGCACTGGGGCTCTTCGGCCGCTGCTCCCACCAGGTCGGAGCCGGACTCGAGACCCGATCTCGCCGGTCCCTGGGTGCCGGCCGACCCTGACCGCATCGGCTGACGGGCGGTCGCGGTGGCGATTGAGGGTTTTGCGACCGGGCCGCTAGCCTGTGCAACCGACCTGGGGCTATAGCTCAGTCGGTTAGAGCGCATCCCTGATAAGGATGAGGTCACAAGTTCGATTCTTGTTAGCCCCACCACATAACACCAGGTAGACGAGTTGCAAGGCCCCCGCAAGGGGGCCTTCGTCGTTCCCAAGTCCGCGTCAGGTCCGCGCGCCACGGACCGGAAGAAATTCTTGGCGCGCATCCGTCGGTCGCGCCCCACGAGGGGCGCCCGTTCATCCACAGGCCGCTGTGGATGTCCGTTGGGGGTATGCAACACGGCATCCCGACGAGGTCGGCAGTTGTTGGCGTGGGATCGCGTCGCCGCCTTCCGGCACGAACTCGACGAATTGTGCTGCGCCCGTCGGGTTTCGTGCTCTGTAGGTGGGTGTGAGGTCCGAGTCCGTCTCCACCGTTCGGGGTCCCGAATCCCGTACTCATGCCGTGATGTGTGACGCGCGCCGTCGTGGGAAGGCATGACTCCGGTGAGCCCGATGATCGAGCCCACCGAGTCCGTGTCGAGCGCCCCGCCCGACTTCCTCACGTTGGATGAGGCAGCGGCGGTGTTGCGCGTCGGGCGGAGCACGGCGTATCGGGAGGCGAATGCCTTCGAGGCGTCTGGCGGGAGGACCGGCATCCCGGTGGTTCGGTATGGCAAGCAGTTCCGGGTGCCGCGCTACCGGCTCGAGGAGCAGCTCGGTGGCCCGATCACGTGGCCCCTGCCGACCGAGCCCGGCACCCCGGAACCGACAACGCGATCGTCGCACCGAGCCAAGCGCATGGAGCGCTCAGGCTCGCCTCGCTCCACCGCCCAGTTGTCGTTGGCGATCGAGTCCTGAGGCGCACGCGATGACCGCTCCCCGAACCACGCAACCCATGTTTGACAGACAGGTGCCCGCGGACGGGAGGGAGTCCTCATGCTGCGCGTGACAACCCTCTACGCGGGCTCGGCCGCCGCGACGGCGAAGTACTACACGAAGTATCTGACGCAGGCGCCGGGGGAGCAGCCGGGTGTGTGGTCGGGCACGCAGGCCGCCGGTCTCGGTCTGTCGGGTGAGGTGTCGACCGACGCGCTCGAGCAGCTCCTCACTGGTTTCAATCCACTCACCGGTCTGACGCTCGGTAACCCGCTGGTCGATCGGACGACTGCGAACGGCACGATGATCCGCGCGGTCGCGGGGTTCGATGCGACGGTGTCGGCCCCGAAGTCGTTGTCGGTGTGGTGGGCGCTCACCGGCGACGCCGGCTTGGCGGAGTGTCATGACGTAGCCGTCAACGCGGTCGTCGACCACCTGGATCGCTTCGGATCGACCACCCGTATCCGGTCGAACGGTGGGCGCCTGCATCCCGATAGCCAGGGGCTGATTGTGGCCGCGTTCCGTCAGACGACCAGCCGTCTGGACGACCCGCAGTTGCACACCCATCTGGTGATCTCGTCGAAGGTGCAGACCGACGACGGCCGCTGGCTGGCGTTGGATGCGAGGGTGTTGAAGCAGCATCAGCGGGCGTTCGGTGGTCTGTATCAGTCGGTGCTGCGTGCCGAGCTCACTCACCGGTACGGCGTCGCGTTCGCCGAGATCGTGAACGGTCAGGCGGAGATCGCCGGTGTCCCGACGGAGCTGTTGGAGCAGTTCTCCAAGCGCGCTGCTCAGGTGCGGGGCGAGTTGCAGGTGAAGGTGGCCGAGTTCCGTCAGCGTGAGGGCCGTCACCCGACACGCTTCGAGCACGCCGCCCTCGAACGCGAAGCCGCAGCCGATACTCGGCTGCACAAGGCCGCCAACGGTGTCGCTGATCTGCCGACACGGTGGCGTGCCGAGGCCGCCGGCATTGGGATCACTGCCGACTCGCTCGGCCAGTCGATCGCGCAGGCTGCACGATCAGTGCCCGCACCGGCGAAGGTGAGTGTCGCCGAGGTGATCGACGACCTCTCAGCCGAACGGTCGGCATGGCATCGCATGGACATCCTGCGCGCGGTCACCGACCGGCTGCGCCCGCAACCCGACATGTCGGGTGAGCGGTGGTCGAGGCTGCTCGACCGGGCGGTCGATCGTGTGCTGGGCGAGTGTGTGGCTCTTGACCCCGAGGGTGACGGCACGAGGCGTCAGTCGGATGGCAGGTCGGTGTGGATCGAACCGGTCGCCGCGCAGGTGACCAGCCACCAGGTCCTCGCCCAAGAGGAAGCGATCCTCACATGGGTGCTGGACTCCCAACTCGACGACCCTCAGCCGTCGACGACGGTCACTCGCGGGGAGCTGGATGTGCTCCAGTTCGACGCGGCAGCGGCGGTCGCCGGGAATGATCGGGTGGTGGTGAACGTCGGACCGGCCGGCACCGGCAAGACCACGACCCTGGCAGCCGCGGTCACCGATCTGCACCGCCACGACCGGCCGGTGTTCGGCGTCGCACCGACCGCGAAGGCGGCCAAGGTGTTGGGCCGCGAGACCGGCATGCATGCCGACACGGTCGCCAAGCTGCTCCATGAATGGGCCCGACCGGATGGGCCGGGCCCGCAGTGGCGGCTCCCATCAGGCACCACGTTGATTGTCGACGAGGCCGGGATGCTCTCCACGCCCAATATGCACCAGCTCACCCGGTTGGCGACGAGTGAGCAGTGGCGTCTGGTGTTGGTTGGTGATCACCGCCAGCTACAAGCCGTCGGTCGCGGTGGCTTGTTTGGGGAGATCTGCGCCACCAGTCGCACCGTCGAGTTGGAGCGGATCCACCGGTTCAGCCACGACTGGGAAGCCGCCGCGTCGCTGCGTCTACGGCACGGAGACCTCCGGGCGCTCGGCACTTACGAGTCTCAAGGGCGGATCATCCCCGGCAGCTTCGACGAGCACCTCGACGCCATCGCCAGCGAGTGGATACAACGCCATTCGGCCGGGGAGACGGTGGCGATCACCGCGGCGACCAACGAGCACGTTGATGAGATCAATCGCACGATCCGCCAACTGCGGGCGCGTATCGGGGACTCCGACACCACTGCGATCGCGTGGATCGCAGATGGTCCGGTGGTGGTGGGGGACATCGTGGCAACGCGTCGGAATCATCGGCAGTTGCAGACCACCAGTGGTGACATCGTCCGCAACCGCGAACTGTGGACCGTCACGGCCGTCAACGACGACGGTGACCTCACGGTCACCGACCTGAGCGGGACCAGCACAGTGACTCTGCCGGCTGAGTATGCGACGGAGCATGTGCGGCTCGGATATGCGGCCACCGAGTACGGGACACAGTCCGCGACCGAGACAGCGTCGATCACCCTGGCCGGGCCGGCGACGACTGGTCGCGGGCTGTATGTGGCAATGACCCGCGGCCGCGACGACAACCGTGTGTATGTCGTCACCGACAGCCACGAGATGAGCGACGCACGCGACGTTCTCGAGGGGATCGTCGCCTCGGATCGCGCCGACATCCCAGCCGTGGTCCAGCGCCGCCAGCTCGCCCAACAGAACCGCCAATCGCCACGCCCGCAGCCGCGCTGCCAGATCCCGGACTGGTTCCACGACCTACGCGCCGACGCCGCCGACAACTACCGGCAGGCACGAGAGGCGCTCGACGACTCGACCGCGGCCAGAGAGCGACACGTCGAGGTCGTCGACACCGCGGCGCGACGCATCGCCGATGCGAACACGATGTGCGCCCCCTTTGATGCTGCACTCGATGTGGCCCACGATGCCGTGAAGCAGGCTGAGGCGGCACAGCGGGCCGCTCAACAACGACTCGACCAGTCCGGGCTCCGCGGCCGGCGCCAAGCACGCACCGAACTCGCCGCAGCCGACGACACCATCACCGGAACGCGCGAGTTGCTCGCGGTCGCGCGCGAGCAGGCCAGCGAGCCCTACGCGCATCGCAACATCGCCCGCGCACAGATCGAGGCAGCCCGAGACGCGCTGGGGAGTCACGACATGTACGCCAAATGGCATTTCCTCCCCGAACACCTCTCAGCCGCCGAAGCCCGCGTCGACGCGCTCGACACCTGGCACGACTGGGCCGCCGGCAAACCAGTCACACAGGAAAGGCTCGCCGAGGTCGTCGCCACCCTGCACGAGATCGCCGCACACGAACCCGACAACGGCACCCGCCAACTCGCCGACGTCATCCACGAATGGGCCGAACAGCATGACGTCGAGCCCACCCGGCCGCCCGTGCAACAGCACAGAACAATTGCCGCCGGCATCGAGATCGACGTGTAGCCGGTGTGACAGCCCGACGCCAAGCTTCGACCACCACCAACCCGGGACGGCGCCCCAGACGTCAGTCGACGGTGATCCCGATGCGTCGCCAGAACACAGCCTCGGCGAGCATTCGCGTTCCAACGTCGCGTGCCCGCTTCGCCTTGTCAGCGCTAAAGATCCCGGCCCACCAAATCGAGGGTGTCGAAGTACGACTCGAGCTGAGCGATGCGCCTGCGGTCGACATCAGCGGTTCGGTGCGCTCTGCTGTCGTCAGGCAGAAGCACTTCCGGTCGACGCCGCTACCCTCGCGAAGAGTTGGCGCGCGGTCATCTGCCCGACCTCAGCCGGCTCAAGCTCGAGGTCGATGCCTCCGTCGCCCGCACACATCAGCAGTTCTACCCACATCAAGGAGTCGACGTCCTGAGCAGCCAGAGGAACGTCTGGATCCACCGGGATGCCCAAGATAGCCATTCGACTTAGAGAGCGTGCTACAGCCTCTTCGACGCTGGGAGAATTCACAGAATACCTAGCTCAGCATTCATTGCACTCAACCTTTCCAGAGATTGCGGTGTCATCGATAGTATGTGCTGGTCCCAGTATCGGCCCTGGAAGTACCGGTACTCCACAAGAGTAGCCTCATGCCGCAGCACCTGCCGACTGACAAGGCCTTTGAGTGGGGAGAAGTTCCAGTCCGGTACATCCATGTAGATCTTGCGGACGTCATACACATCGAAGGTCTTGTGAACAGCGAGCTCAAAGGCGAGCAGGAAGCAAATGCGCGACGATGCGGAGTGAATGAATCGAACACCCGCGAACCGGCAGTGTCTATTGTGCGAATCCATGGCGTAGATGGAGAACATTCCGATGCACGTGTCATTGGACAGATCAAACACGAGATCATTGGATTGCACCCCATCCCACAAAGACTGTGCATATGCGTCGGGCGAAGGTTGATCGACCAGTCTCCACCGTGCCGCAAGATCGCCAGACAACTCCAACCGACGAAGGTGCTCATAATCCGCGCGCTCTACCGGTCTCAGGCGGACTCTTGTGCGGACGTCCACTCAACCCGTCCTCGAGTTGGCGACTGCAACCCGATCGATCAAGCCTGTCGGCCCAACCCCGATTGAGGACGCAAGTCGCAGCTCGGACAGTGTCGGCGGGCGATGGTCGACCTTCATCAACTGCACGCCCGATGTGCCTGCCTTCAGCACGCCAATCCATACCTCGCCGTCAACCGCCTTCAACTCGCCGAGAAGAACGGCCGCATTCAAGTCACCTTCCGTCGGTTCAGCAGATGTGGTGTAGTAGATGTCAAGAGGCTCGTCGGGTAGGTGCAGAAGGATTATTGGGTTAGTTCCGCCGCTCGATGCTGAGAACAGAACCGAAACTCCATCCCTGGAGCGGACAAAAATTGAACCTTTGGTCCCACCCGAGATCTGCAAGTCGACCCCCACGCCCCGATACGAGTCCAGGAGCGATAGCGGCACCGACGAGAGACTGAGAGAGCGTGTTGCGGGGTTCTGCTCAAGCCACCTGTCCTCAGGCTTTGGCGCTCCGTCTATTCGCTCAAGGCTCTCAAGGCTCGATATGTCGTCCTTGGTTCCGCCCTGGGTTTCAACGGCGACAGCATCAGCGCTGAGAGCCACCAGATACGACAACGTGTCCGACGCGCCCTGAGTAACCATTGACGAGCTCAGCAGCCGATCGAACCGGGGGCCCGACGCACCATCGAAGGCCACACCGACTTTGGAGCGCGTCGTGGCCGAGAAGGTCGCTGCCCAAGCGGCGCCACTGTCGCTGAGATATCCCTTGGGCACCACTTGCATCCCAATCAGCTTGCTGTCGGGGGACGGCACCAGGTCGATCGTGCCAGTCCAGACGGGCAGCACCGCCACCTCGACGATCGACCCGGCGTCGATTATCGAGCCGGAGTGATTCGCTACGACGCTCTCGACCTGCACGGTGACGGTCTCGTACTCGTAGGCGGATCCGAAGGAATCCAACGCCTGATGCGCTCTCAAGTCGACGACGGTGCCGTAGGCCAGAATCTCCGTCCGTCGCAGAACCTGCGACAGCATCAGCGAGCCGGAGTCCACGTGGTCAACCGGATTACCTGTTGCCGCCTTGGCGACGGTGTCGCTCACATCCACGCCGGTACCTGCAGACTTGGCAGGCGACGGCTGGGCCTCACCTGACGCGCACGATGCCGCCAGAAGCAAGATCCCGGTCACTACCGCTATCACAGGCCGCATACGTCTGCGGTGTGTCGAGCTTCCTAACATGATCATCGGGACCTTCCGCCTCGTCACAACGCTTGAGCCATGAACTCATCAACATATGCGGGGCCATTGGTCCCGTTTGTTACCTTGATTCGCATCTCGTAGCCATCGAACGCTCCAAATGGATTACTAGTCGAAGCAGCGGGATTCCACGCTGTTGAGTTGGTTGTGGTTTGATTTGAGATGAGGTACTCAGTGCCTATACTCGGCGAGTTGAAGTCGTGATGATTGTTGAACCCCTGGTAGACACAGCTATTCGGCGAGACGGATGTCGGGTACGTCCTCGGCGTGCGATAGAACTTGTAGTTTATTCCTCCACTAGTTCCGGAGGCCATCTTGAAATAGAATCTGAGTCGATAGTCCTTGATCTCCCCTTCGGTCTCAACGATGTGTCGCTGCTCGATAGTCGAGTTGTTGGCATTCAACGAAGCGTACTTCGCGCCTGAGTGGCCAGTCCCGCTGATCAGGGAGGTACCCGACGTCGTCCAGTACTTCAGGCCGTCTTCGAATCCAGCGTTAGCTGTAACGACACCCGTGCCGTTACGGAAGAGCGCCTGCGCTTCGTCATCGGCGGTCAGGTTGGGCGGGTTTGTCCAGTCGCCTCGGCACGTCGCCATTAAGGGCGTACCCGTAACCACGTTATCCGGAACGCCCGAGTGCGACATGCCATGAGCGTGTCCGAACTCGTGAGCGATGACCGACGGCAGGACAGCGTTGGTGATCGTGGCCGCGTCAATGACAATGAAGTTCGGCGTACAGCCTGTTCCTGCGTACCCGCTAGCGTTTCCAAGAGTGATTTCGAAGGTGCCGGGCGGCAGTTGCCCGTTCACGAGTTGGGCTAGGTTGGTTTGTAGGAACGATTGCCCGTTGAGATTTGTGGCTTCTGTCCAGCTTGCCGCCGCAGCGTCGATAATGGCTTTCTGGGGCCCGGATAGCCCGGAGTTGGTTGGATAGCCGTATTTGATGGTCGGGGTGTAGTCGCAGCCGTTCGCCTTTACGGGCGGAAACCTTGGGTGAGACTGACCTACCTGCGCCATCGCAGACGCCGCTGGCACTTCAATGAGCGCCGCAGCGGTCAGTGCCACCGCTGCGCGTCGCGTCTTGCGACCTGACATGGTTTACCCCCTCACTAGATCTGGCCAGTGAAGCATTGTGTTGACAAACAGTCAACGACCAATTGGCCGCGGCACGTCTATTTACCAATCATATCCGGACTAGTCGAGTCACAAAAGATCTCTGGGTCCATCTATCGAGTGCCCTATTGAGAGTACTTACCGCTAGGTAGAGCAAAGGGAGACGGACGTGCACGAGCGTGAGTCCACAAGCCCTCCGGGGTGAAGAGAGTTACAACGCAAAATCGTCCCGCTTCGACGTGCGAGTGGGCGGTTACCTACGTCGTGGCGTGAAAGTCTATGCCGAAGCCACCGCCATCCGTTGTACCTTCGGCGGGACCGAGAGCGATCGGGACACCATCGTTGTCGTACGTCACGACCACGGGAAATGAGTTCGGACCAAGGGACATTTCGACTTCGTCAAGGGCTGCCTCGACCGTGGACGGGACGGTGTCGCAGGCGTCCTCTGGAACGGTCAGCGACCCATTCCAGCCGCCCTCGCCAGCTTCCGGTGGACCCACCAGTACGGAAACCCCGTTCGACACCTTGAAGGCACAGATCAGGCTGCCTCGCATGTCCCAGGAGGAGACTGTCATGGTGTAGTTCGCAACTGCTCGAGACGCCCATGTCTGCCGCGCCGACGCGAGTTGCTCGGTTTGACTATTGCCAGCAACAGGTGGCTCGTACGTTGCACTTGTTCGTGACGCCTCACCGGAACCCTGTGTCGAGCTGGCAGCATCAGCGGCGCATGAAACGAGGCCGATACAGAGCAGGCCCACGCTCACAGGTCTGGCAACCTTGCCGATCAGACCGCTAAGTGCCGACGCGCTGAGAGTAGTGGCCACCTCAGAACTCTGCCCTGCCCACCTAGAGGCCGTCAATGGGTGACTGGCTTGGGTGTATCGATCAGCCAAGCGAACATGAACCTGCGCGAGGACCTCCCCGTGCAAGAGCACCAGACCGAAATAGATCCACTTGCCAGGAATCTCGCCTTCCCGGAACTCGATGTTGATCGCATACGTCTCTGGAGGGGTGACATGAAGGACGCGTTTCTCGTGGCGTTGGCCAACCAGAGATTGTGGCGCTCCGGACTTCACGGTGGGGTGAGTCGGTCGAGGAGGGTCCAGTTGGGCTTGCCGGCGTAGAGCAAGGCGCGGATGCGGTAATGCGGCTCGAAGCGTCGGAAGCCGAACGCGGTGCGCTTGACGTGTTTCACCAGGTTGTTGATGGCTTCGGTCGACCCGTTGGACACGTGCGCCGGGTGCCAGACGACGATCCGTTGGGCCCAGTTGCCGATGGTGCGGCCGAGGCGACGGACCTCGAACGGCATGTTCCCTTCGGTGAAGTCACGGGCGATCTCCGCGACCCACACGGTGGCGAGCTCCGGGTCGGTGGTCGTAGATTTGACGCACGACTTCTTTCGCGTTCCACGCGCACCACACCTCCCGGTGCGGATCACCTGCTTCCAGGAGCCCGCGTAGACGTTCCATGCCATCGACGGTCAACCGTTGGGTGGCCATCACCAGCCGGCGACGAGCACGGTAGAGCGGGTCGTCCGTGCGGCCACGATGACCGACCGTTGTGGCTCGTTTCGATCCGGACGGCGCTTGGTCGAACAGCGGCGATGGGTTCATCCTCTCTTCGGCCGCGAAGCGCCTGGGAGTCGAGTACCTCCCAGAGCTTGCAGTCTTCTCCGGATTCAGCGACCCCACGGCCGCACGGGCGTTGGTGAAGTCGGCAGGATTCAATGAGCAACTGCTTGGGTTCCGCCGTGAGTACACGCCAATTCCTATGGCCAAGGCCGCATCGTTGGCTCGCTTCGGCCTGCTTGCCATGTTCGGGGTGGTCGTCTATCTCGTCACCGGTTCGCAGGTTCGCGGTCTTCGACGAGACACGTGGCTGCTCTATGCGGTGGGTGTTCCGTCGACCAAAGCGCGCAGTGTGCTGCTATGGCAGATGGGCACACTGTTCATCCTCGGCGTCTCGCTCGGGCTGATGACAGCCATAGCCGGAGTCGGACTCGTCGTATCGCACAGTGACGGCGTCGACCTTGCCTTGCCGTGGGCTGAGTTCGGGGGTACGGCATTGCTAGCGGGTGGGATCTGCGTGCTCGCCACAGAAGTCTCCTCACGTCGGCTACTTCGAGAGTCAAGTAGCTCCCAGTGGGACTGACGCATACGGCCAGTCCTCGACGCGGATGGTGAATCTGCGCTGCGGTCGCATTGTTTGCCTACTGAACTGCACTCCACGACAGGCGCTCAAGTAACCCGCGTCCGCCTACGACGACCCCTCGAGGTCGAGTCCACTGGTCGCCCGTGTCGGCGGTGAGATAAGAGTCACGTCGCTCACGACGGCTGAGCGGATCGTGGTCGCCGCTGTCGAACTGGGTGGACTCCGGCGGACCCGATGTGCCCACGCTAGGTCTCTCGTCACCCCGATCTTGATGGTGGTTCGCGTGATCGCCGTGTCACAAAATCGACCGATCGGCGGGCCGGCAGCTGGCCAATCATGGCCACCGTGGACGTTGGCGTTGCGACAATTCCGACGAGACATTTTTGCTGGGGGTGACTTGATATGGGTTTGGCCGGCTCGTACGTTGCGCCAGCCATTCGCACTCGAGCGGCTGGATTTGTGGGAGGAATGAATGAAGCGGGCTCGTGTGATCAGCCTGATGGTGGCCGTCTCTGTTCTGGTTGGCGAGGTGGCATTGGTTCCGTCGAACCCGGTGTCGGCCGGCCCGGCGCCGACCGTCGAGGCACCTGTCGCTCCCGCTTCGGTGCCCGTGTCCTCGGAGCCGCCGGCTGCGGGCCAGTCGACTGCAGGGACGCCGGACGCGTCTGCTGTGCGTGCGCCGGTCAACTTGAGCACTCCCACGGAGACGTCGTCGCAGCCGAACGCCGGACCGGACTCGAACGCGGTCGCCGCTCCTGGCATGCCTGCCGCCAGGACGCTGACGGGTTTCGACGCGAAGACCTCGGTCGAAGAACTGGATCTGCGCACGCAGTTCTCGAAGACGTACCGCAACGTGGATGGGACCGAGACGCTGGTTCAGTCGTCGGCACCAGTGCACTACCGAACGAGTTCGGGTAGTTGGGCCGACGTCGACAACCGGGTGGTCCGCGACGGTCTCGGGCGGTTGACGAACGCAGCGAACGACTGGTCGGTCACGTTCGAGCCGATGACATCCGGCAAGGGTGTCGGGATCACGACCGCCGACGGCAATGTCCGATTCGTCGGAGAGGGCGCAGCAGCTGTCACGCCGACGGTGGAGCCCGACGGCGAGTCCGTGCGCTATCCGAACGTGTATCCCGGGATGGACATCGTGTATCGGGTCACCGGCGGTGGTGTCGAGGAACTTCTCGTGTTGAAGCAGCCGACGGCGACTCCCGCAGTGTCGTTCCGTTTCGACGGCTTGAACCTCGACATGGCTCCCGGCCAGTTGAAGGGTCGGGGCACGTCCAAGCTCGCCAAGCGGCTGACGGTGAGCGCGCCGGAGACGTTCGACTCGGCGGGTAAGCCGGTCGATGTCGCCCAGCAGGTGTTCACGGTCGCCGACATCACCACCGGGTCGTCGCGCGTGAAAGTCGGCATGAGTGGCACGGCGGTCGCAGCGACACCGGCCGCGAGGTTTCCGTTGACGGTCGACCCGAACGTGTCGCTGACACCGTCGACGATGACGGCGTACGCGAATTACACGAACAACGGGACGTCCTATGCGACGTACAGCGACGGCTACGCCCGTGTCGGCAATCCGTATCTGAGCTCGACGTCGACGGTTCGGTGGCGAACTGCGCTGCAGATCGATTACAACCTGCTGTGGAACTCGAGCATCACCGCCGCGACGTTGACGACCAACGTGGTCGACGGGACGACGAACGGGGCTCGTTCGCTGAAGGTGTTCTGGGGAAGCCAGATGGGCTTCCACTACTCGGTCGCTCCGCGTAGCTACAACCAGACCTCACCACCGGCAGCAGCGGCGACATCCGGGTGGACCAAGCCCTATCTGGTCGACACGATCAGCGCCGGCGTCGAGAACCTCACCGGCAGCAACCTGAAGTTCCTGTACAACAACTTCACCCGGCTGAACGTCCCGATCACCAGCGGAACATTGCTGCTGCAGGGTGACGAGTCCGCGGCGTACACGATGAAGAAGTTCACCGTGTCACTGTCACTGACCTTCAACCGTTGGCCCGCCACCCCGACCGCAACGGTGTCGACCGGCAAGCGGCCGCTCGTGTTCGGCCCCGCATCGGGCACGGACCCTGACAGCGACGCGCTGCAGTTCCGCTACCGGTACTGGGACGACGTCAACGCCAACGGCGTCGTCGACACATACGAGTCCGGCTGGACCGCATGGGGCACCGGCGCAGGCAACACGACGGTCGCTCTCCCCGCAGCGTGGACCGGCGACCAGATCCGCACCTACGTCGATTCTTGGGACGGCATCCTCTTCGCCGGCGAGTATCACGTGTCGACCAAGGAGTTCGCCCTCCAGACCGTGGTGAACACTGCCCCACCAACCCCGACTCTCGTGTCCCCGGCTACTGGGACGCAGCAACATCCGCTGACGGTGGCGTTGACGGCTGCGACGGTCACCGACGCCAACGCCGATGCCTTGACGTACACGTTCTTCCGTTGCACGGACGCGACGTGCAGCACTGGTCGCACCTACCTGACTGGCACCCCGACCGTGACCGGCAGCCAGGTGTCGCAGACCGTCACCTTCACGACCTCGTTCTACGGACAGCAGATCTTCTGGGGTGTGGAGGTGAGCGACTCGGTCGCTGTCGTGCGAAGCGCGACCCGGTCGATCACGTTCACCAACGCACCGCCGATCGCAACGAACGTCACCCCAGTTGACGGCGCCAATCTGTTGTTCACTCCTGCCGGCGCGACCGGGAACCCGCTGCCGAAGCTGACCGCGGTGGTCTCCGACACCGATGACCTGACGATCAACTTCCAGTTCCAGATCACCCCGGTCGACGGCTCCGGCGTACTGGTCACCTCACCGTACGCATCGGTGACACAGGCTTCGCTCGGGACCCCGACGCAGGTGCAGTTCCAGCTCCCCGCTTGGCTGGAGAGCTCAAAGGGCTACCGGTGGACAGTGCTCGTCAACGACACCGCCGCCGGCTCAGGAGCGTCACCGATCTCGACGTTGACGACACGCTCACGTCTCGGCAACGACCCCGTCGCACCGATGCAATCGGTCGGCGGCGCACAGATCAACCTCGCCACCGGCAACATCGTCGTCTCCGCAGGCGGCGGCAAGAGCATTGCCACCGTCGGCGGACCCCTCTCGGTCGGGTTCACCTACAACTCGCAGGACACCTCGACGTTGGGCATGCGCGGCACCTACTACGTCGACGGGAACGGCAACCACGCCCCCGACCCCGGTGAAGAGCGGCTCATCCGCACAGACCCGTACCCGGCGTTCAACTGGGACGTGAAGTCCCCAGCCGAGACGCTGCCGGCCGACTTCGAGGTCCGCTGGGAGAGCGCGCTGCTCGCTCCGGTTGATGGCGACTGGCAGTTCGCCGTCGAACATGACGAGCACGCCGACGTTGCCATCTCGATGGACGGTGGCCCGTTCCAGACCGTCTACACGAGCGACAACCCGGTGTCGACGGGTGCGGCCGACGTCTTCGCGACCGCTTCACCGACCACGATCACCAGCGCCAACCGGGTCAAGATTCGCGTCAACTACCGCGACACATCCGGCACCGCGTTCGTCGGGCTTCGCGCCCAAGTGTCGAACTCGACGTCGAACGGCGAGTACGCGCTGTCGAACACGTGGTTCACCCCGAACGACTCCCGCTCGTTGCCGACCGGTTGGACCTTCTCTGCAGACTCCGGCGTCGACCCTGCGTGGGCGTCGAGCCGACTGAACGGCGACAACCTCACCCTCACCACCGTCGACGGCAGCACTATCATCTGGCGGCGAACCACCACCGCAACCGGCACCGCGTGGACCACCCCGGACGAAACCGACGACGTCGTCACCGTCAACCCCGACGGCACCGTGATCGTGCTCGGCAGCGACGGCCTCACCTACCGGTTCGCCGTCGACGGACACCTCGACGACGTTGCCACCACCGCAGATGACCTCCAACCCGCTGGCGGACGACGGGTCTATGCGAGCGGTGGATCGGATCCGAGTCTTCCGCTCAAACTGACCCGGCTCGAGGACCGACTCGCAACCACCCGGGCGATCAACCTGTTCTACAACCAGACCGGACTGAACAGCGGCTGCGCCACACCACCCGCCGGATACGACACCGCGCCACCAGCCGGGATGCTGTGCGCAATCGCCTACCCGGACGGCACAGCCACCTACCTCTACTATCAACAAGGGCTGCTCGCCCGAATCTCCGACCCGGGCGACGAAACCGGCATCGGGATGGCAGCAGCCCCCGAAGGCCGCGCTGTCACCGACTTCGTATGGACTCAGGGACGACTCAGCTCGTTCCGCACCCCATCGAACTCCGACCGAGTCAACGCCCAAGCCCTCACCCCGTCCCCGATCCCCACGGCCCAACAGATTCCCCAGCAAGACCTCGACACCGAGTTTGCCTGGACACCCGCCGGCAACCAGCTCACCGTCACCTTGCCGAGGCCGAACGCCAACGACCCACGTCCGGCGACCACGATCGCCTTCACCCCGCCGACGGCCACCGTCCGACCGGCAGGAATGACGGTCGATGCACGCGAGGTCCGCTTCGACGCCGCAGGCCGGACCACGAAGGACATCGACGCCGTCCGGCGCTCCACCGACTACACGTGGGCAACGAACAGCGACATGCTGCTCAAGACCGTCAGCGGCGGCCGCACGAGCAGCACCGTCTACGACTCGCAATGGCACCCGACCGACACCTACGGCCCCGCTGCGAACTCGTGCTTCACGACGACCCCGCCCCCCGTCGGTACCGAGTACACCTCCTACCCGCCGGTCGCTGCCTGCGCGAACGCAATGCCGCACAGCCGTACTGAGTACGACCACAACATCCAAGGCCTCCAGGGCGCCTACACCGCCACCGCCGGTACCCCGATGCCGAACACCAGCCACGCAATGGGCCCCAACGCCCAAGGCAACGTCGACTACACCTGGACCGGCGCCCCGACCGGCCTGACCACCGTCGACAACTGGACCGCCACGTTCACCGGCAACATCATCCCGACAACGACGGGCAGCTACGCGTTCCGGCTCACCGCCGGCGCCACCGACACCGCAACCCTGTACGTCGATGACGTTGCAATGGTCAAGGTCCAACCCGGCGCCAGCGATCTCGCCGCAGGCGCGGTCAGCCTCACCGCCGGCACCGTCCACCGGGTCCGCATCGCCTACACGGCCGGCACCGGTACCTCCACCCTCAAGCTCGGATGGACACCCAACGGCGGCACGCTCACCTACGCGCTGGGCGCCCAGCTCAAGCCCGGGTTCTGGTACGCCACCCGCACCACCATCGATGACACCACCGGCAGCACACAGATCCCGGCGACACACGTCACCGAAACGCGCTACAACGATGGCATCGACCCTGTCTACGGCATCGCCTCGACCACCGTCGAAGACCCCAACGGACTCGCGCTCACCACACGCGAAACCTACGAGCCCGTCGGCGCTAACTCGCTGCTGCGGCGCACTCGGCGCACGCTGCCCGCCTACGCCGCGAACGTCAACCCGGACAACTCGACGAACTACGACTACTACGCAGCCAACGCCGCCGTCGCCAACCCGTGCGTGGCCGGCTCACCTGCGGTGGATCAAGCCCGACTTCCGTCGACCACCACCAGCGCCAAGGCCGCAGACGGCACGACCATCGGCACCGTCACCGTGTACGACATTCTCGGACGCCCGGTCGCCAGCCGCTACGCCGACGCCACCGCGTGGACCTGCACCACCTACGACGCCCGAGGCCGCGTCACCGCCGTGTCCATCCCGGCGAACGCGACCACACCCAACGGCCGCACAATCACCACCACCTACGCCGTCGCCGGAGACCCCTACACCACCGCCACCACCGACGGCACCGGCACCACCCTCCCAACGACCACCGTCGACGCACTCGGCCGCGCCGTCACCACCGTCGACGTCTGGGGCGTCACCACCACCACCAGCTACGACCGAATCGGACGCACTAGCAATGAAGTCACCGCTATCGCCAGTCCGTCCTACAGCTCGACCACCGAATACACCTGGGACGACGCCGGGCGACAGACCACACAGACGCTCGACGGCAAAACCATCGCGCAACTCACCTACCGCTCCGACACCGCACCCCTCGACCCAGGCGTCCTCGAGACCGTCACCTACCCCGCCGCCGGGACCTCAACCGCCGGCAACGGGACCAAGGGCACCTTCACCTACGACAACCTCGGAAGAATCGCCGGACTCGCATGGGAAGGCCCGGGCGGCACCCCCATCACCAGCGACACCGTCACCCGTGCCCTCGGCGGCAACATCCTCACCGACACCATCGACGGTGCCCTCGCCTGGACCTACACCTACGACAGTGTCAGCCGGCTCACCCGGGCAGTCGGGTCAGGACACGACTACCAGTACGGCTTCGCCAACACCATCGGCTGCACCGTGAACCCAAGCCTTAACACGGTGACCAACACCGCTGCGGGAGCGAACTCGAACCGCGCCACGCTCACCGACAACGCCAGCCCGGTCGCCGCCTACTGTTACGACCAAGCCGACCGGCTTCTCGCCACGAGCCAAGCCGGCTACACCGGCGCCATCAACTACGACGCCCACGGCAACACCACACTGCTCGCTGGCGACACATCGATCTACGATTACGCCAACCGCCACATGAGCACCCAACACGGCGCCACCCTGGTCACGTACACCCGAGACAGCAGCGACGCCATCGTCGCCCGGGTCGACACCAGCGACGCCAGCAACATCCGCTACGGCGACAACGGTCTCGTCATGACAACCGCGAACACCGTCACCGAACGAACCCTCACCCTGCCCGGCGGAACACTCCTTACCCAACGGTCCAGCGGCGACATCTGGTCCTACCCCAACGTCCACGGTGACATCGCGGCGACCTGTACAAGTGCCGGGGTCAAGCAGGGCCTGACGTTCCGGTTCGACCCATTCGGTGGTGTCAGCCTGTTGCCTGATAACTCAGCGGGCAACCTTGACTTCGGCTGGGCCGGACAGGTTGGCAAGGGTGCAGAGCACTCGCCCGATCTTGCCGCAGTTATCGAGATGGGATCCCGTGTCTACAGCCCTCAACTGGGACGCTTTGAGGCGGTCGATCCGATCGAGGGTGGCACTCCCAACAGCTACACGTATCCCAACGACCCCATCAACGACAGCGATCTGAACGGGAACATCTGCTGGAGTTGCGCTGTTCGTCACGTGGCAAATGCAGCGAAGGCTGTCGTAACAAACCCAGTGTTCCAGGTGGTCGCGACTGTCGCAGCGTGCTTCACACCGGCTTGCACCGCCGTGGCGGCCGGCTTCGCCGCGGTGAACACCTACACCCGCGTTCAAAGGAGGGGCGGCTGGTCGAAGGCGGTCCGAAGTGGATCGTTCTGGGCTGCTACGGCTCTCGACGTGGCAACCGTGTTCGTGCCACGCGTGGTTCCCGTGAGTTCGGTTGTGGCGGATGAGTCGGTGGCTGCCATGTCGCGATATGGCCGACCGATCAAGTCGGCGGCAGGATTCCTCACGAGTCGGGCTAGGAGTTGGACAGCGTTGACCAATTTGGTGAAGGTCAGTGCGGTTGGTTCGGCGCGCTACTCTGCATGCCGGGGACTGCGAATGGGTTGCTGAGATGAAGATTGCTTCTCGCGATATAGCGCTTGGATACCTACCTGGCTACGTCGTCATTAGCCTTCTTCTGTCTGGCCTGACGTGGTTCATCCTCGACGGGGCCGGCGCACCGTCTGCGTTCGCTTTAGGTCTCGCTGTACTTGCTGGTGGTGGCCTACTTGCCATCCTCGTTCTACGCACACTGTCGGTAGCGTTTACTTACAACGGAGGCATGGTTGTTGTGCGGAACATCGTGCGAACGTACCGGCTGAATGATGTAGAGCCCGTCCTCATTACGGCCGCTGCTCAGCGATCTGGGCGGCATCAATTCGCCGTTCTTTGGTTCATGGCGTCGAAGAAGCTCTACTCCATCAATGTCCTTGCCATGTCGGTGGATGATCTTCGAGCAATTCCAGAGTTAGGCGCTGTCGAAGCTCGCAGGAATGTGGCCACGGGAGTCCTGATCTCGCCTCCGATTTCTCGTAAGCGACTTCCCACGTGTTGACCTGACGTCGACGAAATGCAGAACACAGTGGTTGCAGCGTGAGCCATCGACTAGCGAGCCGGCACTGCCGATGACGGCGGGTACTCCAGCGCTTGGAGGAGCGCGTCTTCGTGTTGGGGGAAGAGGTGGTCGACATTTTCATGGATCACCGTGCCGTTGAGCACCACTTTGATGAAGCGGGCCGACGCGGTCTTCTTGCCGGCGGCATCGAAGCGGGGTGCCTGGAAAACAATCTGCAGCCGCTGCCACAATCCGGGCGCACGGCAGGCGTTGGTCCTGGGTGCAACTCCGCCGACCTCTTCCTGTCCTTTGCCGCGGGCGGCCTCCCAACGGTGGTAGATGCCTCCACCGTCCCCCGGTTTGGGCTGCTGTATCCGCCAGCTGTCCAACAGCTGCACTTCGTAGCGGCCCATCAAATAAACTCCCGAATTAGCTCCCGGCGGCAGGAGAAACTCCAAGTCGACCTCGAGGTCGCCGTGTTCCCACGCGGAAAGGAGATGTGCCCGATTGGTTTTGTCCGGGAGGTTCACAATCAGGCCGTTGCCTGGTGTGGTCGTCAGGACTTTGTCGCGCCGCGGATCGCCGGTGAGGGCGGACGCCGTCTGCCAATTCTTTCCAGTCGGCCGAAAATCGGTCAGCGCGGTCATGCTCGACTCCCCGGAGCTCAGCCGTTCCGCGGCACCGACGCGATAAGCCAACGACCAGAGACAACCAAGGGACAAAGCAATCCGCGCGAAACGTGAAAGAGGGGCCATAGGGGAGGAAGCATACGGAGTTATTCAGCAGAACTTGGCAAATCCTCTGTCGCTCGAGGCGGGTGAACCGTTCAGCGCCGCGTTGCGGGTAAGGCACGGGTTCGGCGGATCTGGGCGGACGGGGTCCCAAGGGTCAAGCGACGCCAAGCCCTGCGGCCTCGACGAGGCCACCTACAACGATCCTCACGTTCGATCCTTGCTCACG
>JANOET010000312.1:0-2539 GCA_031413415.1 Acidimicrobiaceae bacterium
GACGTCGTTCGCCAAGTTCGAGATTGCAGGTCCAGGCTCGCTCGACCTGGTGCAATGGCTCAGCGTGGCCGACATGGACTAGCCCGTCGGCACGGCCATCTACACCCAACTGTGCAACGAGCGCGGCGGCATCGAGTGCGACCTCACGCTCACCCGAACGGCGCCAGACAGCTGGTACGTCGTCACCGGCGCCGCGTTCGGTGCCCACGACATGGGCTGGATCCGCACCAACGCTCCCGACGACGGCAGCGTCATCGTGCGCGACCTCACATCGGCCCGAGCGGTGGTCAACCTGTGCGGACCGAAGAGCCGCGACGTGCTGCAGTCGGTCTGCGAGGACGACGTCTCCAACGAGGCGTTCCCCTACGCAACGGCGAAGGAGCTCACCATCGGTTCGGCGCCGGTGCTCGCGTTGCGCATCGGCTACACGGGTGAGCTGGGCTGGGAGTTGCACGTTCCCACCGAGTACGCCGCCCACGTGTACGAGACGTTGAAGGTGGCCGGAGCGGCGCATGGCATCGTCGACGTCGGGTATCGGGCCATCGACACGTTGCGCATGGAGAAGGGCTACCTGTACTGGAGCACGGACATCACACCCGACACCAGCCCATGGGAGGCCGGCCTGTCGTGGCGCGTCAACCTGAAGAAGGGCGACTTCGTGGGACGCGACGCACTGGTGGCACAGAAGGAAGCCGGCGTCGCGCGTCGTCTGTGCACGTTCACGCTCGAGTCGATGGCCTATCCGGTGAGCGGCGAGGCGATCATGGTCGACGGGCGCGTGGTCGGCTTCACCACGTCGGCCAACTTCGGACACACGGTCGACAAGCCTGTCGCGTACGGCTACCTCCCCGTCGAGCTCTTGGACCGAACCGAGTTCATCATCGAGGTCTACGGCGAACCCATCCGGGCGATCCGCCACGATCGCCCGGTGTACGACCCCACGAGCGCCCGCCTCAGGGCGTGAACGACACGCGGTGCCGGACCCCGCGACGGCCGTAAGGAAGAATGACGACATGGACGCCCAGAACCCCGATGTGGCCGACGCCCTCACCCGAGCCGGGTATCCGGCCGACACGCCCACGACCCGCTTGGGCGGACTCACCAATGTCAACCACCTGTTCGAGCTCGACGGCGCCAAGTACGTCCTTCGCATTCCTGGCGCGGGAACCAGCGAATACATCGACCGCGCCGCGGAGGCGGTCGCCGCCCGCTCCGCGGCGAACGCCGGCGTGAACGCCGGCGTCGTGTACTTCGACGCCAACGATGGCCTGATGATCACCTCGTTCGTCGAGGGCGCAGCGACGATGAGCGCCGAGCGCTTCCGCGACCTCGACGCAGTGGGCCGCGCGGGCCGCGCATTTCACCAACTGCACACCAGGGCGGCCCCGTTCGCCACCGACTTCGACCTGTTCGGAATGATCGACGACTACAAGCGGCTGCTCGCCGACAAGGGAGCGACGCTGCCCGACGGATACGCCGAGCTGCAGGAAACCGCGGAGGCCACGCGGGCCGCGCTCGAAGCAACGGCCCGACCGTTCGTGCCGTCGCACTGCGACCCGCTGTGCGAGAACTTCCTCGACACCGGCGAGCGCATGTACGTCATCGACTACGAGTACTCGGGCAACAACGATCCCATGTGGGACCTCGGCGACCTGTCGGTCGAAGGCGAGTTCGGCCCCGAGCAGGACGCTGCGCTGCTGCACGCCTACTTCGGTGGCGAGCCGCCAGCGGCCGAGGTGGGCAGGATGGTCGCGTACAAGGCGATGTGCGATCTGTTGTGGACACTCTGGGGTGTCATCCAACATGCGAACGGCAACACTGCCGACGACTTCTGGGCGTACGCGACGGGGCGTTTCGACCGCTGCGCGCGGCTGATGAACGACCCCGGATATTCGGTACATCTGTCTCGCGTTCACGCCGCTTGAGATGCTAGAGTTCCACCATGCGGGTTCATTCCGCATCGTGGAACACCCGGGACGTTGGGTGCCACGCCCGCCGCGAACGAGGACTGCCACATGAGCGACGCCGACGATCTGGACCTGTCTTCCCTGCCCGACGATGAACTCGTCACGCAGATGCACGAGGACCTCTACGACGGTCTGGCCCCCGAGATCGCCGAGGGAACGCTGATTCTCCTCGATCGCGGCTGGGCACCCGACCGCGTGCTCAACGACGCCCTCGTCGAGGGCATGCGCATCGTCGGCATCGACTTCCGCGACGGCATCCTCTTCGTCCCCGAAGTGCTGCTGTCGGCGAACTCGATGAAGGCCGGCATGGAGATCCTTCGCCCCCTCCTGGCCGAGACGGGCGCCGAGCCGGTCGGCAAGGTCGTCATCGGCACCGTCAAGGGCGACATCCACGACATCGGCAAGAACCTCGTCGCGATGATGCTCGAGGGCGCCGGATTCGAGGTCATCGACCTGGGCATCAACACCGATGCCGACGCCTTCCTCGCTGCGCTCGAGGAGCACCAGCCCGACATCCTGGGCATGTCCGCGCTGCTCACCACGACGATGCCGTACATGAAGGTCGTCATCGA
>JANOET010000313.1:0-2627 GCA_031413415.1 Acidimicrobiaceae bacterium
CCTCCAGCACTTTGCCTTACCATGCCCGCCAGACCGAGACCGTCGGCTGCCGCCGGGTCGGCGTCGGGCCCGAAGCCGGCGGCGATGAGGCCCAGCTTGGACAGGATCTCCCACTCGTCGGGCGAGCCCTCGTCGAGGGGCAGCACCGCCTCGCTGTAGTTGGCGATGTTCCGCACGGCGAAGCCGAGCAGGGCGATGTCGTAGTGACTCCGCTGCAGTTGTGAGGGCGGCGGCAAGATGACGTCGGCGTGCTTGGTGGTCTCGTTCAGGTAGATGTCGACACTGACCATGAACTCGAGGTCGGCCAACGCGGCATCGAGTTGCTCGCTGTTGGGCGTGCTCAGCACCGGATTGCCGGCAACGGTCACGAGGGCGCGAATGGGGTCCGCGGCATCGGTGATCTCCTCGGCCAGCGCAGCCGCCGGGTACTCGCCCATCACCTCGGGCAGTCCGCGCACCTGTGTGAACCCGCGTCCGACGTGGAATCCCTTCCCCGTTCCGACGCGACCACGCGTGTTCCCGCTGCCGGCGACCGGCTTCGCGAACATCGCGCCGCCACGTCGGTCGAGGTTGCCGCTGAACGTGTTGACGACGTCGATCAGCCACGACGTCGTGGTGCCGAACTCGGTGGTGGTGGTGCCGATGCGTCCGTAGACGCTGCCACTCGCCGCTGCGCACAGGTCGCGGGCGACCCGGCGGATGTCGTCGGCGGCGAGGCCGGTGGCGGCGGCCACGGCCTCGGGGGTGAACGGCGCGAGCGCGGCGACCACGTCGTCGACCCCACTCACGTGCGCGGCGACATGGTCGCCGACACGGATGAGGCCCTCTTGCGCCATGGTCGTCGCCAACGCCGCGAGGAACAGCGCATCGGTGCCCGGTCGGATGGCCAACCAGTGGTCGGCCTCCTCGGCGGTACGACTGCGACGCGGATCGACGACGACCAAGGTGCCGCCGCGGGGCCCGGATGGCCTCGAGCCGACCAGGGAAGTCCGGCGCGGTGCACAAGCTGCCGTTCGAGGCATACGGGTTGGCGCCGATCACCACGAGATGATCGGTGTGGTCGAGATCGGGCACCGGCACCGTGACGGGCGAACCGAACACGTACCCCGCCGCAACCTGGCGAGGCATCTGGTCGACGGTGGAGGCGCTGAAGCGACGACGAGTGCCCAGCGCCTGCAGCAGCGACCGGTTGTAGAGCATCGCCCCCAGGTTGTGCGCGCTCGGATTGCCGAGGTACACGCCCACGGATTCGCGACCATGGCGAGCGAGGAGCGCGGGAAGGCGGTCGGCGACGATGTCCCACGCCTCGTCCCACTCGACTTCGACGTGCACGCCATCGCGCTTCACGAGCGGCTTGCGCAGCCGGTCGGGATCGTCGTGCAACTGTTTCAGGGTGCTGCCCTTCGGGCAGATGAAGCCCTTGCTGAACACGTCGGCCATGTCACCGCGCACACGCGTCACGGCGCCCGCCGTGACGGTGATCTCCAGCCCGCATCCGGCTTCGCACAGCGGGCAGGTGCGAAACGCAGTTCGCGTGGCCTCGGATGCTTCGTGTTCGGTCCCCATGGCCTCATCGGTCGACATGAGTGGCATCCTCTCATTTGTGCGACGTCTGTTTCCCCACTCTGCGACCGACCTCTCCCTGCGCGAGTACTACGACGTCCCTCGACCGAAACCGGCCGGGCGTCCGTGGGTCGCGCTGTGCATGGTCGCCAGCCTCGACGGGTCCACCGTCGTCGGCGGCACCTCACGGTTCCTCTCCAATCCCGTCGACCAGGAGTTGCTGCTCACCCTGCGCACACTGGTCGACGTCGTGGTCGTCGGTGCATCGACCGCGCGCAAGGAGGGCTACGGGCCGCCGCGCTCGCCGAACCTGCGCCTCGCCGTGGTCTCCCGCTCGGGCGCCTTCGACTTCGAGGCACCCATCTGGCAATCGGATCGTTCGCTGCTGATCCTGCCCGAGGACGGGCCGACGGTTCCGGTACCCAGCGTTCGAGCCGGGATCGGCGACGTGGATCTCGCCGCGGCGCTCGCCCAACTCGACGCCGACGTCGTGCAGGCCGAGGGTGGAGCGTCGCTCAACGGGCAGCTCGCCGCTGCGGGCCTCGTCGACGAGTTGAACCTGACCATCTCGCCACAACTGGTGGGCGGCAACGGACCCCGGCTGCTCGCCGGGGCGCCAGATCTCCTCCATTTCATTCCAATATTTTGTCAGGGCTTGTTTATTGTTTTCAGAAACACTATTATATAAGCTTGGTGCAATGCACCATGTCTCTACTTTTGTTGCGATAAGGTCGGTTAGTTTCACTTGTAAATTAGCTTTGTCAAGATCGCTCCAAGAATTTACATATTCTACTATCCAAGCGTTCTCATCTTTTTTATGGTATCCAATTATTATAATCAAACTATTTTCTTGTGGTATAACATTTATGAATACAGTACTTAGTGGTTTTTCTCGATTCATTGCCTGAAGTATTTCCCCATTGCCAGGTTGAATTGGGTTAAATGCTGTTGAAGTTGATAACTTAATAAGTTCATAACGATATGTATGAAAAATGAAATTGGTGGTGAAATTATTCTTAATCTCGTCCTCGAATAATGCTTTAAGCTGTTCAATATCATTTATG
>JANOET010000314.1:0-1663 GCA_031413415.1 Acidimicrobiaceae bacterium
CTGGCCGACCTGCGCGTCATCGATCTGTCGACGGTCATCGCCGGACCGAACTGTGCGCGCTATCTGGCCGACTTCGGGGCCGACGTCATCAAGGTCGAACGCCCCGAGACCGGGGACAGCCTGCGCAACATGGCCTGGCGCGACCCGCGCGACGGCGAGGGCATGTGGTGGAAGCTCGTCAACCGCAACAAGCGGACCATTGCGCTCGACCTGAAGGACGCGGCAGACCTCGACGTGCTCCGCCGCCTGATCGCCGAGGCCGATGTGGTGGTCGAGAACTTCCGGCCAGGGACGCTCGAACGACTGGGGTTGGACCCCGTTGTGTTGATCGGCGTGAACCCACGCCTCGTCGTCACGCGCATCACGGGCTTCGGGCAGACCGGGCCGTACGCCGGCCGGCCGGGATTCGCCACCATCGCCGAGAGCATGTCCGGGTTGGCGGCCATCAGCGGCGAGCCCGACGGTCAGCCGCTGCTGCCGCCGCTCGCGCTCACCGATGAGCTGACGGGTCTGGTGGCCGCGTTCGCCACGATGGTCGCCGTGCACAGCAGGGTGGGTCAGGTCGTCGATGTGAGCCTGCTCGAGAGCATGTTCCAGATGATGAGCCCACTCGTGACGCTCCACGGACTCACCGGCGAACTGCAGCAGCGACTCGGCGCCGGTCTGCCGTACACCGTGCCGCGCGGAACGTATCGCTGTGCCGACGGCGAGTGGGTGGGCCTGTCGGCGTCGAGCGACTCGGTCGCCGCACGGCTGATGGGACTGCTCGGTGTGGGCGACGATCCCCGGTTCGCCCGCTTCGTCGACCGCATGGAACACCGCGACGAACTCGAGGCGCTGATGGTCGACTTCTGCGCGCGCCGCACGCGCCCGGAAGTGATCGCCGAATTCGAGGAGGTCGATGCGGCGATCGGCCCCGTGATGGACATGGCCGACATCGCCGCCGACCCGCACTTCGCCGCGCGCGACGCGATCGTGTCGCTCGACGGCACTCCCATGCAGGGGCTGATCGCCAAGCTCAGCGCCACACCCGGCGTGCTGCGCTGGCAGGGGCGAGGGCTCGATGCCGACGGCGACGAGATCCGTGAGAGAGGATGGAAATGATGACCACCCCACCGCGCGCCTACGTGGCGGGCCCGCTGTTCGACGAAGGAGAGCGGTGGTTCATCGAACGGGTCGATCAACTCGTCGCCGACGCGGGGTTCATCACGTTCCTACCGCATCGCGACAATCCTCCGAAGGACGAGCACAACGTGCGCGCCATCTTCGAGAACGACAAGCGTGGCATCGACGAGTGCGACGTGGTGGTGGCGAACCTGAACGGGGTCATCACCGACGACGGCACGGCGTGGGAACTGGGCTACGCCTACGCGAAGGGAAAGTTCATCATCGGACTGCACACCGACTGGCGGATGCGCTTCCAGCACGAGGTCGTCAACCTGATGATGGAGTGCTCGCTCGACCGACTCGTGCGATCGCTCGACGACCTACGCGCCGAACTCACCGCCTGGCAAACCGCGCGAACATGAGTTCCTGGTGCACCCACCGCGAACATGAGTTCCTGGTGCACACTCGCCGCGTCAGGTGGTGAGGCCGATGGGACAGCTGACGCCGGTGCCACCGATGCCGCAGTACCCGTTCGGGTTCTTCGCCAGGTACTGCT
>JANOET010000315.1:0-9171 GCA_031413415.1 Acidimicrobiaceae bacterium
GAACGGCGTGTACGACGCCAACCCACGATCCGCCAACGTCTTGGAAATAGCCGCCGTCAACGTCGTCTTACCATGGTCGATGTGACCCATCGTGCCGATGTTCACATGCGGCTTGTTGCGCTCGAATTTCGCCTTGCTCATGGGAGCCGTCTCCTGTGACGTGGTGGTTTTTCTTGGAACTGGTAGCGGCGACCGGTCTCGAACCGGTGACCTTCCGATTATGAGCCGGATGCTCTGACCAACTGAGCTACGCCGCCAGGGCTTTGCCGACCGGAGGCGGAAAACCGTCACCGATGTGGTCGAGCCCTCCGTCGGAATCGAACCGACGACCTACGCCTTACCATGGCGTTGCTCTACCGACTGAGCTAGGAGGGCAGTGGTGCGCGGCAGAGCCGCAAACCGACTGTCGAGCATAGCGACGCACCTGGCCGCGCGGACAGGAGAATCGCGATTCCCGCGGGGCCCCACCGCTACCCTCCTCGAGGTGGGTTCTGTCTCGTTGCGCCTGGCCACCGCCGCCGATGCCGGGCAGATCCGCGCCATGTACAACCACGAGGTCGTGCACACCACGGCGACGTTCGACCTCGTGCCGCGCAGCCTGCCCGAGCAGGAGGCGTGGTTGGCCACCCGCACCGGCGCCTTCGCCACCATCGTCGCCGTCGACCCCGACGACCCAGACGGCGACGTGGTGGGGTTCGCCGCGCTGTCGCCCTACAAGGAGCGCGCGGCGTACCGCACCAGCGTGGAGGACTCCATCTACGTGCGTCGGGACCGCAACGGGAAAGGGATCGGCTCGATCCTGCTGACGGAACTGCTCTCCAACGCAGCCGTCAGTGGCTTCCACGCCGTGTTCGCGCGCATCAACGCCACCAGCGAGACTTCCATCGCCCTGCACCGCAAGCTCGGCTTCGAACTGGTGGGCATCGAGCGAGAAGTCGGCCGGAAGTTCAGCCGTTGGCACGACGTCGCACTGATGCAGTACCTCATTTCCTGAACCACCTGAACCGGCCCCTGAACCGGCCCGAGCGCATCGCCGGGCCCTCGCGCGGGATCAGAGCTCGAGACCCAGCGCCTCGGCCTCGTCGGCCAGCGCCAGCCAGCGTTCCTCCGCTGCATCGACGGCCTCCTGGGCCGCCGCGAGGCGCTCGCCGATTGCACCCATCTCGCGGTGGTCCACCGCGATGGACAGATCGACAGCGATGCCGTCTCGTCGTTCCCCTGCCGCGGCGAGATCGCGCTCGGCCTGGCCGAGCTGTCGACGCACGGTCGAGGGGCTTCGGCCCGACGTCGGCTTCTGCTGCGGGGCCGCGGCGGCGACGGGCTTGGCATTGGCCACCGGCTTGGCGCTCACCGGTGCCTTCTCGCGTTGCACCAGCCACGCGGCGACGCCTCCCCGAATCCACGCCGCTCCCCCGAGGCCGTCGAGCGCGAACAACTCGTCGGTCACCCGGTCGAGGAACGAACGGTCGTGGCTGACCGTCACCACGATGCCGGGCCAGTCGTCGAGGAAGTCCTCCAAGGCGCGCAGCGTGTCGAGGTCGAGGTCGTTGGTCGGCTCGTCGAGCAGCAGGACGTTCGGCTGCTGCACCAGCGTCAACAGCAGCTGCAACCGGCGACGTTCGCCACCGCTGAGGGTGCCGATGGGGGCGAACTGGGCGTCGCCGTCGAACCAGAACTGCTTCATCAGGACGACGTCGGCCACCGATGGCTCGCCCTTGTCGCCGGCCACGGCCTCGCGAACACGGACGGTCAGATCGAGATCGCGTCCGAGCTGGTCGTAGTAGCCGACCCTCACGGTGGCACCCCGCTCGACCGAGCCGACGGACGGCTGCAGCCGATCGGCCACGAGGTCGAGGAGCGTCGACTTTCCCGCCCCGTTCGGGCCGACGACACCGATGCGATCGCCGGGCTCGAACGCGATGTTGATTCCCTCGAGCACTCGGCTGCCGTCGGGCCACGAGAACGACAGGTCACGGACCTCGATGCCCTTGGAGCCCAACCGCTGCGAGCCCATGGCTCCCGACATCGACCCGGCCAGGTCGCCCTGACGTGCTGCGGCCTGCGCCTTGCCCTGCACGAGCGCCGTCGCCGTGGCGATGCGAGCCTTCGGCTTGGCCGTCCGTGCTGGCGCGCCTCGCCGCAGCCAGGCCAGCTCCTTGGCCGCCAGGTTGCGGCGCACCGACTCGGCGGCCTCGGCACGCTCCTCGCGCTCAGCCCGCCCGGCCAGGTAGGCCGCGTAGCCCGATCCGGCATGCCAACCCTCGGGGACGTGCAGGTATGCCGTGCCTCGGTCGATCTCGAGCACCTTCGTGGTGACCTTGTCGAGCACATGGCGGTCGTGCGTGACCAACACCAACCCACCTCGATAGGCGGCCAGCCAGTCCTCCAGGAACCGAATGGCGTCGAGGTCGAGATGGTTCGTGGGTTCGTCGAGGATCAATGCCTCGTACTCCCCGGTCAACAGACGAGCCAGGGCCACGCGCTTGGCCTGGCCGCCCGACAGTTCGTCGGTGCGGGAGTCGACCAGTTCGGCCATCCCCAGACGGTCGAGCATCGCCTCACCCTGCCAGGAACCGCCCACTGCGTCGCGAACGCTGCCCTCGGGCAGGACCGGGCGTTGGAGCAGGAAGCCGACGCGTGCGCCTCGACCCCAGCGGACCTCACCGGACTCGGGTTCGAGCTCGCGGGCCAACATTCGCAGCAACGTGCTCTTGCCGCAGCCGTTGATGCCCACGACGCCGACCCGATCGCCGTCGGCGATGGTCAGTGAGACACCCGCGAAGAGCGGGCGGTTCGGCCGGCTGGCGGCCAACTCCTCTGCATCGATGACGATCATTCGAACTTCCCGTGAGATTGGCACCCGCCAGCGGACGACCGGTGACGCGACGATCGCCAGACCCGAAGGGCCTGGCGATCGTGATGGTGGGCCGGGCAGGATTCGAACCTACGTAGGACGACGCCGGTTGATTTACAGTCAACTCCCTTTGGCCACTCGGGCACCGACCCATCAGCGGTCTCGTACGTTACCGCCTTCATTAGGCTGGGACACATGCCCAGTTTCGACGTCGTCTCCGAAGTGGATCGCCAAGAAGTGCGCAATGCGGTCGACCAAGCCCAGCGCGAGATCGCCACCCGCTTCGATTTCAAGAACACCGGCTCCAGCATCGAGCACACCGACCTCGTGCTCACGCTTCGCACCGTGAGCGAGGACCGCCTGACCGCCCTACGCATCGTGGTCGAGGAGAAGCTCGTCAAGCGTGGGGTGTCGTTGAAGGGTGTCGACTACGGCACGGTCGAGGACGCCACGCAGAACACGGTCCGCCAGGTGGTCACCATCAAGGTCGGCATCGGCAGCGACAAGGCGCGCGAGATCAACCGGATGATCAAGGAGAAGGGCCCAAAGGGCGTCAGCAGTCAGACGCAGGGCGAGACCGTTCGAGTCACCGGCAAGAAGCGCGACGACCTGCAGGCGGTCATGGCGCTGCTGAAGGGGGCCGACCTCGGCATTCCCCTGCAGTTCAACAACTTCCGCGACTGACGGCCTACGTGCAGCGCGTCGTGGCCGTGTCCACCTGATGCGCGCCGGGGGCCTTCCAGCCTCCGACCGGGTCGACCAGTCCTGGTTCGTCCGCAGCGGAGATCGTGTCGGCGTCGTTGGCGTGGACCACGCATGCGGCCTTCTCGGCCGCCAGCGGTTGCTCGCCCTGCACGAGCTGGGTGAACTGCTCGGCGCGTAGCGGTGCACCACCGAGCGAGGGGCTGAAGGTCGCATCATGGGTCGCGACCTTCCCGGGGTCGCACGCGTCGACGGTGACCGAGATGCGGCCACCGGCTGGAGCGCCCACGGCGACCTTGGTGTTCGACGCCGCGGGCGCCGCAGCGGCCCAGGCCGTGAACGCAGCGTTCACCGCGTCGCCGGCGGCGGCGGCGAAGTCGATGACGGCGTTGGTGCACGTGGGGCCATTGTCGGGCTCGGTGGAGGTCGCGTCGTCCTGCCAGGCGAGGGCGACTCGCCACGCCACGTCGTCGCCCACCCGCCCGGCGAGCGCGTGGTACCAGAACAGCATCCCTCGAGCGGTCGTTCCCACCTGCTCCGCCTGTCCTGCGACCAGACGTCGGAGATCGAGCACCTGCGCGTCACTCACCGCGGCGCGGGTCTCGAGCAGATTGCGCTCCTCCGGGCTCATCGGCAGGAAGTAGCGGTCCAACGCGAGACCGAAGCGGCCAGCCGACGCCGACACGAACGGCGCCGAACTGACGGGGATCTCGTACTGCGCATAGATCGCGAACAACTGCTCGGTGATCTTCTGGCGCGTCTCGTCGCCGTCGTCGAGCAACAGTTGCTGCGCCACGGCCATGGCATCGCCCTCGTACAGGGCTCGTGTGCCGCGTGCGACGGCCGGCGACGCGTCAGCGATGCGCGCCGACCAGTCGAAGCGTTGATCGAGGAGTGCCAGGGCGAGCGCCCGATGCATGGCGAACCGCTCGAGCTCGGCGTTCAACTCGGCGACGATGTAGATCTTGCCGTCGACCGGGTCGTAGAACGCAGGTGAGTCGGCCATCGCGGACAGCCCGACCTTGCTCGCATCGAACGACTCGTTGGCCAGCCCCACTGCACGCAACTCGGCCTCGTCGATCGCTCGAGACACTTCCGGATACCCGGCGACCGAGTCGACGATGCGTTCCGCGTAGTCCGCGGCGTCCAACGATTCGACCGTGAGACTCTGCTCGAACTCGAGGCCGCGAGTGGCTTCGACCTCCCGTACCAACGGTTCGAGCTCGGCGGTCCACACGACGCGATCCAACACGAACTGCTTCACAGCGAAGAGGCCCCCGGCGGCCAGTGCCGACAGGACCACGATGGTGATGAAGTTGCGGACGATGTGGCGCCGGCGGCGGCGAGGCGGCGCGATGACGCCGACCGACCCGGTCAGCAGATCGGTGAAGTTGTGGCGTACGGGCGACGCGCTCGGTCGTGGTTGGTAGAGGTCACCCTGGCTCAGTGAGATCACCGGCGCAGCAGCGACGGGTTCGGCGCTGCGCACGTCGGAGTAGGCGATCTCGGGCACCTCGACCGGGCCATCGACCTCGTCGTCCTGATCGGGGAGGAACGCAAGCCGGTTCATCTCGGCTTCGACGCCGCCGCTGTGGACCTCGGTGGTGCCGGTCGACATGTCGGGCGGCGGCGGGATGACCGGCACCGTGGTCGACACATTGGCGAACTCGACCTTGGCGTCGAGCACTGGCGGGTCCATCGGCACCTCGGGGACGAATGGCACCATGCCCGTGTCGGCCCGCGACACTTCGCGGAGCTCGGCCACTCGAGGCATTCCGACCCCCGGGGTCGACTGGACGATGAGTTCGGCGAGACCACTGACGAGCGGATCGGTGTCTCGAGCGACCGGCGGGCGTTCGTCGATCGGCTTGATGAGCGAGTCGACGCCGGGGGCATCGACACCACCGGCCTCGGTGATCGCGGCATCGGCGGAAGCCGGTGACGAGGCGAGGATGTCGGCGAAACTCGGCAGCGGCGCCCGGGGGCTGGGCGCGACCGAGTTGGCGCCGACGTCGCCCGTGACGACGGCCGGCGGGCCTTCGGCGACGTCGACGGCCGGACCGGACGGCGCGGCGACGGCACCGGCCGGAGGCCCGAGCGGTTCGATCGGCTTCAACGTCACCGCAGGTCGGGCGAGCAACTCGTCGAGCTTCAGCGGAGCGGGGCGCGGGACCCCGGCGTCGTCGCCGTCGAAGATCGACTCGCCAGGCACCACCGGATGCGACGTGGTGGGGTTGGTGACGTGGTCCCACGTCAACTCGCGCAGCCCCGGAACCTGGGACGATGCGGCGAGACCGTGCTCGCGTGCGTACAGGGGGCTGTCCAGGCGGTGACGAAGCTCGTCCAGGCTCAGGTCGGTGCGAGCATCGGACGATGGCGCGCCCGCGTGCTCGTCAGCCGTGTCTGCGTCTTCGGCGACGCCCGCGAACACGTCTTGCTCGTCAATCGCCATATCCGAGATATCGGCGCCAAGCGGTCGTTCTTGAGCGTTCGCGAACGAATGGTCAGTCCTCGGTGGGAGATTCCTGGGCGCGACGCTGCAGTTCGTTGACCACGTTGGCGTCGGCGAGGGTGGTGGTGTCGCCCAGGTTGCGCCCTTCCGCAACGTCGCGGAGGAGACGGCGCATGATCTTGCCGCTGCGGGTCTTCGGCAGGTCGGGCGTGATGAAGATGGCCTTCGGCTTGGCGATCGCGCCGATCTCGTGCGCGACGTGGTTGCGCAGATCGGTCTCGGTGGCGTCCTCTCCGCTGCGCAGGATGACGTAGGCGATGATCGCCTGGCCGGTGGTCGCGTCGTTGGCCCCGACCACCGCCGCTTCGGCCACCGCAGGGTGGCTGACGAGCGCCGACTCGACCTCGGTGGTGCTGATGCGGTGGCCCGACACGTTCATCACGTCGTCGACACGACCGAGCAACCACAGGTAGCCCTCGTCGTCGAGCTTGGCACCGTCTCCGGCGAAGTAGCGGCCGGGGAAGCGCGACCAGTACGTGTCGCGGTAGCGGTCCTCGTCGCCCCAGATCCCGCGCAGCATGCCGGGCCAGGGCTGGGTGAGGGTGAGATAGCCGCCGCCATGGGTGACGAGGTTCGCCTCGTCGTCGACGACCTCCGCCCCGACACCCGGCAGCGGGAACGTCGCGGAGCCCGGCTTCGTGGTGGTGGTGCAGCCGGGCAGTGGGCTGATCATGATGCCCCCGGTTTCGGTCTGCCACCACGTGTCGACGATGGGGCATCGCCCGCCGCCGATGTGCTCGTGGTACCACATCCACGCCTCGGGGTTGATGGGCTCGCCGACCGAGCCGAGCAGTCGCAACGACGAGAGGTCGTGTTTGGCGGGCTCGGCCGCACCCCACTTCATGAACGTACGGATCGCCGTCGGCGCCGTGTAGAACTTGGTGACCCCGTACTGCTCGATGATCTGCCAGAAACGGTCGTTGCCCGGAAAGTTGGGAACACCCTCGTACATCACCTGGGTCGCACCGTTGGCGAGTGGGCCGTAGACGATGTAGCTGTGACCGGTGATCCAGCCGACGTCGGCGGTGCACCAGTACACGTCGGTGTCGGCGTGGAGGTCGAACACGTACTTGTGGGTGAACGCGACCTGCGTGAGGTAGCCACCCGAGGTGTGCATGATGCCCTTGGGCTTCCCGGTGGTGCCGGAGGTGTAGAGCAGGAACAGCAGTTGCTCGGCCGGCATCGGATCGGCCGGGCACACGGGATCGGCGGTGGCCATCAGGTCGTGGTACCAGTGATCGCGGCCTTCGATCATGTCGACGTCGTTGCCGCCGCGTCGCACGACCACCACGTGCTCGATGGTCGGTGTTCCTTCCAGCGCCTCGTCGGCTGCGGCCTTCAGCGGGAACACCTCGCCACGCCGGTAGCCGCCGTCGGCGGTGATGAGCACCTTCGCCTCGGCGTCGTTGATGCGGTCGGTGAGCGACTGTGCCGAGAAACCACCGAACACCACGCTGTGGGCTGCGCCGATGCGCGCACACGCCAGCATGGCGACGGCCGCCTCGGGAATCATCGGCAGGTAGATGTTGACGCGGTCGCCGCGCTCGACGCCGAACCCCTTCAGGACGTTGGCGAACTGCTGCACCTCGAGGTGGAGGTCGGCGTAGGTGATGGTGCGACGATCGCCGGGCTCGCCTTCCCAGTGGAACGCGACCCTGTCGCCCTTCCCGGCGAGCACATGCCGATCGAGGCAGTTGAACGAGACGTTCAGTTCGCCACCGACGAACCACTTCGAGAACGGCAGCTCCCACTCGCAGATGGTGTGCCACTCGGTGTTCCAGTCGACCAGCTCGGCTGCCTGGCGCGCCCAGAATCCGAGATGGTCGGTGGCCGCTTCGTCGTAGAGGCGGGTGTCGACGAGCAACGACTGCTGCTTGAACGCCGCAGACGGCGGAAAGTGGCGCTGTTCGTCCATCAGCGCGTCGATGGTGTCGTGCTCGGTGTTGTGTTCCTCGGTCATGTGCGTCGCTACCCCCGGCAGGAAGTTAGCGCAGGGGATCCCCGCGGGTCACCCCTCAGATCTCGACGCGGGAGCCCACTTCGAACACTCGCTCGGGAGGAAGGTTGAAGAACCGCACGGCGCTGTCGGCACCGCGGTTGAGCCACACGAAGAGGTGTTCGAACGCAGGATGCATGCCCGGAGCCTTGCCGGAGATGATCGACTCGCGGCCGATGAAGTAGGTGACGTCCTGCGGGTCGAACGTCAGCCCGCGAACCTCGAGTTGCGCGAGCGCCGTCGGCACGTCGGGCTCCTCCATGAAGCCATATCGCAGCAGCACCTGGAACACGCCGGGTTCGACCTTGGAGATCTCGGACCGCTCGGCGGGGTCGACGCGTGGCTCTTCGACGGTGCTGATCGAGACGATGAGCGTCGTCTGGTGCAGGACCTTGTTGTGCTCGAGGTTGTTGACCAGCGCAGGCGGCGCCTTGCCGAGGTCCTTGAAGAGGAAGACCCCGGTACCGGGCACGCGCTTGACCGCCATGTGCTCGTCGAGCACCTCCGCGATGGGGCGTTCACCGCGATGGATGCGGTCGGCCACGAGTTCACGACCACGCCGCCAGGTCTGCATCTGGATCATCAGAATGGTCGCGACGGCGAGCGCGAACCATCCGCCGTGGGGAATCTTCGGGATGTTCGCCCCGAGAAAGCCGAGCTCGACCACGAACATCGGCACACACACGGCGAACGCCTTCGCCCGGTTCCAGCCCCAGCGATCGGTGCACACTCGGAAGAAGATCAACGTGGTGATGGCCATCGTCATCGTGACCGCAAGACCGTATGCCGCGGCCAGGTTGCTGGCGGTCTGGAAACCGATGACGAGTCCCACGCACGCAATGGCGAGCAACCAGTTCACCAACGGGACGTAGATCTGCCCGGAGTGCTGGTGCGACGTGTGGTCGATGCGAATACGCGGCAGATAGTCCAGCTGCACTGCCTGTTGCGTCAGCGAGAACACCCCGGAGATGAGCGCCTGCGAGGCGATGATGGTGGCCATCGTCGCCAGGATGACCAGCGGCAGCTTGAGCGGCTCTGGCACCATTAGGAAGAAGAACTTGGTGTCGGGGTTCACCAGGTCAGGGTTCTCGAGCACGAAGGCGCCCT
>JANOET010000316.1:0-10282 GCA_031413415.1 Acidimicrobiaceae bacterium
GTCGCCGGGCCCACCGCGGTCACCATCTCGGCCGCTGCGACTGTCGCCCGACGGGCTGCCATCACCGGATGATCCCCGGTGAGCAGACGAGCGACAGTGGTCCCGCAGAAGGTGTCTCCGGCGCCGGTGGGGTCGAGCGACGTGGTGCTCACGCCTGGCACATCGGTGCGCAGATCGCCCTGAAAGACCGAGGCCCCCTGGGCGCCGCGGGTCACGAAGCGGAAGTGGCCCGGTCTGGGCTCGGCAGCACCGACACCACCGAACAGCACGTCGGCCTCGTCCTCGTTGCAGAAGAACAGGTCGGCCATCGATGCGGTTCGACGCACGACGTCGGTGTCCTGCCGAGCTGCCTTGCCGTAGGTCGACGCCACGGTGAGGCACCCACGGGCCGCGAGCGCCTCGATGAACGACTGCTGCAATCGGGCGTCCAGGAACGGCACGCAGTACGCACAGCCCGGTAACTCGTCGAGCTGGTCGAGCAGCGCCGGAGTCATGTCGGGTTCGGCGCCAAGATGCTCGCGGAACAGCGTGACCGCACCACCGGCGTCGTAGGCGATCTCGAAGCGGGGCAGACCATCGAGCGGCACTGTGGGGCCCACCCAACGAATTCGGTCGAGCGCCGGCAGGAGCTGCGGTGGCATCGGGTCGGGTAACGGCGCCAGCATCGTCACCATGGCACCGGCCCGCGCCGCGGAGAGCGCCGTGTACAGGCCGGCACCTCCGGGCGTCGGAGTCGGCACCCCTCGAACATGGATGACGTCGAGCGAGGCCCCACCGACCACCAGAAGTCGCGGCTGCGGATGCTCGTCGGCACGCAGCCAGCGGTCGGTCCAGGTCACTCCGGCGATGCTATGCGGCCGCCGTCAGGAGCGAACAGATAACCCTGCGCGAGTTCCACGCCGAGCTGGCGGATGGTCCGAGCCTCGGCATCGGTCTCGACACCTTCGGCGATGAGCGTGGTGCCGGTGAGCGCAGCGAAGTGACGCATTCCCGCAGCAAGTGCCTGCCTGGCCGGGTCGGTGTCGATGTCGCGCACCAGGGCCAGGTCGAGCTTGATGATGTCGGGCTGCAACTCGAGGATGTGCCGCAGGCTGGCGAACCCGGAGCCCGCGTCATCGACCGCCACGAGGACGTTCCCGCACTCGCGGATCGCTCGCCGGACGGCGTTGTAGTTCTCGATCGCGTTGTGCTCGGTGATCTCGATGATCAACTGACGCTGCGCGTCGCGCACGACCTCGGCCGCAGCGCCGTCGACCACCGAGGCGGGCGAGAAGTTCACGCTGACCCACGCATGCGCCGGCAACACCACTGCGTCGAGCAGAGCCTGACGCGCACAGCTCGCTTCGAGTTGGGACCCGAGCCCCACGTTCTGTGCCGCTTCGAAGCGGCGGTCGGGGGCCATGCCATCGGTGAAACGGGTGAGCGCCTCGTAGCCGACGACGGCGCCCGAGGGCAGGTGGACCACCGGCTCGAACACGATTCGGAACCGCTGATGCTCGATGATGTCCTGGATCTGGGCCCGGACCGTCTCACGGTGTGCGCGCTGCGCGGCCTGCGGCCCCAACAACATGCCTGCGAACGAGCCGATCTCGGACAGAACGCCGAGTCGCTGGGGCATCCACTGCTCGGCGTCCTCGGCCGACGTCACGATGGCGACCGCGCCGATGGTCTCACCGTCAGCACGGATTGGCGCGTAGGCCGTGGCCGTGAAACCCTGCGCGAGCATCCCCTCACGGAACGTCGGGTCGGCGGCCGCAAGGCCGTCGGTCGGGCGCAGATCCATCCACCATGCACCGCTTCGACAGAGCTCGACCATCAGATCGAGCTTCGCGTTCTGGATGGGCCGGCCGACGCTCTGCAGGTCCGGTACGGAGGCACCGGCGATCGCCAACGGGAACGCACTTCCGTCGGCGCCGAGCAACAGCACCATGCAGCCGTCGACGTGCTCGAACCGCTGGACCGCGGTACTCAGGTTCGCTGCCGTCGCCTCGAGCGACTCACCAGAGCGCACGTCGCGCATGACGTCGAGGATGTTGTCGCGATCCGACTGGTCGCGCTGCACGGTGTCCTGCAGCTCGCGCTCGCGGCTGAGATCGTGTTTGACGGCGACGAAGGCGATGCGCCGACCGTCGTCGTCGTGCACCGGTGCGATCGTCGCCTCTTCCTCGTAGTACGAACCGTCCTTGCGACGGTTCATCATCACGCCGTGCCACGAGTGCCCGCCGTTCAGGCGGCTCCACATGTCCTCGTAGAACCGGTCGTCGTGGATGCCGCTCTGGAAGATGCTCGGGTTCTCGCCCAGCACTTCGTGCAGTTCATAGCCGCTCACGCGGAGCGCTGCGGGGTTGGCGTACTGGATGCGGGCGTTCGCGTCGGCCACGATGATCGCCTCGGCAGCTTGGTCGATGGCGGTGTTCAGGAGCCGTCGGTCGTCGAGCGCTCGGGCGAGTCGTTCGGCATCGCGAATACGGCGCAGGCCCAACCCCAGCTGGCAAGACAGGTCGCGCATCACCGAGACGGCGTGATCGTCGAACGCCATCGGTTCGGCGGCGTAGACCATGAGCGCGCCGTCGATCTGTCCGTCGACGATGACCGGCAGACTGAGCGACGATCGGAAGCCCCTCGCCGCCGCCGCTGCCTGCCAGGGCCGGAACTGTTTCTCTTCGAGGAAGTCGTTGATCGCGACAGGTTCCCCGGTACGCAGGGACGTGCCCGTCGGACCCTGTCCGAGCGGCCCGTCGCCCCACGAGATCCGGATGTCGTCGAGGTAGTCACGGTGGGCACTGCTCGACGCGACCGCGGTCACGCTCTTCTCCTCGTCGTGCACCGGACGCCCGTACCAACAGAACACGTACCCGGCCACGTCGACGGCCAGCGAGCACATCTCGGCGAGCAGCTCGTCCTCGTTCGTCACTCGAACCAGAATCGCGTTCGCCGACGACAGGGTGGTGGCCGCACGGCGCTGCAGCACGGCGTCGTGCACGTCGCGCAAGCCGACGACGGCGCCGGCCACCTCGCCCGCATCGTCGAGATACACGCGAGCGCGCACGGCCATCCAGCGGATGTCGCCTGCGGCCGTCGGAAGGCGAACCTCCACGTCGTCCTCAGAACTGCCTTCGCAGAGCACCGTGGCGCGCACACGATCGATCATGTCGGCGTCGGCAGCCACGACCACTTCACGTGGGCGACGGCCCAACCACGACGCCGGCCGGATACCCAACACCCTCTCGACCGACGGCGACACGAACGCCACCCGACCGTCGGCATCGCAGTCGACGACGATGTCGCTCATGTGCTCGGCGAGAAGCCGGTAGCGGCGCTCGCGATCGGCGAGCTCGACGGCATGCGAATGCTGGAGGGAACTGTCGCGCCACGAGACGATCACCTCCCGGCCGAGCGGGACCAGATGCAGGTCGCACTGCCGGCTCGACGCGCGATCTGACTCGGCGACGAATGGCGGCTCGTCGAGTCGATGATCCGCGAGGTCGATGCGCTGGCCGGTGATCACGACCTCGAACGCCATGACGTAGATCCCACCGAGGACCGGTCGACCCACGAGCGCGGCGAGTTCGAGACCGAGGTCGGCGCACGCGGCACGGTTGGCGTCCGCCCAGAGCAGCTCGAGCACGTCACCGTCGACGTCCCGCACGGTCCGCAGCAGCACACAGGGGTCGTGCAGGCTGTCGAGCACCACCCGTGCAATGTCCGCCGCTTCTGTCGATGTCGACACGTCCCCGCCACCTCCCGCGCCTCGGCCGGTGTCAGCGGTTTGACAGCCAAGCTGCCGATCGTGGTCGACGCACCACCATCCGTGTCACCAACTGTGATGGTTCCGTCCCGTTTCGGCCAGAGACTTCTGGCCCTACGCGTCGATTCCCTGCGAAGAACGACCCAGGTGCTCAGACCGCCAGCGACCGACCGACGGACGCAGCGAGGTCGGCGCGAGCTCGCGCCACCCGGGAACGTACGGTGCCGATGGGACAGCCCATCACCTGGGCGGCCTCCTCGTAGCTGAGGCCGAGGACCTGGGTGAGCACGAAGGCGTCGCGACGATGGGGTTCGAGCCCGTCGAGGAGGTCGTCGGCCGACTCGTGGTTCACGGCCACTGCGTCGTCGACCAGCCGATCGAGGCGATCGGCCAACCGGCGTTGTCGAGTGCGCCGACGGACGTCGTCGGCGCAGACCCGGCGGGCGATCGACAACAGCCATCCCTGGAACGGCACTTCGAATCGAAACCCCGGCAGCGAACGAATGGCTCGCAAGTAGGTCTCCTGCACGAGGTCTTCCTCGACCCCTGGCGAGCCGAGCGAGGTGCACAGCCGCCACACGGCGGGCTGCGTGGCCCGGACGAGGGCCGCGAAGGCAACGTCGTCACCCTCGAGCGCCGCCTCGACATGGCCTCGCAACGGATCGACGTCCCGCTCCTGCACGCCGAGGAGTGTGTCGGGAAGGGATCGCCCCGTCAACGACCACGGACCTGAATGGGTCTTTTGGCCCTGATCGGGAACCAACCGGCGGCGTCGGGCGACCATCAGGACATGAGCTGCGAACGATGGCAGGAAGCCATTTCGGCCCTCATGGACGGCGAGGAGCCCGGCATCGAGCCGCGGCTGCTCGAGGTTCACCTCGTGTCGTGCTCCGAGTGCCGACGATTCGAGTCGCTCACCAGCGAGGGAGTCCGATCAGCGCGCCTCCAGCCGGCCACACCGATGCCCGACCTCTCCCATCCCATTGCCAAGCTCAACGCCGCCGCCGACCGCGCCGCGAGCTGGAGCATCGTGCGCGTCCTCTTGGCCGTCATTGCACTCGACGTCATCTTCTTCGCGGTTCGCGACCTGCTGGCCGGCAGCGACGACGACGCCGGCGTGCACGCAGCCCGTCACCTCGGCGCGTTCACCATCGCCTATGGCGTCGGTTTGCTCGTCGTGGTCGTTCGCCCGGCGAGGGCTCGCACCATGCTCCCGGTGGCTGCGGTCCTCGCCGGAGCGCTCTTCGTCACGGCCTTGATCGACCTGTTCAGCGGCCGAGTGCCGTTGCTCGGTGAGGCCACCCACCTGCCGGAACTGATCAGCGTGCTGCTGATCTGGATGCTCGTCGTGCCGCGCTCACCGAAGGTGAACACGGCCAAGAAGTCAGACCGGCGCCTCCACGCGGCGTAGGGGCAACTGCATCGGTGGCTGGTGGTCCCACAGGTCGGCCAGCAGGTCGCTGCGCAGCGAGGCACATGCCGGGTCGTCCCAGTGGTTGACTCGTTGCAGCGGGTCGTCGGCGAGGTGGTACAGCTCGCCCTCGCTGCCGTCGTGCTGCGAGCCCGGCAGATAGGCGGTGCACACCCAGCCATCGCGGGTGATGGTGCGCAGATGCACGTTCACGCCGAACAGGTTGCTGTCCCACTCGGTGAGCGACCGCTCGAAGCCACGCGCGTCGGCGTCGACGTCGCTGGTGGGCAGCGGCTTGCCCTCCATCCAATCGGGGACGGGCAACCCGGCGATGGCGCAGAACGTGGGCGCCAGGTCGACCAGGCCGACCGGCCGGGACACGGCGGACGGTGCGGGCGAACTGGACGGGGCCGGCCGCCACACCAGCGGCAGACGCATGAGCGCATCGACGTGGTACGGGCCCTTGAACAACAGACCGAAGTCACCCTGGAACTCGCCGTGGTCGGTGGTGAACACGACGTCGACGTCGTCGCCCCAGCCGCGAGCGGCGATGACGTCGATGACGCGGCCGAGGGCCTCATCGATGAGTTCGCACTCGATGGCATTGCGCTGATTCACCTCGCGCACGTGGTCGGCGGTCATCGAGGCCGGCACCCAGTCGAGCGGGGCCTCGTAGTTGCTCACGAGCGACCCTTCGTACCAGGCCTTCCAGTGCCGTGGCTTGGCATCGAGCACGGCCTCGCGCCGAACAGGGTCCTCGATGTAGCCGTCGGGCAGGGGAACGTCGCGCCAGTCGATGCGACCCAACTCACTCTTGGGCGGGTCCCACGGGTGGTGTGGGTCGGGGAAGCTCATCCAGCAGAACCAGTCGTCGTCGGTGGGAATCGAGTCGAGCCAGGCGATGGTGCGATCCGCCACCCAGTCGGTGTGGTACCACTCCTTCGGAATGGCGTTCTCCCAGACCTGAGGTGCTCCGGTCTCGCCGCCACCCAAGGCGTTGACCTCGAGGCTGCCGTCGAGCACCGGGTAGAACATGCCGACCACCTCGGGGTGGTTGGCCGCCAGCCAACGTGCGTAGGCGAGCATGCCCTGGCCGCCGTGCGTGGCTCCCTCGAAGTGCTCGAAACCACGATGCGTGCCGACCAGCGGTTCGCGGGAGAACCGGTTCTCGGCGAAACGGAGGAACGGGTCGAGGAACGGCTCGAAGTGCGGCTTACCGATGATTGCCGTGCGATAGCCGGCGTCGTGCAACACCTGAGCGACCGACGGCGCGTCGGCCGGCAGCGCGACACCATTCATCCACACGCCGTGGGTGCTGACGTGTTGCCCGGTGATCATCGTGCTGCGCGACGGCATGCACACGACCGACTGCGGCTGCGCCCGCTCGTAGCGGATGCCCTGCGCGGCGAGCGCGTCGATGACCGGGGTACGCGCGACCGTGCCGCCGTTGCACCCGATGGCGTCGTAGCGTTGCTGGTCGGTGGTGACGAAGAGGATCTTGCGGCCGATCAGTGGGCTCCTTCGCTGTCGCGTCCGGTGCCGGATCCGGTGCTGGGTTCGATGCCGGTCTCCATCTGTCGCTTGAGCTCGTCGAGCGCCCCGGCGGTGCCGCCCGCGATGGTGAGCGCCATCGTGCGTGGGTCGGCCTCGGTGCTGTACACCACCAGGCACTCGCCGTCGGCGAGGGCGATGACGTCGATGGTGCCGCGGTGATGGCGGAAGATCGGAGCGGTGATGCGGTACTGGAAGCGCCGTTGCACGTCGTCGATCACCAGGATCTCCTCGGGCATCGACATTCCCGATCCGAGGAAGATGACCCGGCTGCTCCCGTCGACCGTGCAGTCGGTGAGCCCGGGGAACCAGGTGTGCAGGCCGGCGGCATCGCGGACTCGTGCCCATACGTCGTCGGCGCCGCGATGGATGCGGATCTCGTGGCGGATGCTCCCCAGCGTCATGCCCGGCAACCTAACATCTGCCATCACATGATATGACAGTCAGCCTGACACGAGTTTTCGGGCGTAGGCCACGGCGTGTCGCACCGAGTCGGTGAAGGCAACCCCTTGCCATGCGATGTCGAACGCGGTGCCGTGGTCCACCGAGGTACGCACGATCGGCAGACCGAGTGTGACGTTCACCCCGGTGTCGAACGCCAGCAGCTTCATGGGACCGTGCCCCTGGTCGTGGTACATGCACACGATTGCGTCGTACCGATCTCGGTGCACCGCCTGGAAGAACACCGTGTCGGCGGGATGCGGACCGGAGGCGTCGATGCTCTCGGCACGCGCCGTCTCGATGGCCGGGGCGATGTGGTCGATGTCCTCACGACCGAAGAGGCCGTGCTCCCCCGCGTGCGGGTTGAGCCCGCAGACCGCGATGCGCGGCGAAGGCAGGAAACGGCTCAGCACGTCGTTGGTCAGTCGGATCACGTCGAGCACCCGCTCGGAACGCACCCGCTCGATGGCCTGCTGCAACGAGCAGTGCGTACTCACATGCGTGACCGCGATGGAACCCGACGGCGTGGCCGCCGTGAGCATCATCGTCACCTTGTCGACCCCGCACAGGCCGGCGATGAACTCGGTGTGCCCCACGAACGTGGGGTCGGTGAGCTGGGTGGCCTCCTTGTTCATCGGCATGGTGACGATGCCCGACACCTCACCGGCGAGTGCGTCGAGCGTCGCGCGTTGCACGTAGGCACGCGCCGCCGCGCCGCTGGCCGCATCGAGCTCGCCCGGTCGATGATCGGCAGCCGACAACAGCCCCAGGTCCAGCAGCGGGAACGATGCCCAGTCGATGCCGAGACCCAACAGGTCGGCCCCACGACGCAACACTGCGGCGTCGCCGTACACCACGACACCCTCGCTCAGCTCGCCCTGCACCCAGATGCGCAGCACGATCTCGGGGCCGATGCCGGACGGGTCGCCCATCGTGATCGCCAACGGAGCAGTCATGCACCGCACGGTATCGTCCGCCACATGACCGACGCTGCTCCCCACCCGTTTGCAGCGGTCCTGGCCGACGTGGCGGCCGGGCGCTTTCCACCCGCCGACGGCGGCGTCGAGGTGTTTCCTTCGCTGCGACGCGACATCGTCGCGGTCACCGAGTTCACCGGTCACAGCGTGCTGTGCGCCGACATCGATCCGGTGGAGATCGCCTCCCGTGGCCTGCACGGCTATGGCGCGTGCATGCACCCATCGGTCCTGCTGTGGCTCGCCGGAGGGCACCGCAGTGTGGGGTCGCTCGACGTGCTCTTGGTCCGCCACGGGCTGGCCGACGTCATCGCCGACGACGACGGCCACGGCGCCGAGCACCCACGGGTCACCCGAGCCCACCGCTACCGGCACGACGTGCGCACCTACGGCGACGAGGCCGGCGTCGTGCTGCTCGGTCGCGGCGTCGCCGACCGTCTGGAACTGGCGCTCGAACTGTTCGACACGGCCGAGCACCGACGCGGCCACGGACGCCGCCTCATCGAGCTCGGGGTGCGCGCTGCACCGCGCAGTGAACCCGTGTGGGCTCAGGTGGCTCCCGGTAACGCCGCCTCGCTACGCGCATTCCTTGCCGAGGGCTTCGTCCCCGTCGGCGGCGAGGTTCTCCTCAACCCGAACTGAGCGATGGCCAGCAGATCGATCAGGGCATCGGGGCCGCCGAAGCCCCCGGCCTTGGTGACCACCACCGGGCCGCCACCGTGCTCGTCGAGGCTCCACGGCATTCCCGGGGCCGCGTAGCCACCGACCCGGCGAGGGCGATCGCCCAACAGCGCGGCGGCGGTGTCGCCACCGATGACGACGAGCGTCCCGACATCGGTCAGGTCCATGTCGGCCACCAGCTCCCGAGCCACGTCGGGCGACAGCTGACCGTCCGCCGGAGGTGCCAACACGACCCGAACCTCCGAGTGGGTCGCGCACAGCCGCTCGACCTGCTCTCGCGACACCGCCGTCGCACTGCCGCACACCACCAGGAACGGCGGGCGCAACACCGGCGGTTCGGCAGGCGGCAGCGAACCGAACCGGGCCGAGTACACCGCGCCGATCGCACCGGCCGGGCCGGCGACGAGCACGTCCGCCGCCGCGACGATTCGGGCGACGTCGTGCAGCATCGAAGTGTCGGCGACGTCGACTGCTGCGATACCGCCGCCGTCGCCGTCGGCGAGCCAGCCTTCGAGCTCGTCGAGACCGGCCAGCAGCACCACCTCGGGCATCTGGTCGCGCACCGCCGGACCGGCTGAGCCGTGCACGTGCACCACTCCCCCGAGGCAGGTGCGGCCCATCGCCGGCCACGCAGCCACGATCACTGTCGGAGCGCCATGAGCGCCGCGTGCGCGCAGCTCGTCAGCCCAGTTGCCACGCAGCGTCGAGTCGATCTTGTGCGCCGACCATCGAGCAGCGGGAATGGTGGCCGCGACCTTCGCCGCCTGCGCTGAGTCCATCACGCGCGTGCCGAGGTCGACGACTCCGTCGCCCTCCGGAACGCCGTCGACCGACACCGACACCGTCGCCCCTGCACGCGCGAGTTCGGCCGCGACCTCGAACGCGCCGGTTCGGTCGTCGGCCGCGACCAACCAGCCGCGCATCAGTTCACCTTGCGGTCCTGGCCCTCCCAGTAGGGCTCGCGCAGGTCCTTCTTGAGCACCTTCATCGCGCCCGACAACGGCAGCGGCGCGGCGCGGAACTCGACGCTCTTGGGCACCTTGTACCCGGCGATCCACTCGCGGCAGTGCTGGATGATCTCCTGCTCGGTGACCGTCGCATCGGGCTTCGGTACGACGATCGCGTGGACCGCCTCGCCCCACTTCTCGCTCGGGATGCCGATGACCGCCACCTGGGCGACTGCCGGGTGGCTGGCGATGGCCTGCTCGACCTCGGTGGAGTACACGTTCTCGCCGCCCGTGACGATCATGTCCTTCACTCGGTCGACGAGGTACAGGTAGCCGTCCTCGTCGACATAGCCCGCATCGCCCGTGTGGTACCAGCCTCCGCGGAAGGCTTCCTCGGTGGCCTCGGGCTTGTTCCAGTACTCGATCATGTAGTTGCCGGAGCGGACACACACCTCGCCGGCTTCGCCCTGGGGCATCTCGTCGCCCGATTCGTTCTGGATGCTGAGCACCACGCCGAGGAACGGCGAGC
>JANOET010000317.1:0-2653 GCA_031413415.1 Acidimicrobiaceae bacterium
GTGAAGGGTGACCTCGCCCACTACAAGGCGCCGAAGCGGGTCATCTTCGTCAGTCAGGTCCCCCGAGCCCCCAACGGCAAGGCCGACTACCAGGCGGCCAAGCAGCTCGCCTACGACGCCCTCGGTCTCGGCGAGTAGCCACCCGTCTCCAGGAACTTGAGTTCGCGAGAAACGGCCCGCTTCCAGGAACTTACGTTCGCGGTGGGTTGAGCTTGGACTCGAAGAACTCGAGGACCTGTTCGACGCTGGCGTCGTCGCGCTGTTCGGTGAGCACCGAGTGGTCTCGGGGCGACGAACTGGGCAGCTCGACGGCGATGAATGCGTCGCCCAGGAGGTGCCGCAGTGTCTCGAAGCGGGTGCCGACGAGCTTGTCGCCCGTGTAGCGAAGGCCGAGCACCTGGCAGCCCTCGGACGCGCGGCGGGCGACGACGAGTGCGTCGTCAGGCGACAGGTTCAGGTCTGCGCCGCGCGCCTTCTTGCCCAACGCGAGCGGCATCGACGGCTGGCTGAGCACCGGCGCGACCACGATGTCGTCGACCATCATCGCCAACGCGAAGCCTCCGCTGAAGCACATGCCGACGGCGCCGACACCCGGACCGCCGACTTCGAGATGCAGGTTGCGCGCCAGCGCGCGCAACCAGCTGATGATCGGCGACGTCTGGTTGAGCGCCATGGTGGTGAACTCGCGTGAGATGCACACCTTGGCCGTCGAGGTCGCCAGATACCCGTTGCTGTACTCGCGACCGGGAGTGCCGACGAGCGACGGCATGAGCACGGTGAAGCCGCGCTCGACGATCTCGTTGGCGAACGCGGCGACCTTCGGCGTGATGCCAGGGATCTCGTGGACCACCACCACGCCGGGGCCTGTGCCCCGGCGGTACACCTCGCGGGTGAACCCTGCCGCGGTGAACGAGGACCTGTCCCACCCGTCGAGTACGTCGTTGCTCATGCGAGTCTCCTGACTGCGTGGAGGGCCCGCTCGGCGAGGCCCTCGGTGCCGACCTTGAACGATTCGAGATCGACGCCCTCCTGCGACCCCATGGCGCCGTGCAGGTAGCGGGCGTACACACCCTCGCTGATCACCGCGAGACGCCAACAGCTGAACGCGACGTAGTAGTCGATGCCGCTCAGGTCGCGTCCGGTGCGGGTGGCGTAGCGCTGCAGCAGGTCGTCGTACGACAGGAATCCACCGGCCGGCGTGGGGTCGTTGGCTCGCTCGTTGGCCGCGGTGCCGTCGTACCAGTACACGCCCAGGTAGCCGACGTCGGCGAGTGGGTCGCCGAGTGTGCAGAGCTCCCAGTCGAGCACCGCGGCGATGCGACCGGCGTGCACGTCGGCGAGGCAGTTGCCGAACCTGAAATCGCCGTGGGCGATGGACACGCCGATCTGTACCGGCAGACGTTCCCCCAGCCGCCGCGCCACCTCGTCGATCGCCGGCAGTTCACGGGTCTTGCTCTGCGCCCACTGTGTGCTCCACCGCTTCACCTGACGCTCGACGTAGCCCTCTCGCTTGGCCAGGTCGCCCAGACCCACGGCGTCGACGTCGACGGCGTGCAGGTCGGCCAACACGTCGATGAGATGCTCGCTCGCTTGCACCTTGAACTCGGGGGTGAGCAGCGCGGCGCGCTCGGGGCTGTCGAGCACGACACCCTCGACGAAACCCATCACGTAGAACGGTGCACCGTTCACGTCGGTGTCGGTGCACAGCCCGAGCGCCGGCGGAACCGGCACCGAGGTGGTGCCGACCGCGGCGATGATGCGGAATTCGCGAGCCATGTCGTGGGCGGTCGCCAGCACGTGACCGAGTGGCGGTCGGCGCAACACGAACCGGGTGCCGTCCGCGCCGGTGACGCGAAACGTGAGGTTCGACCGTCCCCCGGCGATGAGATCGAAGGAGAATGGGCCAAAGGCGCCGTCGATGTTGGATTCCAGCCACGCGGAGACTGGCACGATGTCGATGCCCTGCACGGGCGTCACCGTAGCGAGCCTCAGCCGGGACGACCGACCCCGACGACCTTGCCCCAACGGACGGCGACGAGGCTGACGGTCTTGCCGGTCTGCGGGGCGTGGATCATCTGTCCGCTGCCGACGTAGATGCCCACGTGGCCGATGGGCGAGTAGTAGAAGATCAGGTCACCAGGCTGCACCTGGTCTCGCGACACGCGCGCAACGGCACCGTACTGGGCGCCACTCTGGTGGGGCAGGTACACGCCGGCTCGACCCCAGGCCCACTTGGTGAGACCGGAGCAGTCGAACGCAACGCCCGGCGACTCGGCAGCGAACCGGTACGGCACGCCGAGTTGGCTGTACGCCGCGGACACGGCGACGCCGGCCTTGCCCGACACGGGCGGGGCCACGGGCTTCGGAGCTGGCGCAGGCGCCGGCTTGGAGCTGCCGCTGGAGCTGGAGCCGCCGGCATTGCCGCCGGCGTTGCCACCGCCGGCGTTGCCACCGCCGGCGTTGCCACCGCCGCCACGGCCGGGCGACACGGTGCCACCGCCGGTGTTGCCGGCGTTGCTGTTGTCGCTGGCTGCTGCTGCCTCGGCCGCCGCAGCAGCGGCGCGGGCAGCTGCTTCCGCACGGCGCTCGGCCTCGGCCTCGAGCTTGGCGGCACCGAAGTTGGCCTCCGCCGTGGCGAACTTGGCCGTGTAGG
>JANOET010000318.1:0-7170 GCA_031413415.1 Acidimicrobiaceae bacterium
CCGCAGCCGACGCCGCCGCCACCGCGCGAAAGGCCAACACCGTCATCCTCGACGCGACCGGCGTCGCCAATCTGCGGATACAGACTGCCGTCGCGGAACCCGGCGATTTCACGGAAACCGTCTTCGAATCAGCTACCGCAACTCCACCGGCAACGTGGCCGACGAGTATCGGTCGATCGGGACGAGTACGGAAGGACGGACCATCTGGTCCGAACACTGGGGTTCGCGCGACGGCCCTCAGGTGCTGGTGCTCGGCCAGGTGCACGGCGACGAATGCACTCCTGCCTGGATGGTGCAGGCAATCCGCTCGAAGCCGCCGGTCGACTTCGGCATCTGGTTGGTGCCGACGGTCAACCCCGACGGCCTCGCCGGTCACCATCGCCGCACCGCGACCGACGTCGACCCGAACCGCGACGGGTTCGACCTGACCACCCCCGAGGCTCAGGCGGTGATGAGGGTGACCGAACGGCTGCAGCCGGCGCTCACCGTGCACCTGCATTCGCCGTACAAGTGGGTCGGGGCGCACAACGGTCCGCTCGCGCTCCGCGTGGCGACCGCGATGTCCGAGGCGGCGGGCTGGGGTTTCCCACGGAACGCAGGTCGGGTGAGCAACGGCACCCAGGCATTCCTGTGGGAGGGGCAGGAGTTGGTGCTGCCGGGCTCGCAGTCGGTGCTCGTCGAGTTCCCGGCGATCGCGCCGAACGAGGCTGCCGATGCGCCCGACCCGACGCAACGCCAGGTCGGCACCGTCGAGGAAGTGCGCATCGCCGCGTTGCAGATGCGCGACGCGTTGTACGCCGCGATCGTCGCGCCGACCACGCCCTGAGCGGGGTGCCGCGCGACGCTTCCGGCCTATGAGCCGGCGGCTCCATGGAAGGAATCGACGACGCGGTTCGCCGCGGCGAGGGTCTGTGAGTGTCCGGTGACCGCTTCGAGGAACGGCGCTCGGTCGAGCGCGTACAACCGAACGTCGGAGGTCGCAATGACGGTGGCGGCTCGTGGCGCGTCGCGCAGCAACGCGAGTTCGCCGAATGAACTGGTGTGGTCGAGCGTGTTCACCACGGCGCCACCGCGGGTCACGCTCAACTCGCCGGCGACCACGAGGTAGAAGCGGACCCCAGCCGCTCCCTCGGTGATCACCGCGGTGCCCTTCGGGATTGCAACGAGGCGAAGGTTGCGTGCGAGCCGTTCGATCACAGGAGCCGGAAGCGCGGCGAGCAACGAGTCGGCCAGGACCCGGTCGACGGCCGCACTGTCGACCGGTGTGAGCTGGCTGCCATGACGTCGAACGAGCGACACGCCGGCGAGGGCGGCCGCCATGAGCACCACGGTCAGCACCACGAACGCTCGACCGAGCGACGATGCCGACACCAGCACCGCCATCGTCAGCGAGCCGAGCGCGACGCAACCCGTTCGCACTGCCTCGACGATGCCGAACACTCGGGCGAGCGCATCGGTCGGCGCGACGCGCTGGATGGAGACCCTGGACGTCAGCGCAAGCGCACTCTCGGCGCCGCCCAGCAGAATGAACGCAATGACGGCCGGCAGGGTCGACGCCGCCGCGGCGAGCCCGAGCAGTGCGACGGCGAGCACGATGGCGGCCCAGGCGAGTTGACGATCGACCCGCCGCCCGTGAATGAGACCGGTGACGCTGCCCGCCCCTACCAGCCCGCCGAGTCCGTAGGCGCCGGCGAGCAAGCCCGACTGACCCGCGGTGCCGTCGAGTCGGACGTCGGCGAACGTCACGAACGCCACGTCGCTGATGCCGTTGACCAGGCCGGCGCAGATCAGGAACACCATGAACACCCGGATGACCGGGGCACGGCGTATCGCTCGAAAGCCGCCGAGCAACTCGCCGACGACGGCCTGCACACGGAGCGCTTCGCGTGGACGATCAACCCTGTCGCCGTGCACGGCCAGGCTGAGCGTGCACGCCAGTGCCGTCAGCAGTGCAGCGCCGGCGAACACGACGCTGGGTGAGGTCGCCGCAATGACCAACCCGGCCGAAAGCGGTCCGAAGAACACGCCGATCTGTTCGATCAGGCCGGCGACGACGTTGGCAGCCACCAGATCGGCGGGTGAATGCGTGAGCGTGGGCAGGAGCGAACCCATCACGGGTCGCGTGAAGCAGATGGCCGTCGAGGCCGTCGCCCCGAGCAGGTACGCGAGCAGCCACGCGTCCTGCCACATGGCCACGGCGGTGCCCGCCATGGCCAGGCTCTGGACGGCATAACCCGCGGCGAGTGCCCTCCGAGGGTCGAATCGGTCGCCCGCATACGCCGAGAACGGGGTGGACACCACGCCGGGCAGCAATTGGAGCGCGGCGACCAGGCCGACCTCGCGTGGGCCGCCCCGCTGCAGCGCGTAGAAGAGCATGGCCAGCCACGTCGCGTGCTCGCTGATCGAGAACGACAGGAACGCCAACTGGACGCGACGAAGCTCGGGCGCCTTGGCCACGCGCCGAAGCGGCGCGATGACGTCACCGCGTGCCATGCCGCATCGGTCCCACCGGCAACGAGGGTAGGCGACCGGGCGGGTGCCGCTGGACACTGCGGTTCTGCGTGCACTCGAGTGCCGAGTCGAGTACAACCATCTCGTGCAACACGTGAGCAACACGAGCCGATGAACACGGCCAAGGTGTGGACCGGTGCCCTGACTGCAGCGATCGTGGTGATCTACGGTCTGGGCTCGAGCCGATGGGTCAGCAGCGGCGACGACTGGTACCGGTCGTTGCGGCGACCGCCCTGGCAGCCGCCCGACGCGCTGTTCGGGATTGCGTGGTCGTACAACTTCACGGTGATCGTCGTCGCCGGCATCGTCGTTGCGCTGCACGGCTCGAACACCCAGCGGTGGACGTGGCTGGTTGCGCTGGCAGTCAGCGTCGTCGCGGCGCTGCTGTGGGCGTGGCTGTTCTACGTGCGTCACGCGTTGTGGGCGTCGTCCGTCGCATTGCTGGTCGCTACCGTCGTGACGGTGGCGGTCGTGTGGGCGGCGTGGACCACCAGGTGGTGGGCCGGCGCGATCCTGATTCCCTACATCCTGTGGCTGGCCGTGGCCACGTCGCTCGCGATGGGGTACGCGCAACGAAACCCCGGCTGAGCGGGGTTCGTTCGCACGCGTCGCCGCGGCGTCAGGCGGCGTGGCGGAGGGGTTTGCGTGTGGGTGGTGCGCCGCGTGGTCGGCTGGTGCGGTGTTGTCCGTCGGGCCAGGTGACTTGGAGCTCCCATCCGTTGGTCCATTCGAGTTGCAGGTCCATGGCGTGGATGAGGTGGTGGTGTCTGGAACACATCAGGGTGAGGTTGTCGTAGTCGGTGGTGCCGTGTCGTTCCCACCAGTGCATGTGGTGGGCTTCGGTGAATTTCACGGGCCGGTTGCAGCCGGGGAAGCGGCACCCGCCGTCGCGGGCGGCGATCTGCTTGAAGAGCGGTCGCGGGACGGTGTAGGTGGCTCGACCGAACGAGAGTGGGTTGCCGGTGGCGTCGCGCAGGATGGTGTGGATGATGCAGTCGCACAACTTGGCGCTGGCGTGGGCGACGTTCATGTGTTCGCCGGTGACGTCGTTGCGTGCTTCGGGATGGTTCACGGTGGTGGCGTCCATCGACATCGAGATGTGGGGATGGTGTCGGGGGGTGCCGTCGCCGGTGTGGTTGAGGTTGAAGAACGTGACGATGTCGAACAGGGCGTCGCCGCGACGTTCGGCGACCGACCGGGTTTCTTCCTTGCCTGCCCAGGTGATCGCGTTGGCGATGGCGTTGTCGAACTCGACCCGGCCGGTGGGATCGAGGGTGAACCAGCCCATGGCGCTGCCGTCGTCGAGGGTGGTGGTGTTCAACGACCGCTCGGGCTCGGCTGCGGGTTCGTCGCCGTCGACGAGTGCGTCGGCGTGTTGCCGCCACGATGCGCATGCGGCTGCGGTGGCTGCGGCGTCGAGGTCGGCGATGTCGCCGGCGAGGTCTTCTTGCAACTCGCGTAACAGGTCGCGGTATTTGGGGCGTGCACACTTTTCGACTTCGCGTAGCTGTGACGACGACAGCGCACCGGTGAGGGCGCATTCGGCGAACGCGTCGAACTGGTTCAACAGTGCTGCTCGCCGCAACCATGTGCCGGCGTCGGTGTCGGACATGCGCAGGTGGTCGCGCATCCATGACCGCATGGTCACCGACCCGTCGTCGGCCCAGCGGCCGGTGTCGTTGACGTGTGCGATCGCGAGCGCCAACACTGCCAGTTCGCGTTCCAGTTCGGCCCAACGCGACGCCAGTTGCGTCGGCGTGACCAGCATCTGGTCGGCGTGATCGGCGAGCACTCCCATACCCTGAATCGTACATGTGTTCGATCGTGTGGTCAACTCGCAAACCCATGTTCCATATAGGTGTTAGCGATATCGGGAGCGCGTTCATCACCGTCACCGATGGCGACTCGGCGGCGATGGTGAGCGTGCTTGCAACCTCTCGCGATCGGCTTCGAAATCTCTGCGACGATTTCCGGATGTGCCGTTCGTTGAAAGGGTGTGAACAGCGAGTCGGCCGTGAACGGAACTGATCTTCGAGCCCCGGCCGAGTTCACGCGCTTCTACCGAACCCACCTCCCCGCGGTGTACGGCTACCTCCATCGCTTGTGCGCTGGTGACGTGGCGTTGGCGGAGGACCTCACTCAGGACACATGGATGCAACTCGCCGACGCGCTTCGGATGGGTCGCGACGAGTGTGCCGACGTCCGATGGTTGATGACAGTGGCCCGGTCGCGTTTCGTGGACCACGCCCGTCGCGAGCAGCGACACCTTCGACGCCTCGCGATGGTGTCGTCGAGTGACGAACACCACGACCCTCCGTCATCGACCGACGTGCTCGCGGGGCTCGCCGACCTGGAGCCGATGCATCGCCTGGTGCTCATGCTCCGTTACGTCGAAGACCTGTCCGTGCCGACCATCGCCGACACCATCGGCAAGAACGTGACGGCCACCAACTCACTGCTCGCCCGCGCTCGGGCCGAGCTCCGCGCACGACACCGGAGTCAGCCCCATGACTGATCGCATTCGCTTCGATCGCGCGCCGAGCGCAGCGTTCGCCGACCGGCTCGAGCGCGACCTGCTCCGGGCTGTCGGCGCACATCCGGCCACTGCCGGCACGACGTCGGCACCAGACGACACAACCAACTCACCGGAGGACCAACTCATGACACTCGACCTCGAATCCAACGCGCAAGGTACGGAGCAGCGACCCCGGGCAACATGGAAGTGGCTCGCCTTGGCCGCGGCGGTGATCGCACTCGTTGCGGCCGTTGCGGCTGTCCTTCCCGGCCGCAAGTCGAACGATTCCGTCGTTGCCGGCGGTACTCCGGTGACCTTCGTGGTGAACTGGGCATACAGCGACATCAACAGTGTCTGTGCTCCGTCGACGACATGCTTGGACCACTTCGACATCCCAGCATCGTCTGGGTTCAGCGGAGACGTGGATGGCGAGGGCCTCCAGGCCGTCTATTGGAACGCCCCTGTCGACTTTCCTGGTCAATCGGTGGATCACCTCGAACACATCGGGACGTATCTCGTCACCGCGACTGTCGACGGCTGCGGCACCGGCACGTTCATGCTCGTCGAGCTGATGCAGTTCGTCAGCGGCGCCGACCGGGACCGGCCCACCGGGACCTACAAGGGAACCTGGCAGATCGTCGACGGGTCCGGTCGCGGTGCGCTGAGCACCATCGCTGGTTCGGGCACCTCCACGGGAGTCTTCGGCACGGCGGCGGACCAGGGCCGCACGTTCACCGGCACGATCGCCTGTCCCTCAGGCTGACGCCGGCAGGCCGGACGCGACGCCTGGGTGCGCAACCATCCGGACCCCTGGGCTCGCGAGGAGCGCTGACGGACAGGTGCACGACGGAGCGCAAGCACGGTGGGGAGAGAGGCAAGAAAGGGATGCTCTCTCGCCAAGCAGTTTCCCTGGACAGCGGAAGTCTGTTGTGAGACTGTCCTGCATGGCGCCCACGGAATCTGTCACTGTCGATGACATCGAGCTCGGTCGATTTCGACTCTGGGGTGAGCCGATCGAGACGCGCGATGCGGTGTTCGCTCGTCTTCGAGCCGCACAGCCCGTGGCGTTCCACAGTGGGTTATGGCTCCGGCGGCCCGCACTTCTGTCTCGGCGCGAACCTCGCCCGGCGTGAGATCCAGATCATGTTCGACGAGATTCTTCGCGAGCTGCCGAACTTGGCGGTGGTCGGCGAGCCCACGCGACTCATGTCGACGTTCCTCAACGGCATCAAGAAGATGCCCTGCGCGGTGTAGCGCAACTGAAGGGCGGTTGTCGCACGACCGCGAAGAACAAACAGGGGGTTCGGTGTCACCCCGAGCAGCGGGGTGAGCGTCTGTCAGTGCATGACTGCGGTGATCGAGATCGAGGGCCTGCGCAAGGAGTACCGACGGCGAGGACGAACGCGAACAGTCGCGGTCCAGGGCCTGGACTTGTCGGTGCCCGAGGGCGGCGTGTTCGGCTTCCTCGGCCCGAACGGCTCTGGCAAGACCACGACCATCCGCTGCCTGCTCGGACTCGTGCGCGCGTCCGCGGGCACCATGTCGGTGTTGGGCCGAGCGTCGCCGGGTGATCTACGGGCAACGATGCCGAGCATCGGTGCCATCGTCGAGACACCGGCACTGTTTCCCACGATGACCGGACGCGAGAATCTCGCGTTGCTCGGGGCGATGAACGGCATCGGACCTCGACGCGTCGCGCAGAGCCTCGAATCAGTAGGACTCGCCGATCGGGCGGACGAGAAGGTCAACAAGTACTCGCTCGGGATGCGCCAGCGGCTCGGGCTCGCGGCGGCCCTGTTGAAGGATCCGGCGCTGCTGGTGCTCGACGAGCCGGTCAACGGGCTGGATCCCGCCGGCATCAGGGAGATCCGCCAGATGCTGCGACGGCTCGGTGCCGAGGGCCGCACCGTGTTCTTGTCGAGTCACTTGCTCGCCGAGGTCGAGCAGACCTGCGACCGCGTTGCCATCATCGACGACGGACGGCTGGTGTTGTCGGGGCGGGTCGACGAGGTCCTCGCCGCCGCCGCCAAGCCCTCGATCCTCGTCGGACTCGACGACACCCACGCCGGATCGCTGGTCTTGGCGCAGGCGGGCCTCGGCGTCGAGCGCGACGGTGCGCTGCTCCGGATCAGCATCGAGCCGTC
>JANOET010000319.1:0-12954 GCA_031413415.1 Acidimicrobiaceae bacterium
CATCGCCGCGATCAGGTCGTCGGACAACGGCTTGCTGGGTGTCGTCAGGTGCAGGAAAAGCTCGGGTTGGTTGGGATGGCTCACGGTGACCCAGCGGAAGTCGGGGCCGAACGCCAGGTCCTCACGAGCATCGAAGCCCAGGACGTCGGTGTAGAAGGCGAGCGATTCATCCAGGTCGACGACCCAGACGCTGACGAGGGAGACGTTGGTGATCATGCGCAGCACGCTACGACGGTGCGCCAGGCGGCTGCTTCTCCTCGCTTGCGGTTCTGCGTTCGACCAGTCCCCACATGAAGACGTAGCAGCCCGGGATGCGCACGGACCGACCCGCGTAGCGCCGCTGGAAGGCGCTCGGAGACTCGCCGACGAGCTCGCGGAAGCGAGCGCTGAACGAACCGAGGCTGCCGAACCCAATCGCGAAGCACACCTCGGTGACCGTCAGGTTCGTCGAGCGGAGCAGGTCCTGCGCGCGCTCGATGCGCCGATGGGACAAGTACTCGGCCGGGGTCACGCCGTACGTCGCCGTGAACAGGCGATGGAAGTGGTACTTGGACAGGGTGGCGACGGAGGCCAACTGCTGCAGGTCGAGTGGCTCGGCGAAGTGGCGATCGGCGTGGTCGCGGGCCCGGCGCAACTGCACGAGCGCATGGTCGGGAGCTCGGGTCGCGGTCGCCACCATCACATCGTAGGAAACTCGTGCCCGGGTCACTCTCGCAGTCGGTCAGACTTCCGCAATGACGCACCCGATCTGGCCGTTCTACGAGCTGCGCGTCACCACGCCCCGGCTCGAGTTGCTGCCCATCGACGACGAGACCGGCACCGAGCTTGCGCTGCTGGCGGCGAGGGGCGTGCACGACCCGGAGTACATGCCGTTCGGCGTCCCCTGGACCGACGTGCCGTCGCCGCAGCTGGAACGCAACTCGCTGCAGTTCCAATGGCGCTGGCGCGCCGAGTTGTCGCCCGAGAACTGGATGCTGAACTTCGCCGTCGCGGTCGACGGCACGATCGTCGGCAGCACCGGCTTCATCACTCACGACTTCCCGACGCTGCGCACGTTCGAGACGGGCTCGTGGCTGGGCCGGGACTTCCAGGGGCTGGGCATCGGAAAGGAGATGCGGGTCGCGAACCTGCAACTCGGGTTCCTCGGCCTCGGCGCGGAGTTCGCCACCACAGCGGCCTGGGACGACAACGCCCAGTCACTCGGCGTGACCCGTTCACTCGGCTACACCGCAAACGGGCACGCGCGCCTCACGCGACGCGGCCAGGCGGCACGACAGCTCCGCTTCGAGATGACCCGCGAGTTCTTCATCGCGAACCTGCAGCGCGACGACATCGAGTTGCACGGCGTCGATGCGTGCCTGCCGTTGTTGGGCCTCGCCGACTGAGTCGCCGCGTGCGAGCGCGTCTCAGTAGAACGGCAGGTAGTGCTCGAGTTCCCAGTCGGTGAGTTCTTCGCCGGCGGTCTCGGTCCATTCGTTGCCAGCGGCGTGGAACAGATCGAGCTCGTACTTGCGGAGCTGCAGATAGGCGCGGCTGAGGTCGCTCCCCATCGCATCGCGCAACACGTCGTCGGCCTCGTACGCGGCGATGGCGTCGGCCAGGGAGTGCGGCGTGTGCCGATCGGTGTTCGGCTCGCTGTCGCCGTCGCCCGCCTGCGGCAGCCCGCAGTCGAGCCCCTCGGCAACACCGATGAGCGCGGCGTTCAGCATCGCTGCGGCTGCGAGATAGACGTTCGCGGTGCCGCACGGCATGCGGTTCTCGATGCGAGTTGCGTTGCCACGCTCACCCGGGATGCGATACGTACTGGACCGGTTGTCGAGACCCCAGTTGGCCCAGTACCCGGCGATGATGCCGGGGATGAGCCGCCGATAGCTGTTCACCGTCGGCGCACACATCAGGGCTTGCGCCTCGTGGTGAGCGATCAGCCCGCCGAGGCAGTGGCGGGCAAGGGTGGAGATGCCGTACTCCGCACCCGGTTCGTCGAAGGCATTGAGGCCACCATCGACCGGGAGCAGCGAGAAGTTGATGTGCAGTCCGCTGCCCACCATGGTGGCACTGGGTCGCCCCATGTACGTCGCCAGATACCCCTTGGCGGCAGCGAGTTCGCGGGTCATCTCCTTGCAGATGAAGGCGCGGTCGGCGGCGTCGAGCGCCGGACCGTACTTCATGTTCAGCTCCATCTGACCGGGGCTGAACTCTCCCATCACGCCCTCGAGGTCGAGTTCGCTGTGCTCCGCAGCGTCGAAGTAGTCGAACATGAGGCCGGTGTTGTCGCCACCCATGCCGACCCCGTACACCCGGTGCGAGGGGATCGCCAGCGGGACGTACCCGCCAGGGGCTGCGTCATCGGCCTGCATGACGAAGAACTCCATCTCGTACCCGAGCATCGGCTCGTAGCCAAGTGCGCGCCAGGCCTCGACGGCCTTGATCAGCGCGGTGCGCGGCGCGATGGCCAGCGGGCCGTGCTGGTACTCGAGATCGGCAATGACCACATCGGTGTCGACCTCCCAGCCAGGCCTACGTGTTTCCCGGAGGGGCACGGTGGACAGATCGGGAAAGCCGACATCGGCGGCGTACCCGTCGATGGGCAGGATCTCGCGATCGATGCCCATGGTCAGCGTGGTCACCGCGTGGTGGCCGTGCTCGTTCAGCCGCCGCTCGGGCACGTACCGGCCATGGGACAACCCGTTCAGGTCACACCACATCACTCGCACTCGTCGATTCCCCATGGCGGGCGACGATAGCAAAGCCGCCGTGTTTCGTTCGTTCCCTAACTACCTCGTGAAGTAGGGTCTCCGAATCCGCACGACCGGAACCGTGCGGGCCACTCAGGGGAGACATCATGAAGAAGCAGTTGATCCCGGTCGCACTCGTGTCCCTCGGGCTCGTGCTGGCCGCTTGCGGCAGCGACGAGTCGACTGACGGAACCGCCGCACCCGACACCACCACCGCCGAGACCTCGGGTGGCGACACCACGGTCCCGGCGGATTGCACGCTCGATTCGCCGCTGAGCATCGGCTTCGCCGCCGACCTCGGTGAGCTCGGCGCATTCTCGGACCAGCCCGGCTCCGAGGCCGCCAAGGTGAAGGTCGACCAGATCAACGCCGCCGGCGGAGTCGGTGGACTGGACATCGAGTACCAGGTGAAGGACGTCCAGGGCGATCCTGCCGCCACGCAGCGCGCCGCCCAGGAACTGCTCGACGACGGCGTCAACGCCATCATCGGGCCACCCTTCGCGAACACCGGCGCGCCGCTGCTGGACACCGTGGCCGGCAAGGCGCCGGTCGTGTTCATGGCCACCACCGACCCGTCGCTCGCCGACCCGTCGCGCGGCGCCTTCCTCACCAGCTTCAGCGACAAGTCGCAGGCCTCGGCGATGGCCGAGTTCGCACTCACCGACAAGAAGTTCACCAAGGCCGTCACGATGAGCAGCACCGACGACGTCTACTTCTCGGGCAACCCCGAGTTCTTCACCACGGTCTTCACCGAGGGTGGCGGCGAGGTGCTCGCCGACTACGCCTACAGCCTGGGCGACACCGACTTCTCGACCCAGGTGAACGAGATCGCCAGCCTGAGCGTCAAGCCCGAGATGCTGTTCACCGCCATGGTCATGCCGCAGACGCAGACGCTGCTCGAACAACTCGACGCCGCCGACTTGGGCGACATCGTGGTGATGGGTGTCGACGGTTTCGATGCCACGGTGGTGTGGAGCGCAGGCGACATCGCCGACGGCGTGTTCTTCGCCGCTCACACGTTCCCGCAGGACACGAACTCCGTCGAGCAGTTCCTCGCCGACGCCGCAACGGCCGGGGCGAACATCGAGACCATCAGCTTCGGCGCCCTGTCAGCCGACTCGGTGCAGATTCTCGCCGCTGCCGCGACGATCGCCTGCTCGACCGAGCCCGACGCGCTGATCGAGGCGATCAACAACCTCGAGAACCTCGAGGTCACCACTGGCCCGGTCAGCTACAAGGACCGTGCGGGCGTCCCCGACAAGGACGTCGTCATCCTCACCGTCGAGGGCGGCGAGCCGGCGTTCGTGAAGGCGTTGCGCCCGGCGAACGTCCCTGACTGACGGATCTCCCCCGCCGCAATGCTCGAGGTCGACGGCATCACCACGCGCTACGGCGCGATCACTGCGCTCCACGGTGCCTCGCTGGAGGTGCGCGAGGGAGAGCTGGTGGCGCTCGTCGGCCCGAACGGGGCCGGCAAGACCACGCTGTTGAACACGGTGGCCGGGCTGTTGCGCCCGGCCACCGGCCACGTGCGGTTCGAGGGAGTCGACATCACCGGTGCCGAGCCGGCGACGCTGGTGCGCAAGGGACTGGCGCTCGTTCCCGAGCATCGTCGCATTTTCAAGGACCTCACCGTCGAGGAGAACCTGCGCCTCGGCGGCACCACCGCCTCGAGTTCCGACCGCAAGCATCGCCTCGAGGAGGCCGCCGACGTATTCCCCGTGTTGCGCGCCAAGTGGAACACGCCGGCCGGTTTCCTGTCGGGCGGTGAGGCCCAGCAGCTCGCCGTGGCCCGAGCGCTGATGAGCGATCCTCGCCTGCTTCTCCTCGACGAACCCACGATGGGGCTCGCGCCCACGCTCGTCGACGTGGTGTTCGATCTCCTGCAGCGATTGCGCGAGCAGGGTCGCACGATGCTCGTCGTCGAGCAGAACGCTCATCGCATCCTGCAGATCGCCGACCGCGGCTATCTGCTCCGCACCGGCAACATGATCACCAGTGGCACTGGTCCCGAGCTGGCCGCCGACACGTCCTTGTTCGAATCCTTCATCGGCGGCGCGGCCGGGAGCAGCTCGTGACCAAACTCGTCCAGACACTGGTCGACGGACTCGGTGTCGGGAGCACCTACGCGCTCTTGGCCCTGGGCATCTCCCTGATCTTCGGTGTCATGCACCTCGTGAACTTCGCCCATGGCGAGCTGATCACGGTGGGTGCCTACACCGCGTACTTCTTCTTCCTCCACGGCGGCAGTTGGTGGTGGATGCCGATCGCGATCATCGGTGCCGCCGTCCTCGCGTCGGTGAGCATGGAGTTCGTCGCGTTCCGCTGGGTGCGCAACTCGAGTCCGTTCACACTGCTGCTCACCTCGTTCGCGATCGAACGCATCTCCCACGCGTTGTGGCAGATCTTCGTGTCGCCGAAGCAGCGCGCGTTCCCCAAACCCGAGTGGGTGTTCAACCAGTTCAAGATGCTCGGCGTGAGCATCGAGGTCATGGACGTCGTCACCATCGCGGTCACGGTCGCCACGCTGTGCGTCACGGCGGTGGTGTTCAAACGGACCATGTTCGGCATCAGCGTGCGCGCCGCCGCGGAGGACTTCGACGCAGCGCGACTCATGGGAACCCGCGCCAACCGGGTCATCTCCGGTGCCTTCGCCTTCGCAGGACTCCTGGCAGGCGTGGCCGCCACCCTCATCCTCATGCGCACACCGGCCGCCGAACCGAGCATGGGTTCCGACTGGCTGTTGAAAGCCGTGATCGCTGCCGTCATCGGTGGCCTCGGTAGCTTCAGCGGAGCTGTCGTGGGCGGTGTCGCCCTGGGTCTGCTCGAGACCCTCTCGCGCGCCTACCTCCCCGAGGTCGCCACCGGGTGGGACAAGTTCTCGACGGCAGTGGTGTTCATCATCATCGCCATCTTCTTCGTCGTCCGACCCGACGGCATCTTCAAGGTGTCGCGAGCGGAGCGGGTCTGATGAGCAGCATCCTGCAACGAACGCTGCGCAGCACACTCGGCAGCGCCGTCCTCCTGTCGGCCGTCGCGGCCATCGCCATGCTCTACACCAGTACCGGCGGCACGTCTCGTTCGTCGCTCATCTCGGAGTTGCTCGCCAACTTCATCCTCGTGCTCGGCATCCAGGTGTTCATCGGCAACACGGGCGTGTTGAGCTTCGGCCACATGGCGTTCGCCCAGATCGCCTCGTATGCCGCCGCCGTCGTCGCCATCCCCGTCGCCGCCAAGGCGAAGTCGTTGCCCGACATCCCCTTCGGCCTGGGCGATGTCCACCTGAACGCGTTCGAGGCGACGGTGTTCGCCGTCGCCATCACGGTCGTCGTCGGTGCCCTACTCGGTGTCGCGGTCTGCCGCGCCCGTGGCCTTGCGCCGACGATGATCACGCTGGCGCTCCTGTTCGTCGTCGAGCAACTCGTCAAGAACTGGAAGGAACTCACGCGCGGTGCGGGCGGGCTGTCGGGCATCCCCATCATTCGCGGCAACGGATGGCTGTACGTGGGCGCGTTCGTGGCGCTCGTCGTGGCCGCGTTCTTCCAGGAGATGCGCATCGGCCGCTTCTCGATCGCCACGCGTGAAGACGAGTTGGCTGCTCCGGCGCTCGGCATCCGCATCTTCACGTCTCGTTATGCGGCCTGGGTGGTGAGCATCGGCCTCACTGCGCTCGGCGGCGCGCTGCGCGCCCAGTCGCTCGGCAGCGTGAACCCGAAGCAGTTCACCCTCGACGCCGGGATCCTCATCCTGGTCATGCTCGTCGTCGGCGGGATGAAGACCATCAGCGGCGCGGTGCTCGGAACGGTGCTCATCACCGCGGGCAACGAACTCTTCCGCCAACTCGGCGATCCTGAGCGGCTGGACATCGAGCGCTTCCCCGACTTGTTCCTCGGCGTCGCGTTGCTCCTCGCGATGTTGCTGCGCCCCGAAGGGCTGCTCGGCGATCGCGATCTGCTCGGCTGGATGCGCCGTCGGATGTACCGTCCTGCCGTCGGCGAGCCGATCGAGCCGGTCATGGGCACGCGCCTGCTGACGGCCGCGGACGTCGAGGTGCACTTCGGCGGGTTCGTCGCGCTCGACGGGGCGCGCCTCACGGTGCGGCCTGGTGAGGTGGTGGGGCTCATCGGCCCGAACGGCGCCGGCAAGACGACCCTGTTCAACGTCATCACCGGGCTCGTCGACGAGACCGCCGGCAGTGTCCGGCTGGGCGACGAGGACATCTCGGATGCGACGCCGGTGGGGGTCGCGCGCGCCGGGCTGGCCCGCACGTTCCAGAATCTCCGTCTGTTCCCCACGCTGAGCGTGCGCGAGAACGTGGCCCTCACGGCCCTCGTCGCCGCACGCCACCGGACCGAGCGGGTCCGGCCCGACGTCGATCTGTTGCTCGCCGAGGCCGGGCTGGTCGACTGGGCCGACCGACAGGCGGGCACGCTCGACTACGGCAACCAACGACGCCTCGAGCTCATCCGCGCAGCCGCCCTGGCCCCCGAGTACCTGCTGCTCGACGAGCCCACCTCGGGCATGAGCGACACCGAGAGCCTGGCCATGGTCGACTCCGTCCGAAGCGTGGCGTCACTCATCGGCGCAGGGGTGCTGGTGATCGATCATGACCTCGGCTTCATCACCCGGATCAGCGATCACATCGTCGTCCTGGCAGAGGGCCGAGTGCTCGCCGAAGGGACCCCCGAGCAGGTGCGCGCCGACCCCGCCGTCGCCGAGGCCTATCTCGGTTCGCAGGCCTGAACGCGAACAGCGTTCGGTCGCCGTGATGTCACAGTTCGTGACCCCCCTGGTCACGAAGGGTGCTCGCCACCGTTGGTGGCGACTGCAGACGGACTCTTGACCAAACGTTTCCGTTCCGTGCGGCGTGTCACGAACGTGCACGGAGATGGGGGCGTCGTCAGGCGGGTGAGGGTTCGTACCTTCTTCGCCCTGGTCACCGCCGCTGCTGCCTTGGCGGTGGGCATGGTGCAGACGGCTGATGCCGAGCCACCGGTCCCGATCCCCCTCTCGTGCTCGCAGCCGGGTGGCTGCACAGAGTCGGCCGACACCCAACTCTGACACCCTGTCAGTGCTTCCCTTTGGCGTGGCTGCGGGTCGTTTGGCTCCGAACGACCCGCGCTACGTTCGGGTGATGGATCGTCCGGACTCACTGCCCCACCTCGACATCGTCGGCCACGACGTCTACGAGCATGGCGTTCCGTTCGCCGCGTACGACGAGTTCCGCCGCTCGGCACCTGTCGCGTGGATCGGTGAGACCGAGGCCAACGGCCACGCCGGCAGCGGATTCTGGTCGCTCACCACGCACGAGCACGTCGTGGCGACGCACAAGGACTGGCGCACGTTCTCCTCGGAGGTCGGCGGCACCGAGATCGAAGAGCTCGAGCCCGATGCTCTCGCCGCACGCCGGACGATGCTCGAGACCGACCCACCGCGACACACCAAGCTGCGCCAACTGGTGAACCCGACGTTCAGCCGCCTGGCGGTCGAGACGTACGCGGGGCATGCGCACGAACTGGTGGCCGACGTCCTGGACCGGGCGCTGGCCATGCCGACCTGCGATGGCGTGTACGACGTGGCACGCGAGTTGCCGATCCGCATGATCACCGGGCTGCTGGGCGTGCCCGACGACGACGCGCCGCAGCTGTTCCACTGGGCCGACCAGATCGTGTACAACGCCGATCCCGACTACTCCCCTGTGATCAGCGACCAGGTCGACACCGACCCGTATCGACTGTTGCCGTTCCGCAGTCCAGTCAGCCTGAAGGTGCTCGAGTACCTCCAGCGGCTGGCCGCGGCGCGTCGCGGGGTCGATGGTGGCGACGTCCTCACCGTGCTCTCCAACGCCATGGTCGACGGCGAACCGTTGACCGAACGCGAACAGGGCACGTTCTTCCTCCTGCTCCTCATCGCCGGCAACGAGACCACTCGCCACTCGCTGTCGCACGGCCTGCTCGCCTTCGCCCAACATCCCGAACAGCTCGAACGGTTGCGCGCCCACCCCGAGCTGATGGACAGCGCCGTCGAGGAGGTGTTGCGGTGGACCAGTCCGCAGTTGCACTTCCGTCGCACGGCCACCACCGACACCGTCATCGGTGACGTCACCGTCGCCGTGGGCGACAAGGTGGTGACCTGGTACATGGCGGCCAACTTCGACCCGAACGCGTTCGACGACCCGCACGTCTTCGATCTCGGCCGCACCCCGAATCGACACGTCACGTTCGGCGGTGGTGGCCCGCACCTGTGCCTCGGTCAGTGGATGGCGCGGCTGGAGGTGCGGACGTTCCTGCAGGCCCTTGTCGACCGGGTCGACCGGGTCGAGTTGACCGGTGAACCCAGGCGGGTGCGGAGCAACTTCATCAACGGCCTGAAGGCACTCCCCCTCACCCTGGTCGCGCGAACTTAAAAGTTCCCGGTGAACAGGCGGCGATGTAGCGGTCAGGGCGCACGAGCACCGCCGCCTCGCCGTAGGTGGCGCGGGGCTCGACCACCACCATGCGACCGTCCGGCGCGTCGAACCACGGGTCCGACGCGACCCACACCCAACCGGCGGGCAGGTGGTCGTCCAGTCGGTCGGGTTGCGGCAGCAAGTGGCCCACGGGGAACTCGCCGCCGAGGTCCAGCGCCGGCAGGCGCGACCATCGGTTCGGGTCCGGCGCGTCGGGTGTGGGCAGATCACTCGGATCCGCGGCGAGACGGGCGAGGGTGCGTCCGGCCTCGATGGACATTCGCACCACGGCCTCGGCGTGAGGGCGGCGCTCGGTTTCGTAGGTGGCGAGAAGGTCCTCTCCCGAGTCGCGTCCCTCGGCGAACTTCCAGGCCAGGTTCACCGCGTCGCGGATGCCACTGCACATGCCCTGCCCCATGAACGGCGGCATCATGTGCGCCGCATCGCCGGCCAGGAACACCCGGTCGTCGGGACCGCCGCGCCAGCGCTCGGCGACCAGGGCGTGGAACCGGTAGCGAGCGGCGCGCACCAACGCGGCGTTGGCCTGGCTGATGCCCCACGGGGCGAGCAGGTCCCACGGGTCGGGGTGCTCGTCGCCATGAAGAAGGAACTCCCAACGCCGGTACTGCGCGTGGGAGGGCACGAACGTGGCGAGGCGTGCCGGGTCGCAGACCTGCTGGATGATCGTCGGCAGCAGCGGCTCGGCGACGTCGTGAAGGGTGACGTCGACCACCAGCCACGGCTCGTGGTACTGCAGGTCGAGCATGCGGATGCCCAGCGCCTCGCGGGTGGGGCTGGTGGCACCGTCGCACGCGACGACGTAGCGGGCGTCGGCCAGCAGCGCCTCGATCGGCGGGGCCTCGACGCCGAGGTGCACGGTGACGTGGGGGTACCGATCGAGTCCGTGGCGCAGCATCGCCTCGAGCTGCGGCTGCACGAACACGTAGTCCTCGTGCCACCCCAGCAGCGGCTCGCGCTCGAACCCTTCGAAGGTGAACAGCCGTTTGCCGGCGGCATCGACGTACTCCATGCCCGACGACACGGTGAGCAACTCGTGCAGCTCGCGCTCGAAGCCGAGTTGCTGCAGCACCCGCGCGATTTCCGCGTCGAGATGACAGGCGCGCGGCTGCGAGTACGGCGCAGGGTCGCGTTCGTACACGACCGTGCGCAATCCGGCCGCGCCACACAGGTTGGCGAGCGTCGCCCCGGTGGGTCCGAGGCCGACGATGGCGACGTCGTGCTGCACGGTCACTCGGGGGCCACGGTCTCCCACTGGGTGGTGCCCCAGGTGACGGCGAGCAGCGTGGCGTCGTTGCCGGGTGCGGCACCGTGCCAGTGCCGTTCGTTCGGCGGGCACACCACGAGCGTGCCGGTTGCCAGACGCACCTCGCCGTCGGCCTCGGTGCCCACTCGAGCTTCACCGGACACCACGAACAGTTGCTGACCGCCGGGATGCAGGTGCCAGAACGAGACGGCGCCGTCCTTGAAGTGGACGAGCGCGGTGTCGGGCTGGTCGTCGGTCGGTGTGGCGTGCAGCATCTCGAGTTCGACGGTGCCGGTGAACCGTCCGCCGTAGCTGACGGACTTGTCGCCCTCGGGAATCACGTTCATCGCACCGCTCCTATCGCTCGACGACCGGGTTGCGCATCGTGCCGATGCCCTCGATGGTGGTCTCGATGACGTCGCCGTCGCGCAGGAAACGGCCGCGTGCTTCGCCGACACCGCCGGGGGTGCCGGTCCACACCAGATCGCCAGGTTGGAATGTGATGTACCGGCTGAGCCACACGACGAGTGCCGGCACGTCGAAGATGAGGTCGTTGGTGTTGGCCTCCTGCATGACCTCACCGCTGACGGTGCCCGTCAGCGACAGCGCATCCGGATCGGCCAGCTCGTCGGCCGTCACCAGGTACGGGCCGATGGGGCCGAACGTGTCGTACGACTTGGCGATGGTGAACTGCTTCAGTGGCGGGCGGAACTGCTCGCCGCGGTCGCTGATGTCCTGTCCGCAGGTGACGCCGGCCAGGTAGCTCCAGGCGTCGTCGCGGGTGGCGCCCTTGCACGTACGGCCGAACACGATGACCAGCTCGGTCTCGTAGTCGATCTCGGTGAGGCCCGACGGGATGACGATCTCGTCGAACGGACCGCACACGCAGTTCTCGGTCTTGGCGAACAGGTGCGGCTCGGTGGGCATGTCGCGACCGCTCTCGATGGCATGCTGCCGATAGTTCAGGCCAACCCCATACCCCTTCGGTGGCCGCGGCACGGGAGCACTGAGCAGTGTCTCGTCGAGCGCGGGCCACGCAGCAGGGTTGGCCGCCGAGACGAGCTCGCGGAGCGCGTCGTGGTTGGCCAGATCGCTGAGCTGCATCGGATCGCTGCCGAGGCGCCCGTCGCTGGCCTGTTCGACGTCGACGGCGTGTCCGTCGATCACGATGACGGCGCGACCGCCGAGGTTCGCCAAACGCATGGTGTCTCTCTTCTGCTGGGGTTCGAAGTCAGGACGGCTTCGGGAACCACATCTGGATGTTCCCCGTTCCGGCCGCGTTTTCATAGTCGCTCATCGCTGTCCCCGGCCAGTTCCAGGCATTGCCGCCCAGGGCTGCCGCCATGAGCAGGTAGTGGCCGAACCGCCCTTCGGGCGAGAACGAGCGGAACTCGGGGTAGAAGTCGAGGACTGCAGCGTGGTCGCCCTTCTCGAGCAGACCGATGAGGTGTTCGTCGGCGGCCCGGTGTTCGGGGCTGCGCAGATGCGCCGGGTCGGCCGACTCGTGCTGGCGCAACTCGCGGAGCGGCCAGAACTTGTGCGAGAGGGCGCCACTGGCCAGCAGGACCACTCGACGGTCGCTGCGCCGGATGGCCTCGCCGAGCACAGCGCCGGTGTCGATGAAGTCCTCGTACTCCGCGGTCTGACACAGACTGAACGAGAGCCACGATTCGTCGCCTTGCAAGAACGGGGTGAGGTACACCGTGGCGTAGCGGACCGGGAGGCACGGGTCGTCGCTCGCGTGGACCCAGACCTCGTCGTGCTCGGCGGCGACGTCGACGATCAGACGCGCCAGGGCGGGATCACCCGGCATGTCGTAGGCCATCTGCGGGTTGCCGCGCGGGAGTTCCTCGCTGGTGAAGTTGCCTGCACGTCGTTCGTGCGCGCTGACGACGAACTCGAACGTGGTGAACCAGTGCGAGTCCAGGACGACGATGGTGTCGGGCTGCAACGCATCGATCTCGTGACGGATGCGGTGCAGCCCCTCGAGGATGGTGAAGTCCTTGCCGCCATTCATCTCGAGGCGTGTCGCCTCGGGCAGCACCAACGGCGGCACATGGGACACGAGTGCCGCGCCGACGATCTCACCGGCTGAACACGCTACACGCCGCCAGTAAAGCAGCGGTCCGATGACAAGCTTGGCCGCACAAAACGCCGCCAGCGGCAGCATCAGAAGAGCGATCGGCAACGGAAACGAGCGCGGCCAGGCCAGTGCGCCAACGGTCCACAGGAGCGCCGCCAGCACAAACACCAGGTGCAGCGCATCGCCGACCCACGGCAACCAGCCGGCCAGAAAATGATAGCGCTGGCCCAGGCTGAGTCGGCTGGTGCCGAGCAAGGCACGCCAGTGCGCCTTGAAAATCTGCATGCCGCCGCGCGCCCAGCGGCTACGCTGGCGCTTGAATGCGGCAAAGCTGTCCGGCGTGAGGCCATAGCCCATCACCTGATCCACATAGACGGTGCGCAAACCCTGCTGCATCAGGCGCAAGCCCAGTTCGGTGTCTTCG
>JANOET010000320.1:0-4450 GCA_031413415.1 Acidimicrobiaceae bacterium
CGGGCCAGCGTCCTGTTCACCAAGGACGGGCAGAGCCGCACCTTGAGCATCAAGGTCTCCGTCCATCGTGATGATGACGACGACGATGACGACAGCGACGATGGCGACGATTCCGGTGCCTCGCTGCGCATTTCGCTCGGCAAGCTCCGCGGCGTCGCAGTCGCCGCAGAAGACGCCGCCGGCGACAAGACCTGGACCGCCAACCTGTGCGACGGCATCACCACCGCCACGGTGCTCTACACCGTGAACGAGGACGGCACCCTCGACCTCACCGACGTCCAGCCAGCCGGTGCCGAGGTGAAGAAGGACGAGTCGGACCGCATCGAGATCCGCTTCTCCGGCGACGAGCGAGTGCGCATCAGCAGCTCGATCGACGACGGCATGATCACGATCGACATCAAGGAGAAGATCCGCTGCCGCGACGGCGACGATCCCACCACCAACGTCACCAACGAGACGAGCACCACCGTCGATGACGATGACGATGATGACGACGACGACGACGATGACGAAGATGACGAAGATGACGACGACGACGATGACGACGATGACGACCACGGTGGCAAAGACCACGGTGGCGACGACGACTGACGATGCCGTCTGACAAATCCAGGATGCGGCCCCTCTTCGGAGGGGCCGCGTTCGCCCTGCTCGTGCTCGCCGCCGGCGGGTGCAGCTCCGATACATCGGGTGTGACCGCCGACAGCACGGCGGCGAACAGCACGGTGGCCACCTCCGCAGCGACGGGGGAGTCCACCACCACCACCGTGGCGATCGATGCGTCTGCACTCCTGCAGCAAGGCCTCGCCGCCCTGCAGCCGGGCTACCACTTCACGTCGGTGTTCACCGTGAACGGAGCCGAGGTGCTGAAGGCCGAGGGCGATCGCATCGGTGACGCCAGCCGCTTCTCGGTCACCACGAATGGGGCGTTGATCAACTACATCACCACCCCCAGCGGCAACTACGCACAGCCCGATGGCGCAGATTGGGACCAACTCACCACCCAGCCAGCGGTCGTCGATCCCATCACCTCGCTGAACGCCCCGGCCGCCGTGACGGTCGTCAGCAACGACGGTGCCACGGTTCGCCTGCGGGTCACCGTGTCGGCCGTGACGCTCGGCGTCGGTGCCTCCGGCACGGCCGACGTCGACGTGGTGCTCGCCAATGGTGCGATCACCGAGATGGGCTACACCACCAACGTCGATGGCAACATCGGCAGCGTCTCGAACGTCATCGGCCCCGTGGTCGATTCGACTCCGATCGTCGCTCCGATCTGACCAGGTCCATGTCGCCTGCGGCGCCCTCGAGATGACGAGTCACTCGACGGTGCCGTAGGCGCCCTGGTCGCCGGTGGCGCTCGCCGCCACCACCTCGGCCACTGCGGCGTGCAGATCGGCCACGAAGGCGTCGATCTTGTCCGTGTGGATGGCGTTGACGGTGCAGTGCAGGGAGGCCGGCGGACCCTGACGGTCCACGTACCAGCCGCGCCGCCACAGCGCGTCGGCCACCGCGAACACGTCGACGCGCTCGGGATCGGCGGCACCGAACGCGAGGAGCGTGGACTCCGGGTCGGCCCGCAGCACGAGCTCGGGCGTGGCTCGAATCGCCGTGGCGAGTTGTTCGCATGCCGTGCGGGCGGCTGCGGTGAGCCGTAGATAGCCGTCGTCTCCCAGGTGGTGGAGCACCGCCCATGCCGCAGCCCAAGGGCCGCCGCTCTTCGTGCCGAGCACCCCGGACGAGCCGTACAGCCCGCCCAACCAGTTGTCGGTGAGATAGGTCTGGAACGCACGCAGTTGCTTGTTGCGATGCACGAGCACACCGCAGCCCTTGGCCGAATAGCCGTACTTGTGCAGGTCGACCGAGATGCTCGTGACGCCGGGTACTGCGAAGTTCCACGGAGGAATGTCGTGGCCGAGCCGGCGCAGGTAGGTCAGCGTGACTCCGCCCATGCACGCGTCGACATGGCAGTTGATGTCGCGCTCTGCCGCAAGCGCGGCGATGTCGGCAACCGGATCGATGACTCCTTGCGGATACTGCGGCGCCGAGCCGACCAACATCACCGTGTTCTCGTCGATCGCAGCCTCCATCGCCGCCACATCGGCTCGCCAGTCGTCGCCGACCGGAATGCGTCGGCCCTCGACGCCGAAGTAGTAGCAACCCTTCTCGAAGGCCGCGTGCGCGCTGGTCGGCAGCACGATGTTGGGTGCGGTGATCTCGCGCTGAGCACGGCCCCGTTCGCGTGCACCCTTCACCGCCAACAGCAGGCTCTCGGTGCCACCCGACGTGATGAACCCCGCAGCCTCGGTGCCACCCTCGAACCACTCGGCGACGATGCCGACGACCTCGCTCTGAATGCGCTGCAGACTGGGGAACGCGTGGGTGTTCAGCCCGTTCTCGGTGCCGAATCGGCGGTATGCCTCCTCGGCCAGTGCGACCACGTCCGGCCCCGCGTTGTACGCCAGCGTGAAGGCCCTGCCCTCGCGCCATCGCACGTCGCCGCCTCGGTAGCCGTCGAGCTGGTCGAACACGTCGTCACGGCTCATGCCGTGCGGGGGCATCGTCATGCAGCGAAACCTACAGGAGCGAGCAGCGCACACTCCTCTGAGGCCGACTATCGTCCGGCACATGGGGATGCCGCGCGACGTGGGCGTGATCGATCTGTCTGCCTGACTCCCGATGACCTCGTCGTTGCTCTTCGCCATCGCGGCCGCGCTGCTGCTCGGTGCCTCCGACTTCTTCGCCGCACGATCGGCGCGCACCACGCCCTCGATCACGGTGACTCGCACCGCCGTCGGTACGGGCACGCTGCTCTCCCCGTTGCTGTTGCTGCTCGTCGAGTGGGAGTGGACGACCCACGACGTCGTCGTCGGTTCGCTGTCCGGCCTGTTCATGATCGGTGGACTGATGCTGCTGTACGAGGGCTACTCGGTCGCTCGGATGGGCATCGTCGCCCCGCTGGCCTCGGTCCTCCTCGCTGTCGTGCCGGTCCTGTGGGATCTGGTCAACGGCGTTCGCCCCGGGACGACGGCCGCAGTGGGCATGGCCCTCGGACTTGCGGCACTCGTGCTGACGTCGTACACCCCAGGCGGCACGGGCAGCGTCGCGGTCGGTGCGATCCTTGGTGTCTCCAGCGGCGTCATGTTCGGCATCGCCTTCACACTCATGGGAGAGGTCGGCACGTCGTCGGGGTTGCTTCCGGTGGTGTCCCAGCGCCTGACGGGCTTCGGGCTGTTGTTGATGGTCGCCGTGTTCCGCGACGACCCCTTTCTCGCTGTCGGAGTCGGCCGCCGCCATGCCATCCGGGCGGGCGTGCTCGGACTCGTCGCCATCGGCTCGCTGCAGTTGGCGTTCCAGCGCGGCGACACAGGCCCGGTGTCGGTTGCCTCGTCGCAGTTCGCCACGGTCGCCGTGGTGCTCTCCGTGCTGTTCAACGGCGAGCGCATGCGGTGGTGGCAGGCGCTCGGCGTGGCTGCCACCGCGGTTGCGGTCGCGTTGATTGCGCTGGGGGGCTGACAACGCGGGGCGACTAGCCTCGCCGTTCATGGCCGACAAACCCGTCATCAGCATCCCCGAGACCGATCCGCCCGCCGAGCTCCAGACCGAGGACCTCGTGGTGGGGGAGGGCGTCGAAGCGGCCGTGGGCAAGCGTGTCATCGTCCACTACGTCGGAGTGTCGTGGAGCACCGGCAACGAGTTCGACGCCAGCTGGGATCGCGGGTCGACGTTCGACTTCCGTCTCGGAGCGCGTGAAGTCATCGAGGGGTGGGAGAAGGGCGTCAAGGGCATGAAGGTCGGCGGTCGGCGTCGCATCACCATTCCGCCCGAGCTCGGCTACGGCTCGCGTGGCGCCGGTGGCGTCATCGAGCCCAACGAGACGTTGGTCTTCGTCGTCGATCTGGTCAACGTTCAGTAGTTTCGGCGCGCACCGCTCATCCGGTCGATGCGACCCGTCGCGCCGAGCGGACCCAGATGCCTGGCCCGGCGGCGCTGCGCTCGACCACCCTGGTGTTGGCGGCACGGTCGTGCAGACCGCGAAGGTCGAACAGGATCGGACCGTTGACGACGACCACCAGGGTGGTCAGCACCGCGCCGGCCACACCGAAGAACAGGCTCGCCATCAGCGGCACGGCGGCGATCGCCCAGCGAACCGTCGCCCGGGACAGGCCCGGGGTGCGAAGTGTGTCGGCCTCGGTGACCCGGATGCCGCACCACAACTTGCCGATCGACCAGCCGAACAGCATCGTCGGGCCGACGTGGTACATGGCGTGCATGACGGCGGCCGTCCATGCTGGCGCTCCGGCGTGCGCCGCGAGCATGAGCGCGACCGAGGGCAACCAGTACGTGTTCCGCGTGCGGCGGGACGCAACCAAGCCCGATATCCGCGCTGCGGTCGAATTCCTGTTCGAGGTGAAGGTGGACAAGGTCCGCGTCGTCAACCAGCCCGGCAAGG
>JANOET010000321.1:0-4151 GCA_031413415.1 Acidimicrobiaceae bacterium
CCGGACGACCACGATGAACCTGATACTGAAAGGCCATCTTGACAGCAACTTCCATAGCGGTGGACCCGTTGTCCGAGTAGAAAAAACGGTCGAGCCCGGGCGGGGTGATCTCAGCCAGACGATGGGCAAGGACCCGCTCGGTCTGCAGCCCGTGGCCAACCCGAGCATCGACGACCCCACGCAAGCGCTCGAAGCTCCCGAGCGCGAACCGGAGCCTGCCGTCGAGTCCTCGTTCGAGACCGCACCGGTGCTCGTCGCGGAACCCGATCCCACGCCGGCCGGTGATGAGGTCGACCCCCACGAGCAGGTGTGGAAGATGCTCGACGAAGAGGTCGCCCAGGGTCGCACCGCCAAGGGCTCCATCGAGGACATCACGGGTGAGATCACCGGCGAGATGCCCCGGCCGCAGATCCCGCCGCTGCCGGACCCGTTCCACATCGACGACGAAGAACTCCAGTGATGCCCGCGGGCGCCGCCCGCTCGCCCCTCCCGCTAACATGGTCGATCACGGCGACGACGAGGCCATCACCTCCGAGCCTCCGGAAGAACGGCCGTCTCCGCATCCCAGGGTGCGGGTCGGCTCAGTAGACCCGGACGGGTCCAGCCCGACATCGCTGGCGAACACGAGTGGCACCGATCCGAGGGTCGGCGGCAAGCAGGGTGGTACCGCGGGCTCTGGCTCGTCCCTGGGAACAACGAATTCCAGGACCACACCCAGGAGCACGTCATGGCCTACCCGAACGTTCAACCCCAGCCTTCGTTTCCCGCTCTCGAGCGCGAGATCCTGACGCGCTGGGACACCGACGGCACGTTCCAGGCGTCGATCGATCAGCGCGACGGTGCCGACGAGTACGTCTTCTACGACGGCCCTCCGTTCGCCAATGGCCTGCCGCACTACGGCCACCTGCTCACCGGCTTCGTGAAGGACGCCGTGCCGCGCTATCGCACGATGCGCGGCCAGCAGGTGCACCGCCGCTTCGGTTGGGACTGCCACGGCTTGCCAGCCGAGGTGGTGGCCGAGAAGGAACTGGGCATCAGCGGTCACCCCGAGATCACCCGCTTCGGCATCGACAAGTTCAACGACGCGTGCCGCACCAGCGTGTTGCGCTTCACCGACGACTGGCACCGCTACGTCACCCGCCAGGCCCGTTGGGTGGACTTCGAGAACGACTACAAGACGCTCGACACCTCGTACATGGAGAGCGTCATGTGGGCGTTCAAGACCCTGTTCGACAAGGGTCTGGTCTACGAGGGCTTCCGCGTGCTGGCGTACTGCTGGCGATGCGAGACCCCGCTCAGCAACACCGAGACGCGCATGGACGACGTCTACCGCGACCGCCAGGACCCGGCGCTGACGGTGATGTTCGAGCTCGAGACCGGCGAGCACATGCTGGCCTGGACCACCACGCCGTGGACGCTGCCGGCCAACCTGGCGCTCGCCGTGGGTCCCGAGATCGACTACGCGGTCATGGAGCAGGACGGGCAACGGTTCATCCTCGCCGAGTCTCGCCTCGGCGCGTACGAGAAGGAGTTCGACCGTGCCGAGCGCGTCGGCACGCTCACCGGCGCCGACCTCGTGGGCCGCAAGTACAAGCCGCTGTTCCCGTACTTCGCCGACACGCCCAATGCGTTCCACGTGCTGGCTGCCGACTTCGTCAGCACCGACGACGGCACCGGTGTGGTGCACATGGCACCCGGCTTCGGCGAGGACGACCAGATCGCCTGCAACGCGGTCGGCATCCCCACCATCTGCCCGATGGACGAGCACGGCCGCTACACCGCCGAGATCGCCCCGTGGAAGGGCGTGCACGCCTTCGATGCCAACCCCGAGGTCATCAAGGACCTCAAGGGTCGCGGCATCGTCGTCCGCCACGACTCGTACAACCACTCGTACCCGCATTGCTGGCGCTGCAGCGAGCCGCTGGTCTACCGCGCGATCAGTTCGTGGTTCGTGGAGGTCACCAAGTTCAAGGACCGCATGGTCGAGCTCAACCAGCAGATCCGCTGGGTGCCCGAGCACATCAAAGAGGGAAGCTTCGGCAAGTGGCTGGCCAACGCTCGCGACTGGAGCATCAGCCGCAACCGCTTCTGGGGCTCGCCCATCCCCGTGTGGAAGAGTGACGACCCCGAGTACCCGCGCCTCGACGTGTACGGCAGCATCGAGCAACTGCAGGCCGACTTCGGCGTGTCGGTCACCGACCTGCACCGCCCGTACGTCGACGACCTCGTGCGTCCGAACCCCGACGACCCCACCGGGAAGTCGATGATGCGTCGCGTCCCCGAGGTGCTCGACTGCTGGTTCGAGAGCGGCTCGATGCCGTTCGCCCAGGTGCACTACCCGTTCGAGAACCGCGAGTGGTTCGAGGGGCACTACCCGGGCGACTTCATCGTCGAGTACATCGGTCAGACCCGCGGCTGGTTCTACACGCTGCACGTGCTGGCCACGGCGCTGTTCGACCGGCCCAGCTTCAACACCTGTGTCAGCCACGGCATCGTGCTCGGCGACGACGGCCAGAAGATGTCGAAGACCCTGAAGAACTACCCCGATCCGATGATGGTGTTCGACACCTATGGCAGCGACGCGATGCGCTGGTACCTGCTCAGCTCGCCCATCCTGCGCGGCACCGACCTGGTGGTGACCGAGGACGGCATCCGCGACACGGTGCGCCAGGTGGTGCTGCCCATCTGGAACACGTACTACTTCCTGTCGCTGTACGCGAACGCGGCCGGCACCACCGGCACGTTCCGCACCGACAGCACCGACGTGCTCGACCGCTACATCCTGGCCAAGACGCACGACCTGGTCGCCGACCTCACCGTGACGCTCGACGAGTACGACCTGTTCGCCGCGTGCGGATCGGTGCGCTCGTTCCTCGACGCGCTCACCAACTGGTACGTGCGCCGCAGCCGCGACCGCTTCTGGGCTGGCGACCAGGCGGCCATCGACACGCTGCACACGGTGCTGGTCGTGCTCAGCCGGTCCCTGGCGCCGCTGCTGCCGCTCATCACCGAGGAGGTCCACACCGGCCTCACCGGCGAGCGCAGCGTGCACCTCACGGACTGGCCGTCCGCCGACAGCATCCCCGCCGACCGCGACCTGGTCGAGACCATGGACCTCGCCCGCGACGTGTGCAACGCCACGCTGCGCGTGCGCAAGGCCCATCAGCGCCGCGTCCGTCAGCCGTTGGCGTCGCTGTCGGTCGCCGTGGCCGGTGCCGATCGTCTGGCGCCGTTCACCGACCTGCTCGCCGACGAGGTGAACGTGAAGTCGGTGACGCTCACCGACGACCTCGCCGCGGTGGCCACGTTCGACCTCCAGGTCGTGCCCGCGGCGGTCGGGCCACGGCTCGGTGGTCAGACCCAGCAGGTCATCAAGGCGGTGAAGTCGGGTGACTGGCAGCGCACGGACGACGGCGTGGTGGCCGGTGGCATCCCGCTGTTCGAGGGCGAGTACAGCCTGAAGCTCGTCGTGCAGGGCGACGGTGCCTCGGCGCCGCTGTCGTCGGTCGACGGCGTGGTGGTGCTGGACACCGAGATCACGCCCGAGCTCGAGGCCGAGGGTGTCACCCGCGACCTCGTCCGCCTCGTCCAGCAAGCCCGTCGCGACGCGGGCCTGAAGGTCAGTGACCGCATCGACCTCACCCTCGGGGTGCACGAGAGCGTGCGCCGCCAGGTGACCGCCTTCCAGCACCTGCTCACCGAAGCGACCTTGGCCACCAGCCTGTCGTGGGGGAGTGGCGAGCCGAACGCCGAGCTCGACGGCGAGCCGGTGCACATCTCGGTGGCCGTTGCAGGCTGAGCCCGCCGCGTCGTCCGGCCCGGTACGCGCCCATCCACTGGGCGCGACCGTGGCCGTGCGCGCCGTCCCGGGCGCGAGCCGGGCCAACGTGGTCGGCCTGCACGGCGAGGAACTCCGCATCCGTGTTTGCAGCCCGCCGGTCGACGGTCGGGCCAACGAGGAGGTGTGTGAGGTGCTGGCCGACGCCCTGGGCCTGCGCACCCGCGAGGTGACCGTCGTGGCCGGTTCAGAGTTCCTGCGGGCGCAAGGCTTGAATTCTCCGTAGAAAGCCGCGTCACCTCAGACTGAGACTCTTCCGTCGCCTTCGACCGCAGGCTGCTCGATAGCGTACCACTCGAGGGGGTTCCATCGG
>JANOET010000322.1:0-11351 GCA_031413415.1 Acidimicrobiaceae bacterium
TCGATGGGTTGGACCGATTCTGCGGTTCGCCGTTATGTCCGCGATGCGGGTCCGTTGTTGCGTGAGCTGAACGTGCTCACCCGGTGCGACTGCACGACGCGCAACGAGCGCAAGGCGCTGCAGTTGTCGCGCCGCATGGACGATCTCGAGGATCGCATCGCCGAGTTGGCCGAGCGGGAGGAGCTGGCGGCCATTCGCCCCGAGCTCGACGGCACGCAGGTGATGGCGTTGCTCGGGGTGCCAGCCGGTCCGGTGGTGGGGAGGGCGCTCGCGTTCCTGCTCGAAATTCGCCTCGACGAGGGTGTGCTCGGGGCGGAGGAGATTGAGGATCGCTTGAAGAAGTGGTGGCGAAGCGAGCACGCTCAGTAGTAAAGTCGTCGCCGTCAGCGGGAGCGACCACCAGATCGGTCGGTGGGGTTGTGGGCGAAGGTGAGCGCGGGACAACAGAGAAGGGCATGTGGGTTCGCTCTGCCGCGCTCGGGTTCCGTTTCGCGATCATCTGTGCCGCGATCGTCGGCTTCATGCTGGTGGTGGCGCTGACGACACAGCTGTCGCGCCTCGAGGACTGGCACCGCTGGACGCATCTGGTGCTGCTCGCGCTGTCATTGTTCGGTGCGGGCGTCATCTGGCGTTGGAGCCGCCAGGAGCCGGGTTCGTGGGCGCCCATCATGGTCGCCTTCCTCGGGCTGGCACTCGCCCAACTGATGCTCGGATTCGGCAGCGTGGCCGGTGTCGAGGCCCGATCGGTGTCGCCCACCGACGTGTGGGTGGTCGTGTGGGGCGGAGGTCTCGCCGTCTTCCTGGCCCGCCGGCTGCTGCAGTCCGACCGGATCAACGCCATCGTCCACCTCCTCGATGCGGGTGTGATCACGCTCAGCCTGACATTGGTGTTGTGGGAGCAGGTCATCTCCCCGTCCATCCCTGACTCTGCGTCGTTGCCGATCGCCCACCAGGTGGTCATGGTGCTCGTGCCGGCGGTCGATCTGTTCGTTGCGTCCATCCTTCTGCTGCATCTGATCGTCGACCGCTCTCCGGCGCGCATAGCGTGGTTCCTGGCGATCGTGTGTTTCGTGATCGGCGACGTCGCGCAGAGCGCCAGCGGCGGCGATGCCACAGCGCGTTCCCTGGCAGTGTCGGCCCCGGCCTGGATCCTGGGCCTCAGCGGCGTCATCGTCGGCGCCGGTCTTCCGGCGGGCGCCCGTCTCGCGGCCCGTCACCCGTCGCTGTCGCGGTTGCTGGTCGTCAACGCGTTCGTCGTGCTCGCGCTGTGGACGGCGACCTGGCACTACATCATCAACAGTCGTCCGGCCACCGTGACCTCGGTGGTCATCGGCCTCGTCGCCGTCGTGGTGTGGGGTGCAGAGCACGTGGCGACATTCCGCCAATCCGCCAGCTGGGCCGACCAATTGAGCGAGAACATCGAACAGCTCGAGCACGCGCACGAGGAGCTTCGCGCCCTGCTCGACGACCTGCCCGAGGCCGTCATCGTCCTCGATGCTCAGGGGCGTGTGCGTGAGGCGAACGCGCACGCGTTGGCGCTCACCGAACGCACTCGCGAACAGTTGCTCGGGCGAACGTTCGCCGGCCTGTTCCGCGAGTCCGAGCGGGCACAGATGATCGAGCTCTGGCGACGCATGCGCGACGGCGACTCGCTCACCCCGACGACGTTCACCTTCGATCGCGCCAACGGCACCGAGGTGTTGCTCGAGGCCGACGCGAACATGCCGATCAACGATCCCGATCGTGTCGTGGTCGCCTTGCGCAACGTCACCGAGCGCGTGGCCGAGACCCGTCGCCTGGAACGCGCACGCGAGCGCTTCCGGCTCGCCTTCCACAACGCACCCACCGGCATGGCCCTCATTGCCGTGGCCGACGGCACGCTCATCGACGTCAACGACTCGCTGGTCGACATGCTCGGCCGCACTCGCTACGAGCTCATCGGCAGCCACATCGACGACATCACCCACCCGCTCGAACGCGATCGCAGCACGCGGTTGCTCGAGGAGGCCGTGCTGCAGCGCACCGAGGGCTACCGCACCGAGCAACGCTTCCTGCGCGGCGATGGCGCCACGGTGTGGGCGCGCACGTGGGTGTCGGTGATGGCCGACGAGGGCGACTCGTTGGCGATCGCGCACATCGAGGACGTCACCGAGCAGCGGCAGACGGCTGAGCAGATGGAGTGGGCTGCGACGCACGACGGCCTCACCGGTCTGCCCAACCGGTTTCGATTCCTCGAGCGGCTCGGCCTGTACATCGACAAGGCCGCACCAGGCTCACTCGCGGTGTTGTTCATCGACCTCGACAACTTCAAGGTCATCAACGACAGCCTCGGTCACGACGCCGGCGACCAACTGCTGCGGGCCATGAGCGATCGACTGCGCACCGTCGTGCGCGACCGCGATCTGCTCGGTCGGTTCGGTGGCGACGAGTTCATCGTCATGTTGCGCGACGTCAGCGGCAGCTACGACCCCTTCGACGTGGCCGAGCGTCTGCGTGCCGAGATCGCCAAGCCGGTTCTGGTCGACGGTGCCGAACTGTTCGTGACGGCCAGCATCGGCATCACCGTGTCCGACCGCGAGGGCATCACCACCAGCGAGATGCTGCGCGACGCCGACGCGGCGATGTACCGCGCCAAGGCTCGTGGCCGCGACTGCGTGGAGGTGTTCTCCCCTGGCAGCCACGATGCGTCGGTGCTCACGCTGCGTACCACCAACGAGCTGCGCCGCGGCCTCGAACGCGGCGAGATCGTGCCGTACTACCAACCCATCGTGCAGCTCGACAACGGTCACCTGGTGGGCTTCGAGGTGCTCGCCCGTTGGCGGCATCCCGACCGTGGCCTGCTCGGACCCGATCAGTTCCTGCCGATGGCGGAGGAGACCGGCCTCATCGGCGACGTCGGCTTCGCCGTGCTGCGTGCCTCGCTGGCGCAACTCGGTCGGTGGCGCAACAGCACGCAGCGGTTCAGTGATCTGTCCCTGAACGTCAACCTCAGTGTGCGCCAGTTGGCCGGCCTGAATCTGGTCGACATGGTCAGCGAGGCGTTGGCGGAGGCCGGTGTGTCGGCCGGTGCGTTGTGGCTCGAACTCACCGAGACCGCGTTGATGAGCGACGTGAAGCAGGCCACCGTCACACTGCGCGAGCTGCGCAGCCTGGGCCTGCATCTGTCGGTCGACGACTTCGGCACCGGCTATTCGTCGCTCACCTACCTGAAGCGCTTTCCGGTCGAGTCGATCAAGATCGATCGCTCGTTCGTCAACGGTCTGTGCATCAACGACGAGGATTCCACGATCGTCGAGGCGGTCGTCAACCTCGGTCACTCACTCGGGTTGTCGGTGGTCGCCGAAGGTGTCGAGACGCCGCTCCAGTTGGCGCGTCTGCGCGAGATCGGTTGCGACCACGGTCAGGGCTACCTGTTCGGTCGGCCGCGACCTGCTGAGCTGATCGAGAGCGAGTACGCCCTGAGCTGATGGGTGTTCTGGCGGCTGGCGGCGCCGTCGGTTCAGACGCCCTGTTTGCGGGCGCGGAGCACCAGGACCGACGGGGCGATGGGGTCGCGAGTGCGGCGGTCGTTGAGTTCGAACATCATGTCGATGCGGAAGTTGCTGCGGTCGAACGCCAGGTACAGCTCGCTGAACGTGCGGCTGTCGGCGCCGTAGACGTACTGCAGGCTGTGGTCGGCGGCGAACATCGCGGCCACCGGGTGGGGCATGGCGACGACGAACGGCGTACCCGGCTTGAGGACACGGTGCACCTGGCGCAGCAGGCGGGGCAGGTCGTCGACGCCGGTGAGCGAGTGCGAGGCGACGACGAGGTCGACCGAGGCGCTCGTGGCGAAGCCGAGGTCGGCGAGGTCGCCCTGGTGGCATTCCACGCGCACCTCATGGCGTTCGGCGGTGGATCGAAGGGCGGTGATGGCCTGCGGGTCGGGGTCCAGGGCGATCGCCTTTGCGCCCTGCTGGGCCATGAGGATGGAGTTCGGGCTGGGTGCGATGCCGAGTTCGATCACGCGCTTGCCGGTGAGGTCGCCGCAGAGCCGTAGCTCGGAGTCGTCCGAAACGTTGGCGCCGTACCAGATGCTCATGCCCACCAGTGTGGCTTGCGGATCGCTCTGCTCGGTGGATCACGACCGTCGCGTCCGTGCCCCTCCTGCGAGATAGCGTGTGGCGCCATGACGTTCGGCGTCGCAGCGCTTCGTGGCCATGGAGCCGTGGTCGACCATCGTCTGTCGCGTCGCCATCTCATCAACGAGTTCCGTCGCGGTCGTCTGCGGCAGGATCAGGTCTGCGACGCGCATCCCGAGCTCATCCGCGCGGCCCGCAACGTGGGCTCGCCCGCCACAAGCCCGTGTCCGATCTGCGAGCTGTCCGAGCTTCGACTGGTCACCTACGTGTTCGGATCGCGCCTCCCGGCGCACGGTCGTTGCGTGTCCACCGCGAAAGAACTCGCCCAGCTGAACGCTCGTCCCGACGAACTCACCGCGTATGTGGTGGAGGCGTGCGTCTCGTGCCGTTGGCACCACTTGTTGCGGGTGCTGCCGGTCGGCAGCGCCAGCCGACGCGTCCGCAAGACGTCATGACCGCCCAGGTGCCTGCGACCGTCGCGGAGCACCTACTCGAGGTGGGTGACGGGCACACGCTGTACGTGCGCGAGATCGGCAGTCCTGCCGGTGTGCCGGTGGTGTGGCTGCACGGCGGTCCCGGTACCGGGTGCGGCGCAGGCGCCGTGCAGTTGTTCACCGACCGGCACCGGGCCGTGCTGATCGACCAGCGTGGGTCGGGACGGAGCACCCCGCACGCATCCGAGTCGGATGTGCACTGGGCGAGCGTCGACCTCGACCATCACGTGTCCGACCTGGAGGCCGTGCGGACGATGCTGGACATCGAGCGATGGGTGGTGGCCGGCGGGTCGTGGGGATCGGTGCTCGGCGCGGCGTATGCGCAACGGCACCCGGGTCGGGTGCGTGCGGTGGTCCTCGGTCCGGTCAGTACCGGGACACGCGACGAGATCGACCACCTCACCGAACTGGGGCACACCTACGCGCTCGGGCCGTGGCGCGAGTTCCACGATTTCGCCTTGGCGCGTCGCCCTGGCCAGCGGCTCGTCGAGGCCTACCGGGCGCTGGTGATGGACCCCGACCCCGCGGTGCACGAGCCCGCCGCGTTCGCGTGGTGCCGTTGGGAGGACGCGCACGTCAATGTCGACGACGAGCCGGCGGTCGACGGTTTCTCCTGGGCGCGGTACCGCGACCCGTCGTTCCGCCTGGCGTTCGCCCGTCAGGTGACGCACTGCTGGGAGGCCGATTCGTGGCTCGCACCCGACGAGTTGGTGCAGGGCGCCGCGTCGATGGGTGACGTTCCGTGCTGGCTGGTCCACGGTGCCCGCGACCAGAGCGGCCCGCTCGCCGGCCCGCGGCGGTTGGCAGCGGCGTGGCCGGGCTGCGAGCTGATCGTGGTCGACGACGGTCACGGCGGCGACGCGATGACGGCCGTGTTCCAACGCCTCCTCGCCGACCGGCGCGTCGTCGGGCCCTCGTGCACCGCAGTCGTGGTGAACGATCCATGACCACGGGTGTCGGTGGATGTCGCATTCCGGACCCATGGGCGCGAAACATCCCGAATCTGGGTCACTCTCCGCCCGCGTGCGCGGAACCTCCCGACGATGGGACGAAGCGCGCCCAACCGCTGAATGTCGCCGAACGCGCCCGCCGGGCCTGGCGACCGAGTACACCTAGAAGGGGCTGAGGCCCATGCGGTTGCGGACGCTGATGCCCTCGCCGACATGGGCGTTGCCGTGGCCGAGAACGGGCCACTGGACGAACCACCAGAGCGGCTTGTCGTGCCACATGCCGTACAACCACGGGAACTCGGCCTCGTCGAGGTGCGCGTGGTGGGTGAGTCGGTGGCCGCTGTTGGGCACGTGGTCGAGCACCATCGAACCCAGCGGCTCGAGCCACGCCTGCGTCGCGTCGAACACGGCAACGACGTACGTGAGCAGGGCATCCGGGGCCACGAGCGCGCTCACGTCGTGGTCTTCCCTCTCGGCCAGACCGACCCCAGCCGGCACGTCACCCAGGCCGAGGGCCACGCGGTGGGCCAGGAACAGGGCGTCGTGGTCGCGTGCGACGGTGGTGACCGCCAGGTCCTGGTGGCGGGCGACGTGCAGCAGCAGATGGGTGAGGGTGCTGCCCCCGCCGTCGGCCGGCTCGAGCCAACGTTCGGAGGGGACGAGTCGCACGACCGAATCGAACAACTTGGTGCGCACACCGGCCAGGTCCGAGAGCATCCACTGGTGCAGGTCCATGGCGCTCGACCGTACTGCGCCCGTCCGGGGGAGGCACTCCACCAGTATCCCTGTCGCACCCCTCTGGCAACGTGCCCGACGTGGACCTCTGTGATCGCCGCTACACTTGCCAGGTCATATTGGCCCTGCCCCATCACGGGGCCCCGGGAAGCCCCCGGGTCCGAAGGGAGGAATCACACGCATGCAGCGTGCTTACGAACTCATGGTCATCCTCGAAGGTGATCTCGACGAGCCGGAGGCTCAGGGCTGGGTGAAGACCATCACGGATGGCATCACCAAGGCCGGTGGAACCATCCACGGCAAGCCCGATTGGTGGGGGAAGCGCCAGTACGCGTACCCCATCGACAAGAAGGAGTACGGCTACTACGTCGTGCTGAACCTGCTGGCTTCCGGTGGGTCCCTGGACGAGCTCGAGCGCTCGTTCCGTATCGCGGACGACGTCGTCCGCCACAAGTTGCTGCGTCTCCCGGATGCCGAGGCGGCTCGCCGCGGCATGCCGATCGCGGCCTGACCTCACCGGCACCACTGCCGACTTCCGCAAAGGAGCCATCATGGCCGACAGCACCGTCACCATCACTGGTGCACTCACCCGTGACCCCGAACTTCGTTTCACCACCGGCGGAAAGGGCATCGCCAGCTTCGGCGTCGCCGTCAACCGCCGCTACCAGGTGAACAACGAGTGGCAGGAACAGACTTCGTTCTTCAACGTGACCGCCTGGGGCACCTTGGGCGAGAACGCTGCGGCATCGCTCAACAAGGGGATGCGCGTCATCGTCACTGGTCGACTCGAGCAGCGCTCGTACGAGACCAAGGAAGGCGAGAAGCGTTCGGTCGTCGAGATCGTCGCCGACGAGATCGGCCCGTCGCTCCGTTGGGCACGCGCCGAAGTCGAGCGCATCGCCCGCGACAGCGGCGGCATCTCCGGTGGCAACGCCGGTGGCAACTCCGGCGGCGGCCAGAGCAGTGGCAGCACCAACAGCGGGTCCAACCGTGCACCGGATCCGGTGTACGGCGACGAAGAACCCTTCTGATCCACGTTCGAGATTTCCAGAAAGATCCATCATGAGCAGTAGCAAGAAGAGCACCAAGCCTCGTTCGCCGAAAGATGCGAACCCGAAGAAGTTCAAGAAGAAGACGAGCATCCTCGTCTCCGACAAGGTCGAGTACATCGATTACAAGGACGTCAACCTCCTCACCCGTTTCGTGAGCGACCGGTCGAAGATCCGCAACCGCCGCGTCACCGGCAACAGCGTCCAGCAGCAGCGCGAGATCGCCAACGCGATCAAGAACTCGCGTGAGATGGCCCTCATGCCGTACACCAAGCGTGTCGCCCAGACCCGTACGGGTCGTGGGGGCCGCGACGGTGGCGAGCGTGGCGAGCGCGGCCCGCGTCAGGATCGCGATCAGGTCCAGCAGGCACAGGTCGAGGCCACCGAGGTCGAGGCGATCGAGTCCGTCGAGTCCGCCGAGTCCGCCGAGACCACCGAGACCACCGAGACCGAGGAGGGCTGATCCATGAAGGTCATTCTCCGCTCCGATCTCAAGGGCCTCGGCAAGCGCGGCGACATCGTCGAAGTGTCCGACGGTCACGCCCGCAACTTCCTCCTGCCCAAGGGTCACGCCTTCACGGCCACCGATGGTGCCGTCAGCCAGGCCACGGCCATGCGCCGTGCTCGCGATCTGCGCGATGCGCAGGACCGTGAGAGCGCCCAGGCCGTTGCCTCCAAGCTCGTCGCCACGACCATCACCATCAAGGTGAAGGCCGGCGCCGAGGGTCGACTGTTCGGCTCGGTCACCGCTGCCGATGTCGCCGCGGCCATCAAGGACCAGGCGCACATCGAGCTCGACCGCCGCAAGCTGAGCGTCGAGCACATCAAGGCCACTGGTACGCACCAGGTCACGGCCAAGTTGCACCACGACGTCGAATTCCCCATCACGCTCGAGGTCGTCGCCAAGTAGCACTCGAGGGTTGAGCATCAAGCTCACCCACAGGGTTGTCCACAGCCCCGGCGTACCTGCGCATTGCGGGTGCCCGGGGCTGTGTCGTTCACCGAACAACAAAGTTGTCCACAGGACCGTCCCCAGGAAAACAGGTCTAGCGATCCACAGGCCGCGCACGGCAAGGTGAGTGCACCATGTCCGACTTCCGTAGAGAGAACGGCAACGGACGCGACCAAGGTCGCGACCGGAACCAGCCCCGTCGCCTCGAGGCCAGAGTGCCTCCCCACAACCTGAATGCCGAGGAGAGCCTGCTCGGCGCGTTGCTGCTGTCGCGCGACGTCGTCGGTCAAGTGGCCGAGCTCGGCCTGCAGGTCGAGCACTTCTACAAACCAGCGCACCAGCACATCTACTCGGCGATCCGCGGCCTGATGACCAACGGTCACGCCATCGACATCGTCACCGTCGCCGACGAGCTGCGTCGTAACGGCCTGCTCGACGACATCGGCGGTGCACAGGCGTTGAACGAGTTGCAGAACGCCACGCCGGCCATCAGCAACGCGCACCGCTACGCGAAGATCGTCCAGGACACGGCGGTGCTGCGCAAACTCATCAGCGTGGCCGGCGAGATCACCGAGATCGCGTACATGGAGCCCGACGACGTCACCAAGGCGCTCGACGAGGCCGAGACCAAGGTGTTCGAGGTCGCCGAGGATCGCGTCGTCGACTCGACCCGACCGTTGTCGGAGCTGCTGCCCATCGCGATGGACCAGCTGCAGGAGACGTACGAGCGCGGCGACAGCATCACCGGCGTCGCCACCGGCTTCAACGACCTCGATGAACTCTTGTCTGGTCTGCAGCCCAGCACCCTGAACATCATCGGAGCACGGCCCGCGATGGGAAAGTGCGTCGCATGGGACACGCCCATCATCGATCCGCGTACGGGCGCGATGCGCACCGCGGCGGAGGTCTTCGACGGCGCGATCGGTGAGCGGTCCATCCCACTCTTGTCGCTGGCCGATGACGCATCACTGGTCGAGACCGAAGCCAGCCATCTGCTGGACGACGGCGTCAAACCGCTGTTCCTCGTCGAGACCCGGTCCGGGCGCCGAATTCGCATCACGGCGCCGCATCCGCTGCTGTCCCAGCATGGTTGGCGTCCGCTCGAGCAGTTGCAAGTCGGCGACTACATCGCCGCACCCGCCACCCTTCCGGTGTTCGGTGACCAAGCGCTTCCCGCCGCCGAGATCGATCTCCTCGCGCTCCTCATCGGCGACGGTTCCATCGGGCCCAACGTCACCACTCCGGCGCTCACCTGTGCGCTCCCCGAGGTACTGGCGCTCGCGGAGGCGGCGGCGGCGTTCTTCGACGCGAAGGTCAACTGGAGCGCACCCGCAGGAAAGGCGACGACCTACCGGATCTCGGCCGGAAGGTCGGGTGGCCGGCCGAACCCCGTCACCGAGATGCTTCGCCGACACGGGGCGTGGGGCTGTAACGCGCACGACAAGCGAGTCCCCGCCGCAGTGTTCATCGCTCCCCGCGAGCAGATCGCCCGGTTCTTGAACCTGTTGTTCGCCACCGATGGCACCGCATGGGTGGCCAAGGCGGGCTATGCACGCATCGGCTTCGCAACGGTGAGCGAGCAACTGTCGCTCGACGTGATGCACCTCCTGCTGCGGTTCGGAATCCGTTCGAAGCGGCGCACTCGCTCGATCGCGTACGCCGGTACTCGGCGGCGAGCCTTCGAGGTCGAGATCATGGACGGTGCGTCGCTGGCCACCTTCTGCCGCGAGATCGGGATCACCGGCAAGCAGGACGCAGTCGACCGGGTTGCGGCCAAGGCGGCGGCCACACCGGAGGGTCAGTTCACCATCGACACGTTGCCGATGGAGGTGTGGGACGACGTCATCAAGGCCAAGGGTGCACGCAGTTGGGCGGACGTCAACGCCGCTGCCGGCAAGCCGCGCAGCCACAACTGGCATGCGTATCGTCGCCGACCGCGGCGCGAGACCATCGGCCTGCTCGCGCACGTGCTCGACGACGATCGCCTCCGGTGGTGGGCTTCTCCCGCCGTCACCTGGGACCGCATCACCGCCATCACACCTGCGGGGAGCGAGCGAGTCATCGACTTCACCGTGCCGGGGTTGCACAACTTCGTCGCGGCGGACCTGTACGTGCACAACACCGCGTTGGGGCTGGGCATCGCGACCAACGTGGCGAAGAACACCCACAAGCCGGTGCTCGTGTTCTCGTTGGAAATGGGTCATGCCGAGCTGACACAGCGAATCCTGTCCAGCGAGGCCGAGGTCGAGTCGCAGAAGCTGCGCACCGGCCGGCTGCAGGAGCCCGACTGGACGAAGATCGGCCGGGCGATCAACCGCATCGACAACATCCCGCTGTACCTCGACGACAACCCGCGCGTCACGGTCATGGAGATTCGGGCAAAAGCCCGCCGCATGAAGTCGCGGCATGGTGGCATCGGTCTGATCATGATCGACTACCTCCAGCTGATGAGCGGCGGGGCGTACTCCGAGAACCGCCAGTTGGAGGTGAGCGAGATCAGTCGTGGTCTGAAGATCCTGGCCCGTGAACTGGACGTGCCGATCGTCGCCCTCAGCCAGCTCAGTCGAACGCTCGAGAGTCGTGCCGACAAGCGGCCGATGCTCGCCGACCTGCGTGAATCGGGTTCGCTCGAGCAGGACGCCGACGTCGTCATGTTCCTGTACCGCGACGAGGTGTACAACCGCGACTCGCCCGACAAGGCCTCGGCCGAGCTGATCATCGCCAAACACCGTTCCGGTCCCACCGGTGTGGCCCGGTTGGTGTTCCGCGGTCAGTACACCAAGTTCGGCAACGCCGCTCGCGGCGTCTGACGGGCCGTGACCAGGAACTTCAGTTCGCGGGAACCATCGCACACGTGAGTTCCTCCTGCGAGCGCCGTTCCGCACCGCGAGGATGACGTATGGCCAACAGCGATGATCTCCCCTGGCCCCGGCCATTGCGGCCGCCCGACGCGCGTCAGCGCAGCCGAGAACTGTTGCTCGGTGCGGACCTGGCTCGCCTGTTGGTCCGCGCCCCCTTCTTGGGTTCTGCACCGTTCGGCGACGGGGGGC
>JANOET010000323.1:0-3289 GCA_031413415.1 Acidimicrobiaceae bacterium
ACTGGTACCACGCCGAGGGGTGCGCGCATCTGTCGGTCGAGGCGTTCTGGCAGATGAGCAAGGTCATCGCGGTGCGCTACGACCGGTTCCTCGCGTTGCCGGCGTACCTGCGTGACGAGCCGTTGGCCGGGCTGTGAGCGAGACCCTGCTGTTCGGTCCGCTCAGCGTGGACCGCTACCTCGACGAGCAGCGCGACCTGCCCGGCGGCGGAGCGTTGAACATGGCGTACCACTGGGCGCAGCGGGGTGTGCCGTTCCGGTTGCTCAGCCGCGTCGGCGACGACCATGCGGCGCTGTTCCAGGCGTTCCTGCAACGGCACGGCATCGAGGCATTGCCGTCGCTGGTGGCGCCGGGAGTGTCGGCGTCGATCGACATCGTCATGCGCGCCGATCGTCAGCCGTGGATGGACAACTTCGTCGAGGGCGTGTGGGGTGGGTTCCGGGTGACGGCAGACGAGGAGTCGGTCATCCGTGCCGCCGGTCGGATGCACTGCGTGCTGGTCGACGCCGTGGCCGACGAGCTCGAACGACTCGGCGCGGCGGGCGTGCTGGACGGCGTCGAGGTGTCGGGCGACTTCCTGAGCTTCCGTCACTTCACTGTCGATCGTTTCGCGCACACGATGCAGTGGCTGACGATGGGGTTCATCGGCTGGCCCGGCGCGTCCGACGACGAGGTCGTGCGCGGCGTCCGCGACGTCGCGTTCGATCAGGGCAAGTTGGTGGTCTTGACGCTGGGTGCCGATGGCGTGCTGCTGCTCGACGGCCGCCCGTCGATGCGCGCCGAGCGGTTCATTCCGGTGCAGCGCGTGCCGGTCGAGGGGACGACGGTCGGATGCGGCGACGCGTTCATCGCCGCGTTCCTGGCCGAGTGGTGGACGAGCGAGGATGTCGACCGGGCAGTCGAGGCCGGCAAGGCGGCCGGTGCTGAAGCGACCAAGTGGATGCGGCCGCTGCCCGACGACGCGTTCTGAGTCGCAGCCGCTCCCGTCGTCAGCATTGGCCACAGCCGTGGACCGCGGACCTTGTCACAGTCGCGGCTCTACACTGAGCACTGCATTCATCCAGAGGGACTCGAGGGGCCTGGCCCGTTGACAGTCCGCCAACCTGCCGAAGGGCAAGGTGGCAATGCCAGGTTCGATGAAAGGAACATCATGAGCGTCCCTGGCTTCTCATCGCGTGCTCTCGCAGGTGGTGACGAACTCGACCCCGACCTGCCGGTGCCCGAACCATCCTGGGATGGCGTCCACGCCGGCTTGCACACGCTGCGTCATCTCAGTCGTTTCCTGGACTCGCTCGGTCTCGAGTTGGTGCTGACCGGAGATCAGGACAGCGAGCTGTGGTGCTACCTCGCTGGCGACTACGACGACGAGGTCGATCAGGCCGAGTTCCATCGTCTCCGCAAGGTGACGAGCCCGCCCGGCATCCGCCGACTCCTGCGCGACGAGCCCCGAACCGTGCCGTTGCTCGGGATGAACGGCAGCAGCTGCACCGGCTGGAGCGACATCACGTGGGAAGGCGTGCCGCTCGCCCGGCACCTGAAGCCTGGACGTCTCTTGGCGCTGCTGCCGCGCAGGGTGTCGATGTCAATGAGCGCGCAGAACCCTGTGCTCCTCCACCTTCTCGCCTGGCAGCCGATGTTTCCGACACACAGCCTGGTGACATGGGCGAGCGACGCCCGGCTGTGTGACGGTCCTCAGGAGCTGGATCCGCATGTTCGGCGAGCGGCGGCCTGGATGTTCCATCACGGCAGCCCGCTGTCGACGTGGCGGCAAGTGGTGCCCGATCCCGATGCATGGTGGCACCGTGCGAGCGCCTTCGAGAGTTCTGGCTCAGACGGGGAGGGACTTGGTCAGCCGCTGTTGCCACATCCGCGTTGTTACATGTAACATCACCGTATGGCTCGTCGACCATCGTCGTCTCCCACGGCCATTCGTGTCCGCGCACACCGACAGCGACTCCGCGAACAAGGGCTCCGGCCCATCCAGATCTGGGTTCCCGACGTCAGGTCCCCACAGTTCGTCGAGCAGGCGCACCTACAGTCGCTCGCGCTCGCCACGAGCCGACACGAAGCCGACGACCAGGCCTTCATCGACGCGCTGGCCGACGACGAGTGAAGCGCGGCGAAATCTGGACGGCGTCGGCGGGTAGCGGCTACATCGGCAACCCCCGACCCGTCGTCATCGTCCAAGACGATCGCTTCGACGCCACCGCGTCAGTGACCGTCTGCGCGTTCACCACTGACCCCACCGACGCACCGCTGGTCCGATTGCTCATCGAGGCCGATGAGGCGACCGGCATCCGAGAGTCCAGCCGGCTGATGGTCGACAAGGTCACCACCATCCCGCGTTCCAAGTTGGGCGAACGCGTCGGCCAGTTGAGCGACGACGACAGCATCAGACTGTCGCGTGCCCTCGTGGTCTTCCTCGGGCTCGCGGGGGCCTGACGAGCTCTCGCGCGCCGACCTCTCACGAGGTCATTAGCGTTCTCCAGGTTGCACCCGACGACACCGAGGAGGTCGCTCCATGCCACCGTTCACCGTCAACCCGTCTCGCGTGGACCCTTACCGGAACTTCAAGTTCCGTGTCACGTGGGACGGCCGCCACGTGGCGGGTGTGTCCAAGGTGAGCGGGCTGCGCCGCTCCACCGTGCCCGTCGCGCACCGCGAGGGCGGCGACAACAGCGCCTCCCACCTTGCGCCCGGCCCCTGGAAGTACGACCCGATCACGCTCGAGCGCGGGGTCACCCACGACACGGCGTTCGAGGCGTGGGCGAACCTCGCGCACAACCTGGCCGGGGACGCTGCGATGTCGCTGAAGAAACTGCGCAAGGACGTCAGGATCGAACTGCTCGACGAGCAGGGCACCGTCGCGATCGCCTTCAACGTGTTCCGTTGCTGGGTCTCCGAGTACACGGCCATCGCGGACCTGGACGCAAACGCCAACGCCGTGGCGATCGAGCAGCTCGTGCTGCAGAACGAGGGCTGGGAGCGCGATCCTGCCGTCAACGAGCCCGCAGAGACCTGAGTGCCCAGCCCCACGTCGGCGTGGGCTTCGCTCAGTCGAAGCTGTAGCGGAGCTGGTCGCCGCTCTCGTCCACCGCTGCTTCGCCCGTGAGCCGCAGGTGTTCGAGGTGGGCGTAGGTTTCGCTCTCGGCCATCGCGCCCCATGACCGCTCCTGGAACAGCACCTCCATGAACTCGTGCACGGTGCCGCGTCCGATCTCGCCGCTGGCGGTGCGCAGCTTGTCGAGTCGCTCGTGGTGGTGACGCTTGATCGCCTCGGCCCGCCCCG
>JANOET010000324.1:0-4098 GCA_031413415.1 Acidimicrobiaceae bacterium
GGGGACGTCGATCTGCGTGGTGTCGCCGGTGACGACGACCTTGGACCCGAACCCGATGCGGGTGAGGACCATCTTCATCTGCTCGGGCGTGGAGTTCTGCGCCTCGTCGAGGATGATGAAGCTGTTGTTCAGCGTGCGGCCGCGCATGAAGGCCAGCGGCGCGACCTCGACCATCTGGCGTTCGAGCAGCTTCTGTGCCCCCTCGGGCTCGATCATGTCGTACAACGCGTCGTACAGCGGACGAAGATACGGATCGATCTTGGCCATCAGGTCGCCCGGCAGGAAGCCCAGCCGCTCGCCGGCCTCGACCGCCGGTCGAGTGAGGATGATGCGCTGCACCTGCTTGCTCTGCAGCGCCTGCACCGCCATCGCGACCGCGAGCCAACTCTTGCCAGTGCCGGCAGGACCGAGTCCGAACGTGATGACGTTCTCGCGGATGGTGTCGATGTAGCGCTTCTGGCCGGCCGTCTTCGGGCGGACCGGCTTGCCTTTCGCGCCGCGCATGATGTCGTCGGTGAACACCTTCGACGGGCTCTCGTTCTCGCGCACCATGTCGATGCTGCGCTTGATGCCGACCTCGTCGAGATGCTGGCCGTGCTGGAGCAGGACCACGAGCTCTTCGACCAGGCGACCGGCGATCTCGGCCTGGGCGCCGGCGATGTGGATCTCGTTGCCTCGCACGACGACCGTGCACTCGGGGAATGCGTTCTCGACGAGCCGTAGGTGAGCGTCCCGATGTCCGACCAGTGCCGACATGAGGTGCGCGCCCGGGACCACGACGGAGTACGGCTGCGCGAGCTGGGTCATCGGTGACCGGTGCGTGGGATCATTCCACCTTACGGTAGCGAACTGGGAGGACAACGGGCGTCACCCGCGCCTGCTCACTCGTCGTGCTCGGCCGACGCCGGACCGTCCCGATATCGACAAGGAGCGCGCAAGAAATCACCCCTTGCGCGAAAGACCTGGTTATGGGTTATGATTGACTCACGTTTCCCGCGGGCGGGCACCCGCGATCCATCTGACGGGAGGGAGGCGACATGAAGCGGGCATCGACACTACTCACCTGGTGGTACCTCGCAATCGGCGGGGCACTCACGGCCGCGGCTGCCGCGGCCACCGACGACCGCGTCCGGTGGGTGCTCGAGCTCGTGGCCGTCGTCATGGTGCTCGGCACCATCGTCGCCGCCCGCGCCCGCCATCTGTTGACCCCCTCGCTCTCGATGCTCGCTGCTGGCGCTGTGCTCGCGTTCGGCCTGTCACGGCTGCTCATCGATGACGGAGCACCGTCGGCCCATCTGCCATCGGTCGTCGCCGGAGTCACCGGCTACGCCGTCACTCTCACCGTGTTGTTCATCCTGCTCGAGCGGCGCGGGGTGGCGATGCGCAACGGCCTGGCCGCCGATGCCCTCGTCGTCGCCCTCAGCGCGTGGGTCATCGCCTGGCCCGCGCTCGTCCAGCCGATCATCGACCAGTGGGGCGTGACCGGCGCCACCGTGCTCCACGCGATCCACCAGCCGATCGCCTCGGTCGTGCTGTTCCTGGCCGTCACGCTGCTGCTCGACACCCGCAACCGTTCGGTGTCCGCCTGGTTGCTCGGCGGCGCCATCACCCTGCAGGTGCTCGCCGACCTGGTCGACGACCTGATGGATGCCGGCCACCTGGCCCTCGGTTTCGATCGCCTGGCCATGTCGCTCGGCATCGGCGCCGCCGTGTGCGTCGGCGGCGCGTTCCTGCATCCCAGCCTCACCACGCTCGGCCACACGCAACCCGACGACCAGCAGTCCACGCTCGGCCGGCTCGTGGTCACCATCGGGTCGCTGTCGTTCCCCGTCATCGTGCTCGGCGCGACGTCGGCCACCGACACCGGCGACAAGATCGTCCGCACGATCTCGGCGGTTGCACTCGCCGTGCTCGTCACCCTGCGCGTGATCCACACCGTGCGCGCCAACTCGCGCAGCCAGGCGGCGCTGTTGCACGGCGCCCAGACCGACGAGCTCACCGGTCTGCCCAACCGCAACGTCCTGCTGCAGGAGATCACCAACCTGCTCGGACGTTCGTGGGCCAACGACCAGCTTCCCGCGCTCTTCTACATCGACCTCGACCGGTTCAAGAACATCAACGACTCGCTCGGGCACGCGGCTGGCGACCAGGTGCTGCGCCTGGTCGCTCACCGACTGCGCGACACGGCGCCGGCAGGTTCGACAGTCGCCTACATCTCCGGCGACGAATTCGTGGTCCTGCACCCCATGCCCGCGTCCGACGACGACGCCGCGGCGGTCGCCGACGCACTGCTCGCAGCGCTCCGCGAACCATTCGCGCTCGACCACGGTGACGTGTTCATCAGCGCCAGCATCGGTATCGCGACCATCAGCGCCACGTCCAGCAGTTCGCCCGCCGACCTGGTTCGTCATGCCGACTCCGCGATGTATCGGGCCAAGGACGAAGGTCGTGGTCGTCACGCCGTCTACGAGGAAGCGATGAAGGATCGAGTGACGCATCGCCTCGCGGTCGAGACGGCGTTGCACCGCGCCACCGACCGGGGCGAGATGCGGCTCTACCACCAGCCGATCCTCGACCTGTTCACGAACGAGGTCACGGGCTTCGAAGCGCTCATGCGCTGGCAGCAGGCCGACGGCACCATCGTGTCCCCAGCCGAGTTCATCCCGATCGCCGAGGACAACGGGGTCATCGTCTCGCTCGGCAAGTGGGCGCTGCTCGAGGGGCTCACCCAACTGCGCTGCTGGATCGACGAGGGCGTGTGCAGCCCGAGGGCCACCATGTCGGTCAACGTGTCGGCACATCAGCTGCGCGAGTCCGACTTCCCCGAGACCGTCAGCGAGGCACTCACCCGCTCGGGTGTGCCGGCCGAACTGCTGTGGCTCGAGGTCACCGAGACGGTGATGATCAACGACGCCGAGCTGGCGCGCACCACGCTCACCCGGCTCAGCGAGCTGGGCGTGCGCATTGCGCTCGACGACTTCGGCACCGGCTTCTCGTCATTGTCGCTCCTGCAGAAGTTCCCCCTGCACCGCATCAAGATCGACCGGGCGTTCGTTCGCGGTCTCGCCGAGAGCGAGAACGACCGCAGCCTGGTGCGAACCATCATCGCGATGGCCAAGGCACTCGACCTCGACGTCGTAGCCGAAGGCGTCGAGAGCAAGGCCCAGCTCGACCTGCTGCGCGACATGAAGTGCAAGAAGGCCCAGGGTTACCTGATCAGCCACCCGGTGCCCGCCGATGCGATGCGCACCACCGTGGCCGCGCTCGAGCGCATCGACCAGTTCCTCCCGCTGCACCGCACCATCACCACCAACTGACCGCCCGCCCGAGCCAGGCCGTTCGTCGGGCGCGTTCAGCGCCGACTGCGACCGCCTGTCGAGCATCCAGATCGGCAGATCAGCGCGTCGACTGCCGCTGCGCACACCTCCGGCCGAAACTGGACATGTCACACCGACACTGAGCGTCGTTTTGGCAGGCCCAGTTTCCGCGAACCACGGGCATCGAGGCTTCGGAAGCGCACACGTGACGAGTCGAACCCTTCATCTGGGAGAGGCGCCGAGTCTGCCCTGGCCGAGCCCGTCAACCGCCCAGAACGACAGTTCTGCGCTGCCGCCCGGGTCGGCGCACATCAGAGGTTGCATTGCTCAGGAAGTGGACACGGGCCGAGCGTCTGCGGGTGTCGCAGGCGAGTTCTGAACGAACTGGGCAGGTCAGAACAACCGAAACAGTCGCTTTGACATGTCCAGTTCGAGCTTCGCGGTGTCACCTGAGCGCCTCGACACACCGCCGATCGAGCTCCCGATTGTGCGCTTCGCGCAAGGGGTCGAGCGGTGTGACGATTCTCGAGAAATCGTCGTCGTCCTGGTTGACAATCGAACGTACGTTCGATACAGTGTCGGTGTGGATGAGATCCTCGACGCCCTGGAAACGGCAGCCATTGCCGCTGACGACCTCGTCGCAGCCCAGGCGCCGATGATAAGATCAAACCCGAGGTAGTGAACCCAGCCGGCGAGGGCGATGTTCGGGTCGGTGAACAACGCCATGACATCGGGCAGCGAGCTGTAGCCGCCTGAGGAGCCGGACCAATAGACCAGTATC
>JANOET010000325.1:0-6840 GCA_031413415.1 Acidimicrobiaceae bacterium
CGCCTCGGCGAAAGCGAACTCGATCGAGAACTTCATGCCGATGGTGTGTACCCACCGCGTGCAGTCGAGCACCAGGGCGCCGTCGATGCCCGTCCGTCCGAGCAGGCCCTTGCCGCGATCGGTGTGCGACGTCGCATGTTCGGCACTCGCCAACACCGTCCCGTTGCTCACCAGCCACGCATCGCGAGTCATCCCTCCAGATTGTCACGTCCGAACGCCGCAGCCGAAGCGCCAGCCCGGGAGCGCGCCGAAACGCGCCCAACCGTCAGAGCAACGGGACGTCGGGTGCGGCGGTGAAGTCGGAACGGCGGCCAGTTGCGGCGTCGTACCAGGCCTTGCCGACCACTGCGGAGAAGATGATCGCCCCGCCGAGCATCGTGAGCGGCTTCGGCACCAGGTCGAGCACCAGCCAGCTCCAGATCGGCACGAACACCATCTCGGTCTGGGCGAACACGGTCATCGGCACTGCGGGCACGTCGCGCGACGCCCGGTTGAACATCACTGTGCCCACCACGATGATCACCGCGCCGTGGAAGAGCGCCCAGGCGAGGTCGGCAGCGGGTGGCACCAGGGTCTTGCCGCGGGCGATCGTGACGAGGCTGCAGGTGACGATCATCAGCAGCCCGTACCCGGGCAGCACCGGCGACCAGTCCCGATTGGTGTCGGTCCGCAGGCAGACGGTGTAGACGGCGAACCCGACCGAAGCGATGAGTGCCGAGATGTTGCCGGTCATGCTGCCCGCCTCGAGGTCGCTGACGACCGTGACGACGAGGCCGACCATGCCCACGGTGAGCGCCACGATGGTGCTGCGTGAGAGGCGCTCGCCGAGGAAGCGCGAGAACACCACGGCGACCAACGGGGTGAGCGATCCGAGGAACGCCGCGTTGGCGGGTGTGGTCGTCTTCACGGCGTAGACGAAGCAGATCGACGCGAGGAAGAGCCCGAGGTTGGCGAGTGCCATGGTCCGCCCGCTCCGCCACGCGCGGATCGTCGGGAACGGCGCCCCTTGCACAGCGGACATGATCTCGACCACGACGATGACGCCAATGGAGCGCCAGATCAGGTACTGGAACGCATCGGACCGGTCGGCGAGTCGGCTCGCGATCGCGCCGAAGCTCCACACGACGCCCGCACCAACCGCCAACATCGACGTGAGGATCGGAAGTCGTTGACGGGACACGAAGCACGACAGTAGCGATGCGCCCGGTAGGAATGGCGGGGTGGATGCACCGCCGCAGTACGCACGTAGCTTCCGCCCGCGGCGTCGTGGGCTTCCGCCGGCGCGGGCCGAGGCGTACGAGCGCGACGCGCCGCGATGGCGGCTCGACGTGTTCGGCGAGCCGCTCGACCTCGACCGCGTGTTCGGCGATGGGGTGTTGGGGGCGAGCGGGAACGTCGTGCTCGACATCGGCTTCGGTGGCGGGGAAGGGCTCATCGACATGGCGGCGCTGCGGCCTGCCGAGTGTCTCATTGGTGTCGAGGTGCACACGCCCGGCGTGGCCAAGGTCATCGACGCCATCGAGGCCGAAGGCTGGCAGCACGTTCGCCTGGTCGAGGGCGATGTGCTCGACTTCCTGCCGCGCCTCGCGCCGCGGTCGTTGGCCGGCGTGCGCATCTGGTTCCCCGACCCGTGGCTGAAGCGAAAGCAGCAGCACCGCCGGCTGGTGCGGCCTGACGTGCTCGGCCCGCTCGTCGACCGCTTGCGCGTCGGTGGCACGCTGCACGTCGCCACCGACATCGCTGAGTACGCGGCGCACACCGAGCGCGTGGTGGCCGACGAGCCACGTGTTCGGGGCGGCGTGGTCGTGCGACCCGACTGGCGCCCGGTGACGCGGTTCGAGATCCGCGGCCACCGCGAGGGTCGCACCGCCACCGACCTCGTCTACGAGAGAATCGCCTGACGTCAGCGAAGCTCCACCGTCAGTGCTGCACGGGATCGGGCCTGCGCCCGGCCACGCCGGTGCGGCGCAGCAACGTGCCCGTGAGTTGACGATCGAGGTGGTTCTGACGCCAGGTGAGCATCTTCTGGGCGAGCGGTAGTACGACAGCGGGGTCGGTGACCCTGGTCTGCCAGGTGGGGTCGGTTGCCAGGTCGAAGCAGAGCCAATCGCCGTCGCCGAACTGCACGTACGCGTGGCGCTCGTCTCGCACCACCGCCAGGTTCGATCGCTCCAGCCGACGGTCCCACGGCCACTCGTGGTCGCCCATCTGGATGAGGATGTCGCGCCAGTCCCACTCGTAGTGCGCTTCGGTGCGCCATCGCGCGGGGCGCTCACCGCGAAGGAATGGAGTGAGCGGGAGACCGTCGCACTGCAATGGCACGGGCTCACCGATGGCCTCGCACAGCGTGGGCATGATGTCGACGTTCTCGGTGAAGTCGGTGACCGTCGTGCCGAACCCCTGCGGGTGTCGAGGGTCGCGAATGATGCCGATGATGTGGTAGCTGCTCTCGAAGAAGCCGAGCTTCTGCACCAGACCCTGGTCACCCAGTTGCTCGCCGTGGTCGGCGGTGACGATGACGACGGTGTTCGCCCAGTCGTCGCGATCCTTGAGCGCCTGCCAGATGCGACCCATGTGGTGGTCGACCTCGCTGATCATGCCGAAGTACTGCGACTGCAGGTGGGCGATCTCGGCGGGGTCGGTCGGTGCCGCGGCCATGTGCACCAGAAGGAACGTGTCGTGCATCGGGTGCCGTTCGGTGGGAACGGGCAGCGGGGCAGGACAGTCGGCAGGGTCGTACATCGTGGCGTAGTGCCCCGCCGCGTCGTACGGCGGATGAGGGCGGATGTACGACGTGTGGGCGAACCACGGGCCGTCCTGCTCGTCGAGCCACGACAGAAAGTGGTCGGTGAGGAACTGCGTCACCGAGTGCTCGGCTGGACGTTCGTGCTCGGTCGAGAGCGCGACATCGGGATCGGTGAGGTCGTAACCCAACGAGCGCAGCCACTCGAGCCACGGTGCGTGGCGTTCGTCGAGGCACAGCAACTCCTCGAACCCGGGCAGCACCCCTTCCCAGTTCCGCAGGCGGGGATCCTCGCTGTCGTCGATGCGCCGCAGGTCGGCACCCTGGTCGGTGTACCCCCACATCACCGGGTGGTACCCGGCGCGCAGGCCGACCCGCGCCACGTTGTCGAGGCCCCAGTCGAGCGGGGTGCCGTTGGCGACGACGCGGTTGTTCATCTGGTACGTGCCCGTGTACAGCGCGGCGCGTCCGGGTGCGCACGGAGCGGCCTGGGCGTAGTGGCGGGCCAGCCGTACACCATCGGCCGCCAGTGCGTCGAGGTTCGGAGTGCGCACCAACGAATGCCCCGCACACGACAGCGAGTCGCCTCGATACTGGTCGAGGGTGATGAAGAGTACGTTCGGGCGCATGCTGCTCCGTGATGTCGCGTTGGACGGGACGACCGTCCAGGTTCGTGGTGCGTTCGAGATGGATCGTACGCCCGACGGTCTGTTGCCTCGGCGCCTGCCGGCGTGGACTCGCCCTCAGATCCCCGACGTGTTCATGAACACGATGATCACGATGACCGCCGGAGTCCGCATGGTGTTCGCCACTGACTCGCCCGTGATCGAGCTCACCACCCATCCGCGCACGATCCACAACATTCCGGGCGCGTTGCGCCCACCGGTCTTCCAAATGCTGGTCGACGGCGTGTTGCAACCCGATGTCGTGGCGCTGGGCGGCACCATCGTGCACGTCGACCGAATGAAGGGTCCCGAAGGGGTCGAGTTCGAGATCGGCGATTCGGTGACGGTGCGATGGGACGCGCTCGGTGGGGCACGCAAGGAGATCGAGATCTGGTTCCCCACCAACGCCTCGGTCGAGATCCACGCGCTGCGTGTCGCCGAAGGTGCGACGGTCGACGTCGTCCCGGTCGGGCGTCGCCGGTGGACGCATTACGGCTCGTCCATCAGCCACTGCATGGACGTCGACCGACCGTTCGACGCATGGCCGGTGATGGTGGCGCACGAATCAGGCCTCGAGCTGACCGACTTCGGCCTGGCCGGGCAGTGCCAGCTCGATCCGTTCATGGGTCGCGTCATCCGTGACGCGCCGGCCGACGTCATCAGTCTGAAGATCGGCATCAACCTGGTGAACGCGGCCTCGATGAGCGAGCGGACGTTCACTCCAGCGGTGCACGGTCTGCTCGATCAGATCCGCGATGGGCATCCAGAGACGCCGGTGCTGGTGGTCACGCCCATCTACTGTCCATTGGTGGAGGACCATCCGGGTCCGACCGTCCCCACGGCCGACGGGCGCTTCGTGACGGTCGCAGCGCCCGCGGCAGCGCGACCGTTCGGTCTCACCCTGCAGCGCATTCGCGAGATCGTCGGTGATGTGGTCGGCGTGCGACAACGCGCCGGCGACGGCGCGCTCCACCTGCTCGACGGTCTCACCTTGTTCGGCGTCGACGACCGGCACCTGCTGTACGACGATCTGCACCCGTCGCCCGAGGGCTACGCACTGCTCGGCCGGCGCTTCGCCGCAGCGGCATTCGGCGACGGCGGCCCGCTCGCCTGAGGAGCGATGCCGGGGTCAGCGCGCCGGCTCGGCGCCACGGCTCGGCGCCACGCTGGTCCAGGCCCGGTGCCAGCCGCTGTTGCGATCGGGCGAACGTGCGGCAGAGTTGGTGCTCGAGAGCTGAGAGGAGTCGTCATGAGTTCCGCTGTATCCCGTGAATGGTGGCGCGACGCTGTCGTGTACCAGGTGTACGTCCGCTCGTTCGCCGACTCGAACGGCGACGGCAAGGGCGACCTGCAGGGCATCACCGATCATCTTGCGCATCTGCAGTCGTTGGGTGTCGACGCGATCTGGCTGTGCCCGTGCTTCCCATCGCCACAGATGGACCACGGCTACGACGTCGCCGACTACTTCGGCATCGAGCCCACCTACGGCGACCTCGCGACATTCGACCGCATGGTCGTGGCTGCCCGCGAACACGGCATCAGGGTGATGCTCGACGTGGTGCCCAACCACTGCAGCAGTCAGCATGCGTGGTTTCAGGCGGCGCTTGCCTCGCCGAAGGGCAGCCCCGAGCGGGCGCGCTTCTGGTTCCGCGACGGCAAGGGCGAGCATGGCGAGTTGCCGCCGAACAACTGGACCGCGGTCTTCGGTGGGCCTGCCTGGACGCGCATCACTGAACCGGACGGCACCGCCGGGCAGTGGTACCTGCACATCTTCACGCCGTGGCAGCCGGACTTCAACTGGGAGAACGACGACGTCAAGGACCATTTCGATCGCATGCTGACGTTCTGGTTCGACCGTGGTGTCGAGGGCTTTCGAGTTGATGCGGTCGGCGTGGCAGGAAAGGCCGACGGACTGCCCGACCAGGAACTCGACCCACTTGCCCGGACCGCCACCGAGCAGGCCGGCAAGAACGTGCACGTGCAGTTCCAGCCGAAGGCGCACGACTACTGGCGACGCTGGCGCCATCTCATCGACGCCTACCAGGCCGAGCATCCGAGGCGTGAGCTCGTCACGGTCAGCGAGGCGTACACCCCAGGCAAGCCGGAGCTGTTGTTGAAGTTCGTCGAACCCGACCAGTTCCACCAGTCGTTCAGCTTCGATCTCATGCTCGCCCCTTGGATCGCCGCCCCCATCCGGCAGTCGGTGGCCGAGGTGTACGACGTGTTGTCGACCGCTGGCGCGGCGCTGACCTGGACGCTGAACAACCACGACACGCAACGCGCCGTCACTCGTTATGGCCGAGCGAACGCCACCTCGCTCGACAGTTGGACGAGGAACAATCTCGTCTATGTCGACGCGCCGGTCGACGAGGCGCTCGGCCTGCGCCGAGCCGAGGCGATGGTCGCCTTCGCTGCGGGCCTCCCCGGATCGCTGTACCTCTATCAGGGCGAAGAGCTCGGTCTACCGGAGGTGCTCGACCTGCCGGACGACCGCCGCGAGGACCCACTGTTCGCGCGGACGAACGGCAAGGAGATCGGCCGCGACGGTTGCCGCATCCCCATGCCGTGGACCGACGATGCGTCGTCGTCGTTCGGCTTCTCGCCCGTGCCGCACGACCCGCCGTGGTTGCCCCTTCCTACAGACTGGGGTCGGCACGCTGCATCGAGTCAGGTCGACGACCCAGGCTCGACGCTCTCGCTGTACCGCTACCTCATGGCCGAACGGCGCACCATCGACGCCACGCTTCCTCTCGAGTGGGAGCTGCCGGACAGCGACGAGATCGTGGCATACCGACGCGGTGATCTCGTCGTGGCGCTGAACGTGAGCGGCCACGACGTGACGCTGCCCGACGATCTGTCCTCCGACGCGACCGCCGTCGTCGCCTCGGTGCGCGGCCACGTCGACGCTGCGGTCGTGCCGGCCGACTCCTGCGTCTGGTTGCGCCGGTTCTGACGTGTGCGTTGCCCTGACCAACGGCCCTACCGGCACCCCCGTGTGGGAGTGGCAGACTGCCCTCACCACGACACCCGGAGGTTGAACATGGCGGTCGACATCGTCATCGAAGTCGAGAACAAGCCCGGCGAGCTCGCCAAGCTCGCTGCGGCGGTGAGCGACGCCGGCGTGTACCTCGCCGCGGCGACCTTCACCGGCAACGGCGACACCGCGCAACTGCACATCCTGGTGAAGCACGCCGAACCCGTCCGGCACGCCCTGGCCATCACGCACGCCGACATCCACCCGATGGAGCGAGAGGTGGTCGTCGTCGACCTCGACGACAACCCCGGCATGATCGCCGACCTTGCTCGCGAGATCGCCGACGCCGGTGTCAACATCGACACCGTGTACGTCGCGACCAACAACCGTGTCGTGTTCCACAGCGTCGACATGGACGGCCTACGCGCCGCGCTCGGCAGCCACGCCACCCACCTCCA
>JANOET010000326.1:0-8847 GCA_031413415.1 Acidimicrobiaceae bacterium
CCCACGGTGCGCCGCGGAACAGCAACCAGCTCCCGAACGATCCGACGCCGCCGACGACGATGACGAGGGCGATGACCGCGAGGATCGGGAAGCGACGACGATCGCGGACGATGGCCTCGATGGGTTGGGCCTCGGCCGGTGAGTCGGGGAGCAGCACCCACGCCGCGATGTAGACGACGGCGAGTACCGGAAGGATGATCGTTGCCACCGCCACGGCGATGCGCGTGGTGCGCAGGTCGAAGCCGTAGGCGCGGGACAGCCCGGCAACGACGCCACCGACGCGGCCGCCTTCGGGCCCGCCCTTGGGCATGCGCGACAGCGGCGCGTGTCGCCAACCGTTGTTCGGCGGCTGCGTGCCCTGCTGGTCCTGCGGGCCCTGGTGTTCGGTGTTCGGTTCGTGCATGTCGGTACTCATGATCACATTGCTCCTCGTTCACCTCCATGATCTGCCGTCGACTCGGGCGCCACATCGGGGACACACCCTGATTCACCCCTGAGACGTCCCCGATGGCAAGTCGGAGGAGAAGTGCGACAATCACCACGATGAAGGTCGATGCCGTGTCGTTCGAACGCAACGACGACGACCGGTTGATCGCCGGCGTCGCCGCAGGGTTCGCGCGCACACATGGTGTCTCCGTGGCGGTGGTGCGAGGTGCGCTCGTCGTGCTGTCGTTCGCCGCGGGCCTCGGCCTGGTGTTCTACGCGGCAGGGGCGCTGCTGTCGAAGCCTGCCGCCGCGGAGGTGCCGCCGGCGGCTCCGGTCGACTCCAGACGCGACGTGTCGGTGCTGCTCGTCACCGCGGGGTTGCTGCTGGTGATGCGCTCGACCGGACTGTGGTTGGGCGACCAGGTGATGGTGCCGGTGGTGGTGCTCGTCGCCGGCGTGGTGGTGCTGGCGATGGCCGGAACAGAGGACGGCTCGCCATCGAGACTGTCGGGGCTCATGTCGGGCCGTCACGCGAAGGTGCGGATCGCAAGTGGCGCGGCATTGCTGGTCGTCGGCTTCGTGGTGCTGGGCACGGCCGACCGTGTCTCGGGCACCGTGCGTGTCGGTGCGTTCGCCGCGGCGGTCAGCATCCTCGGCGTCATCGTGCTCGTCGGGCCCTGGATCGCGCGTCTTGCCCAGGCTGCCGGCGAGGAGCGCCGCGAGCGCATCCGTGTGGAGGAACGCGAGGCGGTGGCCGCGCATCTGCACGACTCGGTGTTGCAGACGTTGGCCCTCATCCAGCGCAGTGCCGACGACCCGCGCCGCACCGCGACGCTCGCCCGCCAGCAGGAGCACGAGCTGCGCCAGTGGCTGTACGGGGCCGACACCACGGTGCCCGATTCGTTGGTGGCTGCGCTGCAGGAGATGGCCGCCGAGGTGGAGGTGCGTCACGAGGTGCGCATCGAGGTGGTCGCCGTGGGCGACGCGGCGCTCGACGACGGACTGCAGGCCTTGGTCGCCGCAACACGCGAGGCGTGCGTGAACGCGGCGAAGCACAGCGGTGAGCGAACGGTGTCCCTGTACGCCGAGGTCGGCGACGGTGCCGTGGAGGTGTTCGTGCGCGACCGGGGGCGTGGCTTCGACCCGTCCGCCGCCGACGGCGACCGCATGGGCATCGCTCAGTCGATGGTGGCCCGACTGGAGCGGGTCGGTGGGACGGTGCACATCGACAGCGCGGCGGGCGCCGGTACCGAGGTGCAATTGCGTGTGCCGCTCGCACCGCGCGCCGCGGCGAGCGATCGGGATGGCAGGGTGGCACCGTGACCCCTTCGATGACCCTCTCGGTGTTCCTGGTCGACGACCATGCGCTGTTCCGCAGCGGCGTGAAGGCCGAGTTGGGTTCGTCCGTCGACGTGGTCGGCGAGGCGGGCACGGTGCGCGATGCGATCGCGGGCATCTTGGCCACGCGTCCGCAGGTGGTGCTGCTCGACGTGCACATGCCCGACGGCGGCGGCCGCTCGGTGATCGAGGGCGTGCACCGCGAGTGGCCCGAGGCCGTGTTCCTCGCCCTGTCGGTCAGCGATGCCGCCGACGACGTCGTCGCGGTCATCCGCTCCGGCGCGCGCGGTTACGTCACCAAGACGATCGATGCGACCGAGCTGGTCGACGCGATCGTTCGCGTGCACGACGGCGATGCAGTGTTCTCGCCCCGACTCGCGGGTTTCGTCCTCGATGCCTTCTCGGGTCAGGTGCCGGCGGCGAGCGATCCCGAACTGGATCTGCTCACTCCACGCGAGCAGGACGTGATGCGCCTCATCGCCCGCGGCTACACCTACCGAGAGGCGGCAGCGAGCCTGCACCTGTCGGTGAAGACGATCGAGACGCACGTCTCGGCGGTGCTGCGCAAGCTGCAGCTGAGCAATCGACGCGAGCTGACGACATGGGCGGCGAACCGTCGCATCACCTAGTCGATGAACCGCTACGCCGGCGTCTCGGTGAGGAAGCGGATCTGCGTCGCGACTTCTCCGAAACGCTCGATGCGGGCGGGGTCGCCCATCATCGCGTTGTAGAAGACGAGACGTGAGGCGATGTCGCCGTACTTGTCGACCAGGGTCTGCGCCAGGCCGTCCCAGGGGGCCTCGGTGCAGAACGTGCCCAGGTGATCGTCGGTGATCTGCGCCGCCATGCCGGCCAGATCGCCGGCCTTCTGGTGCTCACGAATGCGGGCGGTGGTGCCCTCGAAGCCCGCTTCGTCCCAGATGAACGCGTAGTTCGGGGTGCTCCCGTAGAAGCTGAGCATCGTGCGCATGACCTCGCGGTCGGCGTCACGCTCTTCGTCGGTGTCGCCGACGATGAGGTTCACGGGCACGATGATCGACACGTCGTGGACGGATCGGCCCGTCTCGCTCGCGCCGCGCGCGACGTTGGGGAGCACATGCCGATGCAGGTAGCCGGGCTCACCGATGGGGTGCACGTGCACGCCGTCGGCCACCTCACCGGCCATGCGCAGCATCCACGGGTTGACGGCAGCGACGTCGACCTTCGGGTCGGGCATGTCGATGGGACCGGGGCTCCACTGGCGGTTCAACCAGGTGAGCTCGTAGAAGTCGCCGCGGTGGTCGAGTGGTTCACCACGGAAGCCGGCGAAGCACGCCTTCACGGCCTTCACATAGTCGCGCAGTCGTGGTCCGGGTCTGTCGAACTCGACGCCGTACCGACGGACGATGTGTGTGCGCACCTGAGTGCCGAGCCCGAGACGGAACTTGCCGTTCGTGGCCTCGTGCAACTCCCACGCCACCTGCGCGGTGACCATCGGGCTGCGCGGGAACGCCACCGCCACACCAGTGCTGAGCTCGAGCTCGGGAGCCGCCGCAGCCGCCACAGCGGCCGACAGGTAGGCGGTACGGCCCCCTTCGGTGAAGAGGATGCCGTCGAAGCCGACATCGCGCAGGGCCTTGGCGGTTCCGTCCATCCGCTGCAACGGTTGCGGAGTGAGCATGACGTCGACGTGCATGCCGTGAGCGTAGGCCGCGGCTACCGTGCGACTCGGAGGCAACGACACCGATGACGAGGATGAAATGACGAAGGCAGCGATCGCTGCGCTGCGAGCCGAGCACTCGCACGCGCTGGAACTGTTCGATTCACTGACCGACGCCGAATGGGCGGCCCCGAGCGCATGCGACGGCTGGCGGGTGCAGGACGTCGCCCAACACATGGCCGCCACGTTCCACTCGATCGCCGATCCGAGCACCATCGAGTCGGGCACCTCCGAACACACCGAGGAGAACGCCGAAGTGCCGGTGCAGGCGCGCCGCGAGTGGACACCCGCGCAGGTGATGGCCGAGTACCGCGAGTGGAGCGAGAAGGGTATCGCTGCGCTGGCCGGCATGCAGGAGCCGCCGCTGGCGGAGATGGTGGTGCCGATCGCCGACCTTGGTCGCCATCCCCTGCACATCCTGGGCAACGCGATCGCGTTCGATCACTACTGCCACCTTCGTCACGACATCGGTGCAGCCGTTCGCCGAGCCGCCGACCTGCCCCACGACCCGGCTGTGCTCGAAGCCACCGTCGAGTGGATGATGGCCGGACTGCCGCAGATGTGCGCTGCTGCGCTCGAGTCGTGCGAGCACGGCGTGAACTTCGTCTTCACCGACCTGCGGCATGTCGAGTATCACCTGCGTCGTGGCGTGGGCAGCGGTCCGTTGGAGGTGCACCAGGGTGTCGATGCGCACCTGCCGGTGTGCGTCACGTCGGCGCACGAGTTCGTCAGTTGGGCCACCAAACGCAGCGACTGGCGCGGTCACGCCCAGTTGTCCGACATGGACGCCGCGCCCACCCTCGACGCCATCGACATCATCTAGCCAACATCATCTCGGGCTGGTCCGGTTCGGCGCGTGCACCAGGAACTTAAGTTCCTGGAGCACGGGCCTAGAGTCGGGTGATGGCTGTCGTTCTGCTCCACGGAAACCCTGAAACCCCGGTCATCTGGGATCCCCTGCGGCGCGAATTCGGTCGCGACGACGTGTTCACGCCGCAACTCCCCGGCTTCGGCTGCGAGGTGCGACCGGGGTTCGGGGCGACGAAGGAGGAGTACGCGATGTGGCTCGTCGCCGAGCTCGAGCCGATCGTGTTCGAGCACGGCCCGGTCGACTTCGTAGGTCACGACTGGGGTGGCGGCATCGGCATGCGCGCCGTCTCCATCCGCCCACACCTGTTTCGCACGTGGGCGTGCGACGTGCTCGGTCTGTTCCACCCCGACTACGTGTGGCACGACTTTGCCCAGATCTGGCAGACGCCCGGCGCCGGTGAGCGGTACTTCGAGCAGAGTCTGGCCGCCTCGGTGGACGAACGGGTCGCCCTGTTCGAGGCCATCGGGATCCCGCGCGAGACCGGTGTGCACCTGGCCGTCGCCAGCGACGAGACGATGGGGGAGTGCGTCCTCGCCCTGTACCGCTCGGCTGTTCAGCCGGCGATGAAGGAGTGGGGCGAGCACCTCGGCCCGGTGGCCACCGTTCCCGGCCTGGCCATCATCGCTCCGAACGACCCGTTCGTGCAGAGCGAGACCCTCGGGGCAGAGGTGGCCGACCGCATCGGTGCCACCAAGCACGTGCTCGAGGGCCAGGGACATTGGTGGATGCTGGGCGACCCTGCTGCCGGCGCGGCGATGCTGCGCGATTTCTGGGCCGACGCCTACCGAGGCGCCGAGTGATGGACGGCCTCGACATCACGAACACGGACCCGAACACGGCCACGGACCCGGACCCGAACACTGACACGGCCACGATGACGGTGACCTGCCCGCGATGCGGGTCCACCGGGACCGAGCGCTTCTACGGTCCGTGCACGTCGTGTCGCGACGAGTTGCGGATGAAGTTCCTCGGCGAGGGACGCGACGTCGAGGTGGCCGAGTACGTGCCGAAGATGAACGTCACCCCCAACGCCGTGGCGTTGAAGGACGACTGACCCCGAGTCCAGGCGGAACAGTTCGGGCGCGGCGCGTCAGTCGGCGGCAGCCGCGTCGACCGTCGGCAGGCCGCCGCCGGGACGGAACACCGGGTCGTTCTCCTGCTTGGCCATGCGTGCCTGCATCTGCTGCATGGTGATGCCCATCGCCGCCGCCGCGTTCTCGTCACCCATGATCTTGCTCATCACCGCAGCGCTGGCGCCGGCCATCAGCTCGCCCTTGCGCTCGGCCACGTAGTCGGCCGACGCGATCTGCGTGCGGGTGGCGCCGGTGACCGCGGGGATGACATGGCGGGCGATGAGGTCCCACGACTTGCGGGTGGCTTCGAGGTTCGCCCAGTCGTGGGAGAACCCGAGGACGACACCGAACCCCCCGGTGGTCTTCTGCAGGTTCAGGATGGCCTCGACGAGGTCGTCGGGCGTGCCGATGACGGCCGCACCGCCACCCTCGGCGCCGCCAGCAGCGACCTGTTCGTAGAGTTCCTCGGGGTCGTCGACCCATTGTGCACCCGGTCGACCGAGCACCCTCACGTTGTACTCGTTGTGCCACTTCTGCAGACCGAGGATGGATTCCTGCTTGGCCTGCTCGCGGGTCTCGGCGATGTGCCAGGCCATCATGACTCGCCAGTTGGCGCGGTCGACCGTCTGACCGTGCTTGGCGGCGGAGTCCTCGGCGAACTGCCACTGGGTGGGCAAGGCCTGAATGCCCTCGCTGCTGTTCGACGCGATGCTGAGTGCACCGATGCCGTACTTGCCGGCGATGGTCATGCCCGATGGCGAGATGCTGCTCGCCGTCACCATCGGCATGTCCTCCTGATGGGGGAGGATCTGCAGTCCGGCATCGACGAGCTGGAACCATTCGCTCTCCATCGAGAAACGCTCGCCGCGCATCAGGCGGATGATGACCCCGAGGGCCTCGTCCTGCCGGTCGCGCTGCGTCATGGGGTCGATGTTCAACATTCGCGCATCGCTGGGGAGCGCGCCCGGGCCGCTGCCGAACATGGCCCGACCCTGGCTGATGTGGTCGAGCTGCACCATGCGCTGGGCGACGTTGAACGGGTGGTGATACGGCAGCGACACGACGCCGGTGCCGAGCATGATGCGGTTGGTGACCATCGCCGCCGAGGCCAGGAACATCTCGGGGCTGGCGATCATCTCCCATCCCGTCGAGTGGTGCTCTCCCACCCAGAATTCGTCGTAGCCGAGCCGATCCAGTTGTGTCGCGAGCTCGAGATCGCGCTGGAACTGAAGGGTGGGGCTCTCGCCGAGCGGGTGGTGCGGAGCGAGGAACGTGCCGAACTTGATGCGGGCCATTTGGCGAGCCTACGAAGCGGGCCTCAGCCGGCGACGAGTTGGACGTGCGGGACCCGATCGCCCGCTCGAGCAGCGCGGACGACCACTACTGTCGTGGCCGTGTCGACCCACCGCACCCTGCTCGCCGGGGGCTACACCAACGAGGTGTGGAAGGTGCGGGTCGGTCGAGACCTGCTCATCGAGAAGCGGTACTCGGATCACCCGCCCGAACCGAACCCGATGTATCCGAACCTGCCCGACCACGAGGCGATCGCACTCGCCCACCTGGCGGGCACGGGCCTGGTGCCGGAACTCGTCTCGTACACCCCGGCGACGGGTCATGAGGGTGCACTGCTGATGTATCGCTACGTGGCCGGCACCCAGTGGCGGCGTGGTGTCGCCGACGTGGCGGCCCTGCTGCACGCGGTCCACTCGGCGCCGGCGCCGCGGGACATGCGTCGGTTGCACCAGTCGGCCGTCGAGGCGCGCGACCGCGCCGACGAGGTGATCGCCGACGTCCCACTTCCCGCGGAACGGGCGCGGCTGACCGAATGTCGTCCGACGGACGCCGCCGACCAGCCGCTCCGTCGTCCGGCGTTGGTGCACACCGACTGCGGCCCGGGAAACCTGGTGCGCAGCCGTCATGGGCTGGTGCTCATCGACTGGCAGTGCCCGGGCGTGGGCGACCCTGTGGAGGACCTGGCCTGTTTCCTGTCGCCGGCGATGATGGTGCTGTATGCCGCGCCGCCCCCACGGCGCTGCCGCGGTGCAGCGATTCCTCACCGCCTACGCCTACGCCGATGCCGAGACCGTCGAGCGGTACCGGCGCGCCGGTGCGGCCTGGCACTTCCGCATTGCCGCGTACTGCCTGTGGCGCAGCCATCGCCTGGCCGGGTCACGGCCGGAGGTGGCGGCCCGGTACCGTCGGGCACTGACGGCCGAGCTGGAGTTGCTGAGGACATGGCGACACTGACGACGGAGTGACGCAGATCGACATGGCCAAGCAGATCGAATTGCACGTGCACTCGTTCTCGATGCGGTACCACCTGCGCCACCGCGAGCGGACGGGATACGACGTGTTCGCCTACATGGAGGAGATGGCCGCCCTCGGCTTCACGGGCGTCAACATCTCGGCCAACGGACCTGGGTTCCGCGACCTGTGCGGGACCTCGAACGATCATCTCCGCCGCGTGCGCGATGCGGCCGAACGTCTGGGGCTGCGGATCGAACTCGACACGAGCGACACGGGTGTCGAGCACATGACGCGCATGATCGAGGTGGCAGCGCTCTGCGGCGCCGACACCGTGCGCACCTACACCAAGTACGACGCGCCACTCTCCGAGATCGTGCGCTGGACCAAGCACGACCTGCGCGAGGTCGCCCCGATCGCCGAGCGGCACCGCGTGCTGGTGGTGCTCGAGAACCACGAGGACTTCACCGGGCCGGTTCTGGCCGACATCCTTTCGACGGTCGACCATCCGTCGGTCATGGCGCTGTACGACTACGGCAACAGCCAGATGGTGGGCGAAGACCCCTTCGACGCACTCGACGCGATGGCGCCGTTCATCGCCCGAGTGCATGCCAAGGACCACGTGCTGTTGAGGGGTCCCGACGGTCTGCCGGTGGTGCAGGGCGTGCCGTTCGGCAGTGGCCGGCTCGACGTGCTCGGTACCACCGACCGGCTGTACGCGGCAGGCGTCCGCCGGTTCTGCTTCGAGAACGTGTGGGCGTATCGGGCACTGGTGAAGACCAGAGTGACCGCCCTTCCCACCACTCCGGCGTTCGTGTTCGACGACCCGGCCCGCTACCTGCACGGCGACTCGCTGCCGCCCGACGAGGCGGTGCGGGCCGAGCGGCAGGCGTTCAGCGACGGGCTCCGCGCCTTCATGGCGATGCTCGCCGATGGCGGGTACGAGGTAGCGAGACAGCCGATATCGTGAGGCCCGCCGCGGGGACGTAGCTCAGTTGGCAGAGCGCCACCTTTGCAAGGTGGATGTCAGGGGTTCGATTCCCCTCGTCTCCACGATGTGATGTCGCGAGACATCCCGGACGGACCGAACCCTCATCTGGGTTCGGTTCGTTTAACTTTTCGGGGTCCTTTGGGGCCGCCGATTGGGTTGCCGGTGCCGTGGTAGCGGCGTTCAGGGTCGATGACGAGCTGGCGGA
>JANOET010000327.1:0-15106 GCA_031413415.1 Acidimicrobiaceae bacterium
GGCTCTACGCGATCGGCCGGGGTGCTGACCATCCGCGATGTGGGGTGGGGGCCTCGGTGAACTTGTGACTGTCTAACGGTCCAAGTCCAAGGAGGCCCCCGTGGGGGACGGTAGTGCAGGTGTGGTGTGGTTCTCCATGCCCGGTTTCAGGGTGTTGGGTGTCGATGACTCGGCGGTGGATGTCGTGGTGTCGGTCGAGACGGCGGTCGATCGGCTGGCTTGTCCGGCGTGTGGGGTGTTCGCCCGGTCGAAGGGTCGCCGGTTGGTGAAGCTGCGCGATGTGCCCTCAGGCGACCGCCCAGTGACGGTGTGCTGGCGCAAACGTGTGGGCGAGTGCGTCGAGCCGGCGTGCGCGATGGTGACTTGGACAGAGCAGCGCCCAGAGTTCGTGTTGCCGGGTCATGTGTTGACGGTGCGGGCGTGTGAATGGGTGACCGGCAGGATCTCAGCGATCGAAGCCACTCCGGCGTCGATGGCTCGCGTGTTGGGGGTGACGTGGTCGACGATCTGGGCGGCGGTGATCCGCCATGGTGTCGTTGACAAGTCCCGCACTGCGGTGCAGGTCGGGTTCGACGAGACGGTGATGTCACCGGCCCGGCACGGTCGGCGACGACGGTTCGTCACGACCGCAGTCGATCTCGCCGGCGGAGGGATCATCGATGTGTTCGACGGCCGCGCCGCCGGTGACGTGCACGGATGGCTCGCAACACAGCCCGACGAGTGGATCGCAGCGGTCAGCACCGTGTGCACTGATCTTCATGGGAGTTACCGGTCAGCGATCCGAACCTCGGGCTTGTCGAAGGCGGTGCTGGTGGTCGATCCGTTCCACGTGGTCCGCATCGCGAACGAAGCGGTCACGAAATGCAGAACCCGGGTGCAACATTCGTTGCACGGCCACCGCGGCCGGCGAGGCGATCCGCTCTACGTGAACCGCAAGCTGCTTCTCATGGGCGCCGAGCGACTCGACCAGAACGGGTGGGCTCGCCTCCACGACACCTTCAATGACGATCTGCTCGAGGTCTGGGCGGGCAAAGAACTGGTCCGTGACATCTACCTCACCAACGACTCCGACGAGGCCACCATCCGGCTCGCCAAGGCGCTGGAATGGTGCTCCGACGCAGACGCCCCTGACGAACTCGCCTCGCTCGCCAAGACCCTTCGCAAGTGGCACAGCGAAATCCTCACCCACCACTCCAGCGGCGCGTCGAACGGGCGAGTCGAAGCAGCGAACGTGACCGTCAAGAACGTGAAACGCTCCGGCCGTGGGTTCCGCAACTTCACCAACTACCGCCACCGGATCTTGCTCGCCAGCCACCACCGACGCGAAGCTCCACACGTCACACGACACCGAGCCCGACCCCGGGCGATCGCGTAGACCCTCTTAAGTTCCTGGTGCAGGCACCGAGTCGGTGCCGCCCTCGAGCGCGATCAGACCGCCGCTACCAAGGGTGCCGGCGTTGCGGTACACGTCGAGCTTGGCACGGCTGTCGTCGATGTCGAGGTTGCGCATCGTGAGCTGACCGATGCGGTCGAGCGGACCGAACGCAGCGTCGTCGACCTTCTCCATGCTCAATCGCTCGGGCGAGTAGGTGAGGTGAGGTCCGGTGGTGTCGAGCACCGTGTAGTCGTCGCCGCGACGCAGACGCAGGGTGACCTCACCGGTGATCGCTGCGCCAACCCAACGCAGCAGCGGCTCGCGCAGCATCAGGCTCTGCGGGTCGAACCAGCGGCCCTCGTACAGCAGGCGTCCGAGGCGGCGGCCCATGGTGCGGTAGTTCTCGATGGTGTTCTCGTTGTGGATGGCCGTGACGAGTCGCTCGTAGGCGACGTGCAGCAACGCCAGGCCGGGGCCCTCGTAGATGCCGCGGCTCTTGGCCTCGATGATGCGGTTCTCGATCTGGTCGCACATGCCCAGGCCGTGACGGCCGCCGATCTCGTTGGCCTTCATCACCAGGGCCACCCTGTCGGGGAACTCTTCGCCGTTGATGGCGACCGGCCAGCCCTCATGGAACTTCACCGTGACGGTCTCGGCCTCGATGGCGACGTCGTCGCGGTAGAACGCCACACCCATGATCGGATCGACGATCTCCATGCTGGTACCGAGCTCCTCGAGCAGCTTCGCCTCGTGGGTGGCACCCCAGATGTTGGCATCGGTGCTGTACGCCTTCTCCTTGCTCGCCCGGTACGGCAGGTCGCGCTCGGTGAGGAACTCGCTCATCTCGGCGCGGCCGCCGAGTTCGGTGACGAAGTCGTGGTCGAGCCACGGCTTGTAGATGCGCAGGTTCGGGTTGACGAGCAGGCCGTAGCGGTAGAACCGCTCGATGTCGTTGCCCTTGTACGTGCTGCCATCGCCCCAGATGTCGACGCCGTCGTCATGCATGGCCCGCACCAGCAGCGTGCCGGTGACCGCGCGGCCGAGCGGGGTGGTGTTGAAGTACGTCTTTCCGGCAGTGGTGATGTGGAAGGCGCCGCACTGCAGTGCCACCAGGCCCTCGTGCACCAGTTCCGTCCGGCAGTCGACGAGACGAGCGTGCTCCGCCCCGTACTGCACGGCGCGTCCCGGGACGCCGGGAAGGTCGTCCTCGTCCTGCTGGCCGAGATCGGCGGTGTAGCAATAGGGGTGGGCCCCCTTCTCGCGCATCCAGGCGACCGCGGCGGACGTGTCGAGTCCTCCACTGAACGCGATCCCGACCCGTTCACCGACGGGGAGCGACGTCAAAACCTTCGACATAGGTCGTTGACGCTATCGACTGGTGCGGTACATCCCGGCGAGTGACGCGACCGAAACCAGCAGGCCACCGGCCGCAAGTGCGAGCTCGATGGCGAAATAGCGGGCGGGCCCGCCGACGTCGCCCCAGGCGACGAGCGCGGTGGCGAGTGCACCCGCCATGCCCCAGAACGGCAGCCATCGGCGACGCATCAGCGCCATGACGGTGAGGCCGATGGGCGACACGAACGGGAGGAGGCTGATGAAGATGACGCGTGGGGCGGTCTCTGGCCCGAGCCACCACGTGGCCATTCCGGTGACGCGCGAGCTGTACCAGATGCCGGCGAAACCAGCCGCGACGAGCATCCATCCCAGCCAGAACGCGGTGCTCCAGTTCGGCGTGAGGTGGCCGGGAAGCATGGGCCGCCGCGGACGGATGTCGTGGTGGTCCTCGGCGTCGGGCGGCAACGGCAGCGGTGCGGCGAGCGATTCAGGGGTCGGCTCCATGTCGGCGCGAGGGTACCCCATCGGTCCGGGGCGACCCATGTCACCAGGGGCTACCCTTCCGCACGTGACGAACGCACCGTTCCAGAAGCTCAGCATCTTCTTTCCGATGTGGAACGAAGAGGCCTACATCCACCGCGCCGTCGGCTACGCGAAGGTGGAATGCGAACTCTTGGTCGAACGCGGCGAGATTCTCGACTACGAGATCATCGTCGTCGACGATGCGAGCACCGACAGCACTCCTCGGCTCGCCGACGAATTGGCGGCTGCCGACCCGCACGTGAAGGCGGTGCACCACCCCGTCAACCGCAAGCTGGGCGGTTCGATGAAGACCGGCTTCGCCTCGGCCACGGGCGACCTGGTGCTGTACACCGACGCGGATCTGCCGTTCGACATGGCCGAGGTCGCGCATGCCGTGCGCCTGATGCGCTACTACGAGGCCGACATCGTGAGCGCCTACCGGCACGATCGCACTGGCGAAGGCAGTTCGCGGGCCATCTACACGTTCTTCTACAACCTGATGATCCGTTCGCTGTTCGGTGTGCACATGCGCGACATCAACTTCGCGTTCAAGCTGTGCCGTACTCGCGTGTTCGACCACATTGAGCTGAAGAGCGAAGGTTCGTTCATCGATGCCGAGTTGATCATCAGTGCGAAGAAGCTCGGTTTCGAGGTCATCCAGTTCGGTGTCGACTACTTCCCGCGAACCCGCGGCGAGAGCACCCTGGCGTCATTCGGTGTGATCAGGAAGATCGTCGACGAGATGTTCTCGCTCCGCAAGGATCTGAAGGGCATCACGCCGATCGCTGGCCCCAACGCCAACTGACGATCAGTCGTCGCTGACGATGGTGCCGTTGCCGGTGCCGCGGGCGATGGTGAGGCCCACCGGGCTGCTGAGGCGCACCGTGTAGGTCTCGTTCGTCTCACGCACTCGGTCGCCGACGATCGGCACCCGCACGGTCGCGGTGCGTTGGCCGGCAGCGAACCGAACGGTGGTGTTGACGGTCGAGTAGTCGCCGGCGGCGCGAGCCGTACCGTTGACCGTGCGAGCGACGACACTGACGGCGGTGCTGGGAGCACGGGACAGCGTGATCGTGAACGTGGCGAACCGGAAGCCGCTGTTGCCTTCGGTCTGCGAGACGTTGTTGATGCTCGCGGTCGGCGGGGTGTCGTCGTCGATGATGGTGCCCATGGCGGACACCTGGCCGACGAGGGTGTTGGTCACGCCGACGATCGAGAACACCACGGTCTCGTTGGCCTCGACGACGGTGTCGCCGATGATCCGGACCGGCACGACCAGGCTGGTGGTGCCGGCGGGGATGGTGACCGTGCCGGTGGCGGCGGTGCGGTTGGTGGCGGCGAAGTCGACGCTCGGGCTGGCCGTGCCGCCGGCCGCACGCCAGCTGACGCTGATCGGGTGAACGCTGGGCCGGTCCAGTTGCAGCGTGAAGTTGAGCGGGTTGCGGGCGTTGGTGTTGCCCTCCACCGCCTGCTGGTCGGGGCCGGCCATCAGGATCGCGACGTCGTCGTCCTCCACGGTGGCGGTGACAGCCGTCGTCGCAGGCCCGGTGGCACCGGTGACGGCGCCGATCTCGAGGGAGAAGGTCTCGTCGAACTCGACCGTGTCGTCATCGACGAGGGTCACGACGACCGTGGCCGTTTGCTGGCCGATGTCGAACAGTGCCACGCCCGTCTCGCCGAGGTAGTCCTCGGTCAGCAATGCCGAACCCGGAAGGAGCGTCCAGTCGACCGCCACCGGGGCGATCGGGGCCTGGTCGAGCGTCAGCTCGAACGTGACCGTCGAGGCGGGGCCTTCGACCGCGAGCGGTGCGGCGCCGAGGGCGACCGAGGGGAGGTCGTCGTCGGTGATCGTGCCGCTGATGACGATCGGGTCGGTGAGGGCCATGGTCGAGCCGGTGACGGTGAAGTCGATGCGCTCGTCGCCCTCGACGAGGTCGTCGGCGATCACGTCGACGGTGACGTCGACCGACTGTGCACCCTGCGGCACGATGGCGGTGCCGCCGGCGGCGACGAAGTCGGCGCCTTCGGTGGCCGTGGTGCCGACTGCGGTCCAGTCGATGCTGGTGTCCTGTGTTGCGGGGCGATCGAGCCTGATGGTGGCCGTCAGCGCCGTGAAGCCGCCGCCGGATCCTTCGGTGACCGTCACCGCCGAGAACATGGCTGCCGCGGCGTACTCGAACAGTCGGGTCTCGGGCAGCGACGTGACGGTCGTGAACTGTGCGTCGAGCGGTGCCGGGTCGATGGCGACGGCGGTGAACTCGTGGATGGTGTCGACCAGTTCGGTGAGCACCACCGGGATGGTGGCGACGCCGGTGCCGTCGGTGAGGGCGGTGCCGATCGGCAGAGCGTCCATGAAGAAGGTCATCTCGCTGCCGACGATCGGAGCGCCGTTGCCGTCGAGGAACGTCGCGGACACGGTGATGTCGGTGGTGTCGACCACGGGGGGCACGACGAGCGCGATCGAGCCGGACGCCGGGATCACGACGTTCGACGTGACGGTCTCGGTGGGCAGGCTCGGCACAGCTTCGGTGGTGCCGAGGAAGTCGAGGAAGCCGTAGATGACTCGAATCCGCATGCCCACGTCGGTTGGCCCCACGGTGTAGGTGGGTTCGACAGCGAGGTCCAGCCACACCGGCTCGTTCTGGTTGGTCGGATCGATGGTGACGCCGTCCCATGCCTGCCACGAGACCGTGGCCAGATCGGGGTCGTAACCGTCGGGGTCGACGACGTCGACGATGACGCTCAGCGTGTCACCGACGACCGGGAACGCGGGGTCGATGGCCACGGTGCCCGACGGCGAACTGCCGCCCTGGCCCTGCGGGCTGAGGTCGACGATGCCGTCGGCGAACTGGGCGAACTCGATGTCGAGGAGAGTGTCGGAGCCTTCGTCGTTGGCGCCGCCGCCGCCGCCCAGGCCACCGCCGCCGTTCACGGGAATGTGGGTGATGACCGTGAGGCCGTCGGGTGTGGTGCCGAACGCGTACTGGTCCATCGAGTAGCGGTAGATCGCAGTGTCGATGCCGGTGCTGTCGAAGGTGATCTCGCGCCGGATGTCGCACGTGCCCGGGTCGAGCAGCCCGCCGAGCAGTTCCTGCTGTACGTCGTTGAGCGAGTTGACCACGATCGGCGTGCCGTTCGTGAGCACGCACTCGAGGTGCACTTCGAGGCTGGCGTCGCCCTCGAGGAAGTCGTTGCCGCCGCCACCTTCGATGGCGTCGGAGCCGCCGGCTCCGAAGACCATGTCGTCGCCGACGAACATGCTCAACGAACCCTGGGGCGCGAGCTGCTCGGCGCGCAGCAGGAGGTCTTCGAGGCCGACGATCTTGTCGAGGCTCGCCTGAAGGAGTTCGTGGTTGGCGACCCGGAGGCGGTCGTCGCCGCGCAGGGTGTCGTCGAAGGCGCTACCGGTGACGCCCTCGACCAAGCTGAAGCGGTCGCGGGGGTTGGCCAGCCCGCCACCGACCAAGGGCGGCAGGGCGAGGTTGGCGAATGCCTTGGAGCCAGCACGCGAGTAGCTGGCGAAGTCGAAGCCGAGGCCACCGACCACCGTGTCGAGGCCATCGCCAGCCACCATGATGTCCATGCCACCGTCGGTGTGATAGCGGTCGTCGCCCGCGCCGCCGATCGCGACGTCGTCGTCGCCGACCGACGGCGGGAACTCAGCGAGGTTGTCGCCCGCGATGAAGTCGCCGCCGAGGCCGCCCTCCAGCCAGTCCTCACCGAAGCCTCCGGTGATGGCGTCGGCCCCGGAGCTGCCGTAGACGAGGTCGTCGCCGGCGCCGCCGGCGGTCTCCTTGTCGTCGGCGCCACCGATGATGGCGTCGTCGCCGGTCTCGCCGAAGAGGGTGTCGAGCCCTCGGCCGCTGTTGATGACGTCGTTGCCGTTGCCGCCCGACACGATGTCGTCGCCGGCGATGTCGGTGAGGATGTCGTTGCCGTCGTTGCCCTCCACGAAGTCGGCACCGATGCCGCCCTCGAGTCGGTCGTTGCCGTCGTTGCCCCACAGCGAGTCGTCGCCTTCGGCGGAACGCACCTTGTCGTCGCCGTTCGTGCCCAGCCAGGCGGTGTGGTTCTCGGTGGTGCCCCGGCCGGTGAGGCGGATGGTGCCGTCGGCCATGCGGGTGACCTTCGAGACACCATCGAGGTTGGGCTCGTAGTAGGGCGTGGTCGCGTCGTCGACGATGCCCGACGGGTTCGTCTGTGCAGTGAGGTCGAACGTGTAATCGGAACGGGTGAACGCCATCACGGGGATGTTGACCGCGTCGGTGTTGCGGCGGATGAGGTCGGAGAACATGTTGCTCTCGAGTTCGGCCAACAGCGGCAAGCCCTCGTTGCGCATGAGGTAGTACATGCGGTCGTTGTCCTGCAGCGACTCCATCTGCGTCTCGAAGACGAAGTTGAAGGTGCTGCCGAGCATGCCGCCGCCCAGCGGTGGCGCCTCGGCCAGGCCGCCGATCCACAGGTCGACCGCCTCGAGGCCGGTGATGCTCCTGCCGCCGTCGTTCGCCCACGCACCCACGCCGTCGAGGAAGTCCTGTGCGTCAGGCGTGACGAGATCGAGGATGTTCTGGGCGGCGTTGCGGCGACCTTCATTGTCGGTCGCGGCGAGGATGTCGGGGTGCGTGCCGTAGGCGGCGATGAAGTTGAGCAGCGAGGCCGTGTGACGCAGCGACATACCGAAGTCCGCCCAGTCGTGGTACGCCTTCAGCTGGGCGTTTCCGGCCGCGCCGGGCAGCGTGCCGCTGTACAGCTCGCGGCGGAACTGGTTCAGCGGAGCGATGCCTTCGCTGCGGGCGCGGGTGATGTTCAGGGTTCCGAGGTCGAGCGGCAGCCCGACCAGGTTGTTGCGGAGCGCTTCGGTGATGAACTCGTCGATCTCCTCGCCGCGCTGGTTGACCATGCCGCGGATGATCGAGCCCGACGCCTGCTCGTTGGTCAGGTGTCCGGCCGTGCCGCCTTCGTTGTAGGCGGTGGGGTTCAGGAACGCACTCATGAGCGTCAGGTCGTTGCTGTCGCCGTTGGCGTTCGTGCGTGCCAACGTCTCGTTGAGCATCGAGTGTCCGAAGCGGTACACGGCGTGGGCGAACTCGGCGGTGATGGCGGGGTCCGCGGTGGGGTCGTAACCGCCGAAGAGGTTGACGCTCGGCTGGACGGCGCGGGCGAACTCGCCCAGGGCGATGTGCTGGTATTCCATCTCGTTGATGAACTTGGCGGCCTGGAACAGGCGCTCGCCGTTCCAGGCCCCGTTCGTACCGGGGACGACCCACTCACCGAGTGCCGCAGGCGAGTCGACGGGCAGCGCGGGGATGAGGTTCTTCAGCTGCTCGAGCAACACGTTGTGCTCGGTGTGGAAGATGTCGTGGATCGCAGTGAGGCCGATGTTCTCGTTGCAACGACCGTCGCCGCAGATGTAGTGGGCGCCGAGCATCTCGTCGTCGTAGGTCCGCGGCGACTGGTCGTCGATGGTGAGCGTGTCGTCATCGGGCGTCTGGGCGATCGCAGGCGTGCCCGGATTGTGGTCGTCGTCCCAGGTGCCGGGTGCGGCGTGGTGGGCGATGTCGTTCAGGAACGCATGGCCGGTGCGCAGCGCGCCGGCCGCGGTGGCCGACACCGGCGAAGTCGGGTTGCCCTCGAGCAGGACGACGTCGGAGACGACGAGCTGCGGGTAGCCGTCGGCGCCGGGAAGGAAGCGGCCGTAGGCATCGGTGGCGACCAGCGGCACGTTGGTCACGTCGGTGTCGTCGAGTTGGATGCCGAGCAGGTTCTCGGCTTGGGCCGTGATGTCGGCCCACGTGGCCAGCCCGCCGTCGGCGCCGTCCAGCAGACGACCGGTCGAGACCGGCTTGCCGTTGAGATCCAGGGTGTACTCACGCAAGAAGACCTGATGCGCTGGGTGCGAGGTGTAGGTCTGGTTGTTGTCGATGTAGGGCGTCACCTGGTTCGTGGCGTCCTTGACGTCGTCGGCGGTGCCCAACTCGCCGTCGGGGCCAGGGCCGTTGGTAGCCCGGGTGAGGATCATGAAGTTGGTCGGGCTGCCGGGGATGTACAGCGAGTCGTCGGGCTGCAGCGGAACGAACACGCTGCCGCTACCGCCCTTGGCGGCGAGGTCGAGGCCGTGGTCGAAGAACTGACCGAAGAGGGTGAAGAGCGAGTTGTACGAGGCGGACAGGCCGGCGTCGGGGGCGACGTTCGGCATCGAGTACTGCTGGATCTTCGCGGTGTCGGGGTTGCGGTCCTGGTCGACCAGGACGACCGTCGCGCCGAAACCGTGGCCCTGGGTCTCGGCTGCTGCGGCGATAGCCGCGGGGTTGTTCTCGGTCTGGTCGCTGATCAGGTTGCTGATGACGCGGGGGTCTTCGTCGACCACGATGCCCGAGTTCTGCTCGTAGCTGGTCGCGCTGCCGACCTCGAGGGGGCCGACGGGACCATCGGGGTCGAAGGTGAGGTCGTCGGCCGCGGCGTACGCCGCGTTGGTGAGGCGGGGGAAGGTGCGGTCGACCGAGCCGTAGAGGCTGCGGCCGTCGACGAGGTTGTTGTTCTGGCCGTTCGTCTGGCGCAGGCCGAAGGCCCGGTTGATGTTCGGCACCGACGTGGCGCAGGCCGCCGGGTTGGTGAGTGCGTCGGGCGCGGTGCAGAGCAGGTCGGTGCCGTCCGGGTGCGCCTCGGAGATCTTGATCTGGGTGAGGATGAACTCGAGGTCGTGCTGGGTCAGGTTGAGCAGCTGTGGCATCGCCGGACGCACGGCTTGCGCGCTGGCGGGCGTACGACCGCCCAGGACGGTGACGATGCCGCCCACCGACATCGCGCACACCAGTACCGCTCCGGCTGCACGCCGAACACGAAAACGACCACTCATCGTGACTCCCGCCTCAATTGCTCCCACGGGCCAGGACGATAAGTGGGCACGGTGCCGATGACCAGCGGTTGAAACCTGAATGAGCCGCGTGGCCTACGCCCTTTTCAGAGAAGGTCTCGGGTCCCCATCGGAAGGTGGCGAACTCGCCACGGAACGTCGCCAGTCCTGACCTGTCCCTGATGCAATCCGTTGGTAGATTCAATCAACGAATCCCCCGGAGCATCGTGAACAGTCGTCCCCCCGCCCAACAACCCAGCCGGCGTCCGGCACCGCCACCCTCGCCGTGGAAGCGGTGGGCACCGGCGATGGCCGCGGGCGGTGTGTTGGCGGTCCTGGTGTTCGCCGGCTTCTCCGGATCCGACGATGCGCTCACCTCTCCGCCCGGTGGCAACCCCGGTTCGGTCGACATCAGCGCATTGACCGCCCCGTCCACCAACCCGGCCAATGTCGTGGTCAAGACGGACCCGGGCCAACTGAAGACGCAACTCAGCCAGACCTTGCGCAAGGGCATGTTCGGCGACGAGGTCAAGGCCATGCAACAGCGGCTGAAGGACTTCGGCTTCGATCCAGGGCCCATCGACGGCCAGTTCGGTTCGGGCACCGAGCAGTCCCTGTGGGCCTTCGAAGGCCTCGTGCTGAAACGCCCGTACGACCAGCAGACCGGCGAACTCGACAACGAGACCTGGCAGCTGATGCAGGACCCATTGGTGTTCCAACCGCGCCGACCGCGAGGCGTCGGCAGTTCGCACATGGAGATCTACCTCGACCTGCAGGCCGCGGCCGTGTTCGCCGACGACCGTCCGACGCTCATCACCCACATCTCGTCGGGCACCGGTGAGACGTGGTGCGAGATCGTCAGCCAGGACACCGACGACAAGGGCGTGCTGCTGCCCGAGCCGGTGAAGAAGGATGTGTGCGGCGTGTCCAAGACGCCGGGTGGCGTGTTCCAGTTCTACCGACGCGTCGAGGGCAACCGCCAAGGTCCGCTCGGTGGCATGTACAACCCGGTGTACTTCAACTACGGCATCGCCGTCCATGGCGCCCAGAACGTGCCGGACGAGCCGGAGTCGCACGGGTGCATCCGCATCCCGATGTTCATCTCCGAGTACTTCCCGTCGCTGGTGAGCAACCGGGACTACGTGTTCGTGTGGGACGGCAAGAAGGAGCCCGAGCAGCAGTCCAAGAACGACATGCTGCCGATCTTCAACTACCCGAACCCTGATGCGACGACGTCGACCAGTTCGACCACCACCACGACGACGACCACGCCGACCACCACGACGGCCAAGCCGGTCACCACGACCACCAAGCCGAAGCCGCCGGCGAGCACCACCACGTCGGTGCCCACGGCCGCCACCACGACCACCACCTCCGGCTGAGTCCGTCCGGACGACGCCCGGACGACGCCCGGACGAGCTCGCCTAGCCGAAGGTCGCGTTGCAGACGTTCAGGCCGCCGAGCACGCCGGTGCGGAACGCGTCGATCTTCTCGAACGCACCGCCGTTCACATCGGTGTCGGACTGCTCGTCAGCGGTCGCGATGGCGGTGACGATCGCCTCGTCGAGGTCGCCCGCCGACAGCTCCAACCGGTTCTCGCGGTCGGTCGGGATGGGGGGCACGATGTGCGCGACCCACGCCCCCGTGAGGCAGTCGTTGTACAGCGCGCGGGGTTCGCCGGTGGCCTGACCGTTGATCGCGGTCTGTACTGCATCGGCGTACGCGTTCGCGAACAGGTAGCCCACCGACATGTCGCCGGTGAGCGGATCGACGGACAGGCCCTCGGTGAAGTCGCGGTCCCAATGGATGACGTTGTCGGCGGCGCAGAAGCGCACCGAGCTCGGCCAGGCGTCGTCGGCGATTCCCGGGCATGTGGGGAGGGTGCCGTCGCCCGAGAACGCCTCGAGCGTCGGCGCAGTGAACGGCACCTCGTTCGCCGCGGCCAGTTCGGTCCAGAAGTCCTCGAGGCTTCCGGGGATGAGTGTGACGATGTCGGCCGGACCCTCCTTCGGATCGGGCGTGGGGTCGACGAGCGGAAGGTTGCCGCCGAGGGGGTCTCTCGGATCGAACTCGATGTCGATCATTCCTGCGATGCGGTCCTCGACGAAGAAGTCCTTGCAGCGCGTCGCGCCGCCCTCGAAGCCGTCCTGGAAGGCGCCGACGCGATCGAATCCGGTGCCGTGCGCCAGGGGGTCGGCCAGGCCATTGCCGTCCAGCGGGTCGCGGACGTAGATCATCGCGATCAGTCCGGCGCGCAACGCTGCGTCGTCGAACCGGATCGTGTCGCTCTCGCCCGCCGCCACGTGAGCGGCCCATGCTCCGGCGAAGCAGTCGGCCTGCTGCTCCTTGAGCACTCCTGGTTGGTCCCACTCGCCGGCTCGGGCCTGGATGGCGTGGCCGAACTCGTGGGCGAGGACGACGGCCACGGCCTCCTTCCCGAGCAGTTCGACCAACTCGGGCAGGCCCTGTGCGTCGTCGTAGGCCATGAAGTCGCCGTCGATGCAGTAGAACGCCGTGCCTGCCTGCACATCGTCGTAGCTCGACGTGGGACTGCCGCAGCCCGGAATCGGGGCGTCGCGCTCGGGGTAAGCGGCGTAGATGCCGCCGCTGAGTGATTCCCAGGCGCTTCCATAGGTCTCGGGGTAGGCCGAACTCCAGTACTGCTCGATGTCGCCGAAGGCGGTGGTGAGGAAGCCGTCGTACTCGGGGTGTTGCGGTCCGGCCTCACCGAAGTCGACGACACCGTCGACGACCTCGTACGTCGGCTCGTCGGTCGGGCTGGTGTCGTCGGGTGCGTTGCCTTGCTGGGTGGGGAACAGACCGCGGCTGGGGCCGCCCTGACCCGACTCGGTGGCTCGCACGCCCGCATCGACGACACATCCGGCGGTCGCCATGGCGGCGACGACCATTGCGACGAGGGCTCGAGTCCGCACACCGCGAGCATACGGTCGCCGTCCGGCGGCAGAATGGTCGCGTGAGCACCAGTTCCCACACTTCTCCTGTCGTCCACCTCGATCGCCTCGCCCGCGCCAGGGTGAGCATGGAAGCCAACGGGGTCGACGCCCTGCTCGTGTCGGTCGGGAGCGATCTGCCGTACCTCACCGGCTACGAGGCCATGCCGCTCGAACGCCTGACGATGCTCGTCGTGCCTCGCGACGGCGAGGCGACGTTGGTCATCCCACGGCTCGAGGCGCCTCGCGTGGTCGAGCAGCCGGGTGCGTTCACCTTGCGCCCGTGGAACGAGACCGACGACCCCGTGGCCATCGTGGCGTCGCTGATGGGCCAGCCGGAGGTGGCCGCCGTCGGCGACACGATGTGGGCACGATTCCTGGTCGAGTTGCTCGGCCACTGGCCGTCGAGCGGCACGCAGTACGTGCGCAGCACGGTCGTGATGAACGACCTGCGCATGCGCAAGGATGCGGCCGAGATCGTCGCGCTGCAGGTGGCCGGCGCTGCCGCCGACCGGGTGGCCGCGCAACTCCACGCCGGTGCCATTCCGCTCGTCGGCCGAACCGAGGCAGCGGTCAGCGCCGACATCTCGGCGCGGCTGCTCGCCGAAGGACACGACGTGGTCAACTTCGCCATCGTCGCGGCAGGCGAGAACGCCGCCTCGCCGCACCATCACCCTGGTGCGCGCATCATCCGCGACGGCGAGGTGGTGCTGTGCGACTTCGGCGGCACCATGAACGGCTACTGCAGCGACATCACCCGCTGCGTGTCGCTCGGCGCGCCGCCGGTCGAGGTGGCCGAGGCCTATGCCGTGCTGCATGCGGCGCAGGCTGCTGGCGTGGCCGCCGGGGTGGTGGGTGCCGCATGCCAGGACGTCGACCGTGCGTCGCGCAAGGTCATCGTCGACGCTGGCTGGGGCGAGTACTTCATCCACCGCACCGGCCACGGCATCGGCATGGAAGCGCACGAGGACCCGTACATGGTGGAGGGCAACGACCTTCCCATCGCCGCCGGTCATGCGTTCAGTGTCGAGCCGGGCATCTACGTGGCGGGCAGGTGGGGCATGCGGCTGGAGGACATCGTCGTCGCCACCGAGTCCGGGCCGATGTCCATGAACTCGGCCGACCACGCGCTCGTCCAACTCGGCTGAGCCGCTCGTCCTTGCGACCCTCGGCTGGTCGGAGTGCCGCAGGCGCGCGCGATCTCCGACATGGCCTCGGCACCCCTCGTCGTCGTACCGTTGCCGCAACGTGTGCCGAGGGTGTTCCACGGCAACTGGTTCGCCGACGAGTGAGGCTCGTCGGCACGAAGGGGGAGCGATGCTCGATCTGAAGATCATCGGAGGCACCGTCGTCGACGGTACGGGCGCGGCCGGTCGCCGCGCCGACGTAGGGGTGCGCGATGGCCGCATCGCCATGGTCGGCGAGGTCTGCGAGTCGGCCACGCGCACCATCGACGCCACCGACCTGGTGGTCGCCCCGGGTTTCATCGATCTGCACACCCACTACGACGCACAGGCCTTCTGGGACCCCACCCTCAGCCCGTCGCCGCTCCATGGTGTGACCACCGTGATGGGTGGCAACTGTGGCTTCTCCATCGCCCCGCTCACGTCGGTCGAGGGGGGACCGGTGCGTGCCGATGACGCCGACTACCTGATGCGCATGCTCGCGCGCGTGGAGGGCATGCCGCTCGAGAGCCTGCAGCTGGGGGTGCCGTGGAACTGGGGCTCGTCTGCCGAGTACTTCGACCGCCTCGACGGCACGCTCATGCCGAACGCCGGCTTCATGGTCGGTCACAGCGCGCTGCGCCGTGTGGTGATGCACGACGACGCCACCCAGCGCCACGCCACGCCCGACGAGCTCGAGCAGATGACGACACTGCTGCGCGCAGGGCTGGCCGCGGGCGGCATGGGTTTCACCAGCACCTGGTCGCCCAGCCACAACGATCACCTCGGGCACCCGGTGCCGTCACGCGCAGCGAGCCGCGACGAGCTCATCGCGCTGTGCTCGGTGGTCAGTGAGTTCCCCGGCACACAGCTCGAGTTCATTCCCGCGGTGGGTCAGTTCGGCGAC
>JANOET010000328.1:0-2321 GCA_031413415.1 Acidimicrobiaceae bacterium
AGGCGTTCCAACTGCCGGTGTCGGTGGCGTTCGCGGTCACCGGCGTCAGCCGTGCCAGTTCGTTGGTGCTCGACATCCAGGACGGCTACCTCGACCGGTTGCTGCTCACCCCGGTGCGCCGCGGCACGCTGCTCCTGGGGATGATGATGGCCGACCTGTTGCTCATCACTGCGCTGGCCGTGCCGGTGCTCGCCCTCGGGCTCGTCCTCGGCATCGACGTCGCGACCGGGTTCCTGGGCATCCTGGTGTTCATCGCCATCGCCGGGCTGTGGGGCCTCGCGTTCACCGGCTTCCCGTACGCCATCGCGCTGCGCACCGGGAACCCGACCGCGGTGAACAGCGCGTTCCTGCTGTTCTTCCCGTTCCTGTTCCTCACCACGGCGTACCTGCCCCAGGAGGCCATGACCGGATGGTTGGCGACGGCGGTGAAGTTCAACCCCACCACCTACCTCCTCGACGGCCTGCGCTCCCTGCTGATGGACGGTTGGGAGTGGGACCGCATCGGCAAGGCGGTGCTGGCGGTGCTCGGCCTCGGCGCCGTGTCGTTCACCCTCGCGTTCCGCGCGCTCGCCGGTCGCGTCAAGCGCACCTGACCCGCACCGCGAACATTTTGTTCCTGGTGCAGCCCTACGTGCCGATCGGGGCGACCACCGCATCCAGCACGGAGACGAGCACGTCGGGCGACATTTCGAGGTCGAGGCCGCGCTTGCCCCCGCTGACGAAGATGGTGTCGAACAGGATGCACGTCTCGTCGATCGCCGTGCGCAATCGCTTCTTCTGACCGAACGGGCTGATGCCACCCACCACGTATCCCGTGATGCGTTCGGCGATGTCGGTGGGACACATCTCGGCGCGTTTGCCGCCCAGTGCGACCGCCAGCTCGCGCAGCGACAGCTGCCCGCTCACCGGCACGATGCCGACCACCTGCTCGACGCCGCGTTCGGTGGCGAGGTTGGCGACCAGGGTCTTGAACACGCGGTCCGCTTCGACACCGAGCGCTTCCGCGGCGACCAGGCCGTAGTTGCGGTCGCCCGGCTCGTGGTGGAACTCGTGCACGGCGAAGTCGACACCCGCCGTCTGCAACATCACGATCGCCGGGGTACCGCCCTTCGCCATGAGCGACAGTTTGGTCCGCACGCCGGACCGACCGGAAGGTGGCAACATGTCCTGGTGGCCGTGATCGACCCGTACGAGCTCAACGACCGCTACCGCACCGACGAAGGTCGGGTGTTCCTCAGCGGTTCGCAGGCGCTCGCCCGACTTCCCTACGAGCAGTTGCGCGCCGATCGACGAAACGGCTTGCACACCGCCGCGTACGTCACCGGCTATCCCGGCAGCCCACTCGCCAACTACGACCGCGATGCCCGCGCCGCAGCCGCGCTCGCCGTCGCCGACGGTCTGCACATGGAGTTCCAGCCGGGTATGAACGAAGAGCTCGCCGCGACCGCGGTGATGGGTTCGCAGCTGGCCGTCACCCTGCCGACGTGCCGCTACGACGGCATCGTCGGCATCTGGTACGGCAAGACCCCCGGCCTCGATCGGGCCACCGACGCGCTCCGCCATGCCACCTTCGCCGGCACCTCGGCGAAGGGTGGCGCGATCGCGCTCGTCGGCGACGACCCCAGCGCGAAGAGCAGCACGCTGCCATCGACGAGCGGCGCGACGTTGGTGGATCTGCGCATGCCCATCTTCCATCCGGGCGACGTGCAGGAGGCGATCGACCTCGGCCGCCACGCCATCGCGATGTCGCGTGCCAGCGGCCTGTGGGTGAGCATGAAGGTGGTCGACACCGTCGCCGACGGCACCGGCTCCATCGACGTCGGAATCGACCGCATCTCTCCGATCGCACCCACAACTACGGTCGATGGCGTGGTGTGGTCGCCGGTGCCGTCGGGTCGCACGCTCACACCGCACACCCTCGACGTCGAGCGCGAGTTCCACGACATCCGGCTACCGCTCGCCGCGCGCTACATCGAGCTGAATCGTCTCAACCAGGTGGCGGTGGGGAGCGCTGACGACTGGGTGGGCATCGTCGCCAGCGGACACACGTATCACGAGACGCGCGAGGCGCTGCGGCTGCTGGGGTTCCGAGACGACCGGGCCCTGCGCGACGCCGGGATTCGTCTGTTGCGTCTGAGCGTGCCGATGCCGTTGGAGGCACACGTCGTGCGCGAGTTCGCCGCCGGCCTGACCGAGGTGGTCGTGGTCGAGGAGAAGTCGCAGCACCTCGAGTGTCGCGGCCTGGCTGTTCCTCAATCCGGCCGACTATCTCAATGTAACGATGGTGGGCGACCCAGCGTTGGGCCGCCGGATAGCGCCCG
>JANOET010000329.1:0-9826 GCA_031413415.1 Acidimicrobiaceae bacterium
GTGGACCTCGTCGAGTTGGGTGTGGTGAACGGCGTTCGGAAGCTGCACAACCGCACCAAGGTGGTCGGCACCTTCGCACTCGGCACGCAACGGCTGTACGACTTCCTGCACGAGAACACGGCCATCGAACTGTGGAGTGCCCGCTACGTGAACGACCCTCGTCTGCTCAGCCGCGAACGCAACTTCGTGTCCATCAACGCGACCCTGTCGGTCGACTTCCTCGGACAGTGCGCCTCCGAGACGCTCGGCGGCCACTACTACTCGTCCTCGGGCGGTCAGGTCGACTTCGCCCGCGGGGCGATGTACTCCGAAGGCGGGCAGGGCTTCATCGTGCTCCACTCCACCGCCGCGCACGGCACCGTCAGCCGCATCGTGCCCCAGTTGTCCGCTGGTGAAGTGGTCACCAACTCGAAGAACACGGTCGACAAGGTGGTCACCGAGTTCGGCGTCGCAGAGCTGCGCTCGAAGACCATCCGCGAGCGGGCCACGGCGCTGATCTCCGTCGCCCATCCCGATCATCGCGATCACCTCACGCGCGAGGCGCGGACGCTCGGCTACCTCTGACGATCGTCGAGCGGCAGCATCATCCCCAAACGGGTACCGGCACCGGAGGCTGGACCGAGCTCGATGACTCCGCCCATCGCCACGACCGCCTCACGCATCGTCGCGACGCCGAGGTGGCCGGCGCGCAGCGCCGCCATCACCCGGCCGGGTTCCAGCCCGGTACCGTCGTCGACGATGTCCAACTCGACCCGATCGGCGAACCGGCGCACCGTCACGTTCACCACCGAGGCATCGGCGTGCCGATCGACGTTGTGGAGTCCCTCGCGGGCGACGCGCCAGAGCTGATCGGCGATGTCGACCGGCAGCGTGTCGAGACCCGCAGGCAGGTCGAGCGAGCAGGGGGTCGCGCTCGAGTCGGCGAGTTGCTGCAGCGCGACCACCAACCCGAAGCGCGCCACCGCAGAGCGCAAGCGTCCCAACTCGACCCGGATCGCGGCATCGATCTCATCGACGTCGTCGACCAACCGAGGTTCGACACCGGCGGCGACGAGCGCCCAACGGAGACCGGCGAGCCGCTGCAGCACGTCGTCGTGCAGGTCGCGTGCGACACGATGCCGTTCCGCCAATTGCGCGGCCATCACGTCGCGCAAGGAGTCGCCGTCGAGCTCGGTGAGATCCATGGACAAGGCCACCGCGACGTTCGGCCGATTCCGCACTTCGGCCAGCGGCGTGAGCCAGCTGTAGATGTGGCGCCAGCGATGCTCGGAATCGCGAAATCTCCACTGCACCCAGGCATCGTTTCCGCCGAGCGCCTGCACGATCGCCGCGGCAACGGCATCGCGATCGTCCGGATGCACCTCCGCGAGCAGCGTGGCGACATCGATGTCGGTGTGCTCGTCGAACATGCCTCGCCTGGTGTTCGGCTCGAGCCACACCGACCCGGTGGCCGACACCAATGCCACCGCGCCGAAGACCGTGTCGGCCACCGCGCTGCGGAGGTCGTCGGGCAGCTGTGCACTCCGTGCGGGCACCATCATCGTCCGCCAGAACGGATCGTTCGCAGGCAACCGTGACGGTGGGGCGCCGGGTGTCGACAGAGTGTCCATCGAGTCCGACACCGCGGCGATCGCGCTGTCGACGAGCGATGCCGCGCTCGCCTGGTCGCCGGCTTGGATCGCCCACCGCGCCGCAGTCAACTGTTGCAGCGCGCCATCGTGCAGGCGATCGAGCACGTCGCGTCGGCCCAGTGCCCTGGCGTGCACAACGGCGTCGAGCCCCGCGGCCACGGCGGCGCGGGCTTCGTGGAGGTCGGTGATGTCGATCGCCGTGGAACGAACCTGCACCAGGCAACCGGTCTCGTCGCGCACCGCCCATTCGGTCCATCGGAACCAGCGGGCCTCACCGTCGGCTCTGGTGGGCATGTCGACCACGAGCACGTCCTGGGTGGCGAGCGCCGTGAGCGAGTAGCGCAGCTGCTCCCGGCCGAGGGCTTCCTCACCCACCACGAGATCGGGCCACGGTCGGCCCTTGACCGCGTCGAGCGGTCGTCCGACGAGCGAACAGTAGGAAATGCTCGCGTCGAGCACGATGCCGGCGACGTCGTAGACCACGAACATCGGCGACGACTGCCACGCGAGGGTCTGGATCTCTCGCAGGTCGGTGGCGGGCGAACGTTCGGGGTCCATGGGCAGTCGGTACAGTACGGCACGTGACGTTGCGCGTGCTCGTGGTCGACGACCATCCGGCCATCCTTCGGCACGTCGGCTCGTGGGTCGCCGCGACCGGAATCGCCACGGTGACGGCCACGTCGTCGTCACCGGCCGAGGTACTGGCGATGTGGGCCGAACTCCGACCCGACATCACACTCTGCGATGTGCACATGCCCGAGATCGATGGCTTCGAGCTGTGTGTTCGCCTCCGTCGCGATCACCCCGACGCCGTCGTGGTGTTGTTCTCGGCTCGCGACGACGTCGACATGCGCGACTCCGCCGCAGCGGCGGGAGCGCACGGTCTGGTGTCCAAGACCGCGTCGAGCGCCGTGCTGGCCGACACGCTGCGCGCCGCGGCTCAGCCGGCGTAGCGCTTGCGATAGCCGTCGAGGAAGCGCTCGATACGCACCAACGCCTCGTGCAGGTCGTCGGAGTTCGGAAGGAACACCAGCCGAAAGTGATCCGGGGTCGGCCAGTTGAAGCCGGTGCCCTGCACGATGAGGAGCTTCTCCTCGGCCAGCAAGTCGTAGGCGAACTGCTGATCGTCGACGATCGGGTACACCGCCGGGTCGAGGCGCGGGAACATGTACAGCGCCGCCTTCGGTTTCACCACCGACACGCCCGGGATCTGCGACAGGGCGTCGTAGGCGATGTCGCGCTGACGGCACAGCCGACCGCCGGGTGCAACCAGGTCGTCGATGCTCTGGTAACCGCCGAGCGCAGTCTGGATGGCCAGCTGACCCGGTGTGTTCGAGCACAGGCGCATCGAGGCCAGCATGTCGAGGCCTTCGATGTAGTCCTTGGCGTGGCGCTTCTCGCCCGACACGATCATCCAGCCGGCGCGGTAGCCGCACGAGCGATAGTTCTTGGAGAGTCCGTTGAAGGTCACGAACAACACGTCGTCGGCGAGGGAGGCGATGCTGGTGTGCACGTTGCCGTCGTACAACGTCTTGTCGTAGATCTCGTCGGCCATGACGATGAGCTCGTGCTCGCGAGCGATCTGCACGATCTCCATCAGCAGGTCCTTCGAGTACAGCGCACCCGTCGGGTTGTTGGGGTTGATCACCACGATGGCTCTGGTGCTCGGCGTGATTTTGCTGCGGATGTCGTCGATGTCGGGGTACCAGTCGGACGACTCGTCGCACAGGTAGTGCACCGGGCGACCGCCGCTGAGCGACACCGAGGCGGTCCACAGCGGGTAGTCGGGCGCCGGGACGAGCACCTCGTCGCCGTCGTCGAGCAGCGCGTTGAGGCTCATCGTGATGAGCTCGGAGGCGCCGTTACCCAGGTAGACGTCGTCGACGGCCACGCCGGCGATGTGCTTCTCCTGCGTGTAGTGCACGATGCTCTTGCGCGGCGCGAACAGGCCTTTGGAGTCGGTGTACCCGGCGGCGTTGCCCAGGTTGCGGATCATGTCCTGCACGATCTCGTCGGGTGGCTCGAGGCCGAACACGGCGAGGTTGCCGATGTTCAGCTTGATGATCTTCTGGCCCTCTTCCTCCATCTCGCGAGCTCGGTCGAGCAGGGGTCCCCGGATGTCGTAACAGACGTTCGCGAGCTTGGTGGACTTCGAGATGGGCTTCACAGAGGGGTCATGCTACGCGCACCGCCCGCCGAAACTGTGCTGCTTTACGGGGCTGGCTGCGGTGGGTCGATCTGCAGTGCATCGAGGATGCGGCCGAGCACGTGCACCTCCTGTCGCTCGCGAGCGTGAAACACCCGGCCGCTGCGCCCGCTGGCGATGGCCATACCCAACTGCGGCAGACGGGACCAGACCAGATCGCCGGGCGTGTGCTCGTGCTCGTTGCCGAGGTGTTCGGACCCGTTCAGGAACGCGGTCAGCCAGTCGCTGTCGACGGGATCGCCGCAGCGGCCGCGTGTGGCGCCGTCGGGCAGGCGCATCAGCACCGACCAATCCCCGTCGACGAGTGTCCGCAACGCGCAGCAGGCGACGTCGGCTCGCTCGGCGGGCGACGCCACGACGATGCGTTCGGCGGCGGCGAGCGCAGCGAGCGATCCCTCGGGGCGATCGGATGCAACCGGCCGCACGTCTTCGACGGCCACCCCGTCGACCTGGCGGATCTCGGCCACGAGCAGGTCGAGGAGATCGGCGGAGGCGAGGGTGACGGTGAGTTCGTCGATCGCGCTTCCGCCACCGCGCTCGAGGATGTCGATGCCGACCACGTCGCCGTGCACGGCACCGATGCGGCTGGCCACCTGCCCCAGGGCACCGGGACGATCGGGCAACCAGACACGGACGACATAGGTCTCCACGGCGGGGACCATACTGACGCTGCGCGCGCAGAGCGTCACGAGTTCGTGACGGCTGTGTGAACTGGTTTCAACGACTCCGCGGCCCGAACCGGGTCTGCACACCCTCCGAGAAGCGCACCGAGTCGGGCGGTCGCCCGGCCACGTCGGGGAAACCGGCGGCCGCCACCAAGTGGTCGTCGAGATGCTCGATCACGGCCGAACGAAGCGGCCACGACGGGTGCTCGTTGGGCCAGTAGCGGGTGCGGCCACGCCGGTCGGGCAGGAACAGTCCCCATCGAGCGGTGAGGAACTGGTCGAGCGGGGTCGGCTCGACGACCGCTCCCACCTGCACTTCCAGCCGGGACGAGGCGCCACGCGGGCCAGGCCACCGCCTGCGAGTGTCGTAGGTCAGTCGGTCGCCGTCGCGGTCGAGGTGCATCGAAGCCCACAGGTACGGCAGACCGGTCGACCAGCGGGTGACGGCCACGGTGGCGAGTCGCGCCGCTTCGAGCGAGCTGAACACCACGCCGCGCCGACCCTGCTCGTCGACGCCGTACAGGCGCACGTTGGTCTCGAGGAACGAACCGAAGTACGGCACCGGAGGGCCGCCGAGCAGTCCGATGCGGCGCATCGAGAACGGGATGAGCCCGACATAGGTGGCGCCGTCGAACTCGTCGGGCACCACCCCGGCAGGGAGATGCGGTGCCACGAGCGCCGGGTCGACGGCCCAGTGGACGAACGTGATCTGCAGCCAGCCCTGCGTGAAAATGGTGCGACCGACGTCGCGGGGCGCGAGCGGGGTGATCGGTTCAGGTGACACCGACGACCTCCTTCTGTGGTTCGGTGAGCGGTTCGGTGAAGCCGGGCCGCAGCACGCGCACGGCCAGCATGACCACGATCATCACGGCGCCCGAGCCGACGGTGACCCAGCGCATGCCGATACGGTCGCCGAGCGCGCCCTGCGCGACGGCACCGATCGGGTACAGGATGCCCAGCGTGGCGTTGTTGATGGCCATCACCCTGCCTCGCGCGCTCTCGGGCGCTCGGGTCTGGCCGATGGTCGAGAAGGTGGACATGCAGCCCATGTACGCCGCGCCCACCACACCGAGCGCCGGCACCATCCACCACAGGTTCGGCGACAGCCCGTACACCACCAGTGCGGGCGCGAGGATGGCCATCAGGCGGACCATGGTCAGTCGCAACCCCCAGCGCGACACGAGCGTGCCGAGCAGCACCCCGGCGAGCACGGCTCCGATCCCTTGCGCGGTGACCAACGCCGAGTTGGCTCCCCTGCCGGCGTCGAGCACCTGCTCGACCATCGCCGGGATGAGCGCGATGAACGGCGCGGCGACGAGATAGTTCAGGAACATCGCGGCGCTCATCACGCGCAGCGCGGGCACGCGACGGGTGGTTCGCCAGCCGTCGGCGATGGTCTGCAGGATGGAGTCGTCGCTGACCACCACCCTGGGAGGGATGCGCACGAGTGCCGCTGCGATCGTCACGGCGAAGAAGCTCACGACGTTGCACATCAGCGCCGCCGTGATGCCCCACACGGACATCACGATGCCGGCCAGGGCCGGTCCGACGACCCGGCCGAGGTTCCACTGCACTGAACTGAGACCGATCGCACTGGGCACCTCGTCGGGCGGCACCATGTCGGGGACTGCGGTCTGCCAGGCGGGAAACCCGATGGCCGCGCCGCACCCTCCGAGGAGGGCGAGCAGCGCGATCCAGCCCGGTGTCGCCCTCCCGGTGGCGACCATCCAGGTGAGGATCGCGGCGAATGCGGCCTGGAGCAGCGATGCGATCACGATGAGCTTCTGGCGCGACACACGGTCGGCCAACGCACCGCCCAGCAAGCCCACCACGGCGGTCGGGAGAAACCCGGCCGCGGCGACGAGCCCGGCCCATTTGGCCTCACCGGTCTGCTCCTGGACGAACCGACCGAGTGCGACGATCTCCATCCAGGTGCCGATGTTGGACACCAGCGAACCGGTCCACAGCACCGCGAACGAACCGTGCCGGAACACACGGAACGACTGGGGCAGGGGCACACGCCCTGTCTAGCCCGTGCGTGGGGAATCGCGTCGATGTGCGAGCATTCGGGCATGTCGAACGCATTGCCCCCCGACTGCATCCACGTCGTCATCGAGATTCCCCGTGGGAGCCGCAACAAGTACGAGATCGACCACGACACAGGCCGGGTCTTCCTCGACCGGCGCCTGTTCACGGCAACCACGTATCCGGCCGACTACGGCTTCGTCCCCGACACGCTCGGCGGCGACGGCGACCCGCTCGACGCACTGGTGTTGCTGGAGGACCCCGTGTACCCGGGTGTGTGGGTGCAAGCCCGCCCGGTCGGTGTGCTGTACATGCACGACGAGGCCGGCGAGGACGCCAAGCTGATCTGCGTTCCCCCGAACGAGCCCCGCTGGGAGCACGTGCACGACCTCGAGGACCTCACGCCGCAGTTGGTCAACGAGATCCAGCACTTCTTCGAGGAGTACAAGGCCCTCGAGCCCGGCAAGACGTCGTCGACCGCCGGTATCGCCGGCAAGGATGCCGCCTGGGAAGAGATCCGTCGCGGCCAGGCCAACTACGTCCCCCACCACTGACACGCCCCATCACCCCGGGAGGCTTCTGGGCGCGATTCCTCCCCCAGCCTCTGGGCGCGAAACGTCCCAAATCCAGGTCACTCCGCGCCCGTGGGACCGATTCGTCCCACTACTAGGACGAATCGCGCCCAACCTCCGGTTCGGGAGAAGGCGGTTTCAGGAGGTGCGGCGGCGGGCGGCGTGGGCGTCGAGGCGTTGGCCGAACTCCGCGGGGTCGAGCCGGTCGGCCAGCGCCGCGAGCACCACGTCGGCTTGCGACGGCGGGGCGAGTCCGTCGACGGGCGGGTCACGGTCCAGGTTCGTCGGGAACGGGTAACCCTCGGCGCTCGCCGCGACCACTCGCTCGACGGCGGCCGGGTCGTCGCCGTGGCCCACCATCTGCAGCAGCGTCGGATACAGGGCACGGCACATGCGTGCCCGATCGACCGCCTCCATCGCCCGCCCCATGGCCGACGAGATCTGCAAGAGGTTCGCCATGCGCCGTACATCGGTGGTGCGGTTCGTGCCTGCCGCGTGCACCAGCGCCGGGTTGAAGAACACCGCGTCTCCGGTCTGGAGGGGAAGCTGGACATGGTGCTCGGCGAAGTACTCGGCGAACTCGGTTCGCCGCCATGCGAGATAGCCGAGCGGGTAACGATGTGTGCACGGCATGTACATCGTCGGACCGCTCTCGACCGGCATGTCGCCGTGCGCGATCGCCCCCTGCAACGTGAGTGCCGCCGAAAGTCGGTGAGCATGCGGCGGAAACGACTCGGCGGCCGAGTCGCTCTGGAATCCGAGGTGGTAGTCGCGGTGCGGCGCCTGAGCCTGTCCACCGGGATTGACGACGTTCACCTGTGAGGTGACCTGGTACCAGGGCCCCAGCCAGGCGCCGCTGACGAGCTCGATGACAGGACATGCGTAGTAGCGGGCGAACGCCCACGGATCGGCGACGGCAAGCTTTTCGAGCGCGTTCCACACCCGGTCGTTCGCACCGGGGACGGCGAAGTGGTCGCCGGACTCGACGCCGTCGCGATGTTGCTCGTCGATCAGCGCGCGGAACACCGCGGTCGCGTCGTCGACCACATCGATCGGCACCGCACCGACGAACACCGCGATGCCCGGGCCGTCGTCGCCGAACGCCGTGGCGAGTTCGGTGAGCACTGCGGTGCGGCCGAGCGGGGTCGTCGCCACTGCGGCCAACTCGGTCGCGTCGTACACGAGCGCGCCATGATCGACTCGCTGCGCCAAGGGGAACAGCGCCATGTCGACACCGAGATCGACGAGCGCGACGAGGTCCTCGAGACGACTGTCGCCGGCAGCGAACCACCCCGCAGCCATCTCCGTCAGCCGATCTCGTCGCAGCGCACGACTCGCCCTTCACGCACGCTGAGCCCGGCTGCGAGTCCGATCACGAGCGGGGCGCGTCCGGCCGCAGCGTCGACCGGCGACGGACCGCCCTCGGTGACGTACTGCACGAACGCCTTCCATTCGTCGACGTAGCTGGGAATGTAGCGATCGAGGAAGAAGTACGGGATGGTCGTGCCGAACGTACCGTCGGCCGTGCGCCGCACGCCCGTGTGGGCAGTCGGGTTCTCGCTGGCGGCCATCCCGCCCGAGCCGAACGCCTCGACCCGTTGGTCGTAGCCGTAGACGGCCTGGCGACTGTTGTCGATGGTGGTGATCGCGCCGTTCTCGTGGAGCAGCGTGACCACGGCCGTGTCGACGTCGCCGGCTTCGCCGATCGCCGGGTCGACGCGCACCGCGGCGCGGGCGTAGACCTCGACGACTTCACTGCCGGTCACGTAGCGGGCCATGTCGAAGTCGTGGATCATCATGTCGAGGAACAGGCCACCGCTGACCTCGATGTACGCGATGGGCGGCGGTGCAGGATCGCGCGAGGAGATCCGCAGCAGGTGCACATCGCCGACGGCGCCCGACACCACGGCGTCACGGACCGACTTGTGCGCCGGATCGAAGCGACGATTGAAGCCGATCTGGATGGGCACACCCGACGCCGCGACGACTTCGAGTGCCTCGTCGACCTGCGCCAGATCGAGCGACACCGGCTTCTCGCAGAAGATCGCCTTGCCCGAGTTCGCTGCGGCGATGAGCAACGGCACGTGAGTGTCGGTGCTGGTGCAGATGGCGACGGCATCCACGTCGGTCGAGGAGAACACCGCTTCGGCATCGGTGGTGTGGGGCACACCCAACTCAGCGCCGACCGACGCCGCGGCCTGCCCGTTGACGTCCTGCACCATTGCGAGCGCTGCACCGGGAATCTGACGAGCGAGCAACTCGGCATGCATCTTGCCGATGCGGCCGACACCCAGGACGGCGATGCGGACAGGGGTGCGGCCGGCGGAAGTGGTCATCGAGGGGTCTCCTGGACTGATGGCTTCGGTGCATCTCCCGCACCCTGAACGGATTGGTCGTAGTCGACGATGTTGCCGGTCATCATCCCGCTGCGATCCGACAACAGGAACACGATCAGCTCGGCGACTTCGGGCGGCTTGATCAGTCTGCCGGTGGGTTGGCCCGCCTCGGCGGCCTCGAGCCAACCGTCGGAGGCGCCGTGGAACCGTCGTTGCACGCCGTCCTCGGCCGCCGTGTCCATCCACCCCGGATTCACCTGGTTGACGCGGATGCCGTGGCGCAGCAGCGAGAACGCGACGTTCTTGGTCATCGTCGCCAGCGCTCCCTTCGACACGCAGTACGACAGGATGAAGGGCTGACCACCGTGCCCGCTGACGGACCCGATGTTCA
>JANOET010000330.1:0-4864 GCA_031413415.1 Acidimicrobiaceae bacterium
TCCGGCCGACGATACTGAGGGGATGGGCTTCAACCCGCAGCGCAAGCGCGTCGCACGCACCAGTGACTATCTCTTCGTCGGTACCGCTGCGGTCATCTGCATCGCGCTCGTGCTCTGGACGCTGTTCGGCTGACGCTCAGCGCGACATGTCGAACTTCACGCCGGCCAGCAACCACTCGGCGATGCGCCGGGGTGACTCGCCCAGCCAGTAGGTGACGGCCAATCGCCGGGGCACCCGCACGTGACGGCGATCGGCCTTCACCGCGGCCACGGTGCGTCGGGCCATCAGTTCGGGCGACTTCTTCGGCAACAGGTGCAGCGTGTGGAACCGCCGCAGGATCGGCGACGCCCAATCCTCGGCCTCGATGCGATCCCACATCTCGGTGTCCACGGGCCCGGCAGCCATCAGCGTGACGTGCACCGGCGTGTCTCGCAGTTCGAGGCGAAGCGAGGCTGCGAAGTTGTTCACCCCGGCCTTCGAGCCGGCGTAGACGGACATGCCCGGAAAGCCGGCGGTGCCGGCCAGCGACGACACGAACACCAGTGACCCCTTGCCTCGGGCCAGCATGCCGGGGAGCACGGCCTGGGTGAGCACGGTCGGCACCTCCAGGTTCAGGCGCAGGACGTCGCGGATGCTGTGCGGTGTCGCGTTCACCAGCCACTCGCGGCTCTCGAGCCCTGCGTTGTTGACCAGTACGTCCACGGGGCCCGCCTCTGCCTCGACGCGGGCGATCAGTCGATCGGCGGCGTCGGCATCGAGCAGGTCGACCGTGAACGACTCGCCCTTGGTGGCCATCGCCACCTTGGCGAGCCCCTCTGCGGACCGAGCGGCCAGCGACACGCGGGCTCCGGCGTCGGCGAACTCGCGTGCCATAGCGGCGCCGATTCCGCGGGAGGCTCCGGTGATGAGGACGTGAGCCCCCTGCAGTTCCATCGGGGCATCGTAGGCACGCGGACGGAGGGCAGCGCACGGGCTGCTCAGAACGCGTCGGTGATGACCTGCACCTTCGCCCCGACCACGGCCACCACGTCGAACCGCACCTCGACGTGACCCGGACGGCGATCGGCCAACCAGGCCACCGCCAGTCGTCGCACACGTTGCTGCTTGCGTCGGTCGACCGCCGCTGCGGCGCCGCCGTATCCGTCGCTGGCGCGGGCCTTGACCTCGCAGAAGACGACCAGTCCGGGCAGGGCCACGACGAGGTCGAGTTCGCCGTGCTCGCAGCGCCAGTTCCGGTCGAGGATCTCGTAGCCGGCACGGCGATACCACCGCGCTGCCTCCTCCTCGCCGAACCGTCCCCGCGCGTGCGCCGGGGTCAGATCTCGATCGGGGGCAGCTCCTCGACGTTGACGTCCTTGAAGGTCAGCACTCTGACCTTGGGGATGAATCGGGTCTTCCGGTACATGTCCCACACCCATGCGTCGCTCAACTCCACCTCGATCACCGGCCTGGCGGAGTCGCCCGTGACATTCACGGACACCTCGTTGGCCAGGTAGAAGCGGCGCTCGGTCTCCACGGCGAAGCGGAACATGCCCGCGACGTCCTGGTACTCCTGCGCGAGTTGGAGCTCTCGCTCGGCCTCGAAGTTCTCGAGATCGTCAGAACTCAACGGGGGTGCTCTTCACACCGACATCTTCGATCGGGAGCCGCGCGCCTCAGACGACGCGCTTTTCCTTGATCTTGGCGGCCTTACCGATGCGATCGCGCACGTAGTACAGCTTCGCACGACGCACGTCGCCCTTCTTCAGGACTTCGATCTTCACGACCGTGGGCGTGTGGATGGGGAAGGTGCGCTCGACGCCCACGCCGTAGCTGAGCTTGCGGACCGTGTAGGTCTCGGCCACACCGCTGCCCTGCCGGGCGATGACGTTGCCCTGGAAGACCTGGACGCGCTCCTTGTTGCCCTCGACCACCTTCACGTGCACCTTGAGCTCGTCGCCGGGGCCGAAGGCCGGGATGTCGGAGCGGAGGTACTGGGCATCAACGATGTCGGTGGACTTCATGGCAGGCTCTCTCAAGGTCGTACAGGGAACGCTCAAGGATAGGTGACGGAAGGGAACTCTTCCAACAGTCGCCGGTCGGTTTCGGTGAGGCCGCCACGGGTGTCGAGCAGGTCGGGACGGTACTTCAGCGTTCGATGCAAGGCCTGCGCACGACGCCAGCGTTCGATCCGCGCATGGTCGCCTCCGCGCAGCACGTCGGGCACTTCCCAGCCACGAAACTCCGCCGGTCGGGTGAAGTGGGGCTCCTCCAACAGACCGAGGTGGCCGAAACTCTCGTTCACCGGACTGGCATGGTTGCCCATCGCCCCGGGAAGCAGCCGCACCACGGCCTCGATGACCAGGCACGCAGCGACTTCTCCCCCGTTGAGCACCACGTCGCCGACACTCAGCTCGTCGTCGACGAGGTGTTCGCGCACACGGTGGTCGACGCCCTCGTAGCGTCCGCACAGCAGCGAGAAGCCCCCGGCACCGGCAGCATCGGTCGCCAACTGCTCGGCGAGGCGTTGGTCGAACCGGCGGCCGCCGGGTCCGAGCAGGAACAGCGGCCGCGGCGGCTGCGCGGCCTCGACGCTCGCGAACAGCGGCTCGGGCTTCATCACCATGCCGGCGCCTCCTCCGAACGGGCTGTCGTCGACCGTGCGGTGCACGTCGGAGGTGTGCTCGCGCGGGTCGTGCAGGCGCAGGTCGAGCAGACCGCCGGTGCGGGCCTTGCCCAGCAGGCTCTCGCCGCAGTAGGCGTCGATCAGGCCCGGGAAGATGGTGAACACGTCGATTCGCATCGCGTCCGCCAGCCTAGGTCTGCCAACCTGACCCACGTCTGCCAACCTGGCCTACGTCTGCCAATCTGGCCTACGTCTGCCAACCTGGAACGTGATGATCTACCACCTCACCGAACCCGACCGCTGGGCCCGCTCGCAGGCCGAAGGTGTGCACACCGGCTCGAGCCGCGGCATCGAACTGGCCGACGAAGGGTTCATCCACTGCAGCACCGCTGAACAGTGGCCCATCGTTCGCGGGCTGTTCTACGCCGACGTCGAACCCCTGCTGCTCCTGCACATCGACGAATCGCTGGTGGGTAGCGAGGTCGTGTGGGAGCAACTCGGCGACGCACCCGCGGAGTTTCCCCACATCTACGGGCCGCTCCCCCTGTCCGCCGTGGTCACGGTCGAGTCGCTCCCGCCGCGAACCTGAGTACGGCTGGTCAGTCCAGCAGGTCGAACAGGCCGTCGGGCGGGTCGATGACGATCCTGCCCGACGAGCTGGACACGACGAACACCACGGGGACGAGACCACCGGTGTCGAGTTCGAGGATGTCGTGGGCCGGGTTGGCCAGCACAGCAGTGCACCGACCGATGACGGTGCCGGCGGTGTCGACCACCTCGGCACCGATCAGATCGTGGACGTAGAGGCCATCACCGTCGTCGGGCAACGGCTCGGCCAGCAGCGGCTGGCCCTGCAGCACCTCGACGGCAGTGCGATCATCGAAGCCGGTGAAGTGCACCAGCCAGCGAGTGCCCGCCGGACGAGCAGCGGCGACGGTGAGCCAACGTGCGCCCAATTGCAGTTGCGCGCCGAGGGCCAGTCGTTCGGTTCGATCGGTGATCAGGTCGACGTAGATGTCGCCACGTACGCCGTGTGCGCGACCGGTCTTGCCGACCTCGCGCAACCCGACCTCAGGCAGCTGGGGATCCGGGCGCAGAGCGGGGGCGTCGGACACGGGGTCAGTCGACGAAGTCGACGTCGACCTCGGCGCCGTCGCGGGTGGCGGCGGCACGCACGACGGTGCGGATGCTCTGCGCAGTGCGACCGCGGCGGCCGATGACGCGGCCGAGGTCACCGGGGCCGACCTTCACCTCGAGGCGGATGCGCCCCTTGGCATGGCCGGCCTCGACCTGAACAGCCGTGGGATCGTCGACGATGGACCTGACCACATGCGTCAGCACGGCCGTGGCCGTGGGCGCCAACGCGGCGTCGTCGGAAGTGTTCGGGGTGTTCGCGGACTCGTCGGTCACGACGGGATCCGAGGTCACTTCGCGGCGCGAGCTGCGCCGAACTCGGACCAGGCGCCCGAGATCTCGAGCAGCTTCTTGACGCGCTCGGTCGGCTGGGCGCCGTCCATGAGCCACTTGACGGCCTTCTCGTTGTCGACCGTCAACGCGGACGGCTCGGTACGAGGGTTGTACGTGCCGATGATCTGGATGAACCGACCGTCACGGGGCGACCGAGAGTCGGCCGCCACGATGCGGTACTGCGGCTGCTTCTTCTTGCCAACCCGGGTGAGGCGCAGCTTCACTGCCATGAGACGAGGTGCTCCTTGAGAAATCGAACCACGTGAGGTTATCAATTGATGGGCGGGAACCCACCCCGGACCAGCACGGACGTCATCGACCCGACGGCGGGAAACCGGGGAAGCCCTCGGGCAGCCCACCCGGCATTCCGGCGGGCATGCCCGGCATCGCGCCCATACCTGGGAACCCTCCCCGACCCGGCTTGCCCTTCTTGCCCTTCTTGCCCGGACGGCCACCACCCATGGCACCCATCCGCTTCATCATCTTCTGCATCTCGCCGAACTGCTTGACCAGGCGGTTGACGTCGCCGACCGTGGTACCGCTGCCGTTGGCGATGCGGGTGCGCCGGCTGCCGTTGATGATCTCGGGCTTGGAACGCTCGGTGGGGGTCATGCTGCGGATGATGGCTTCGATCGGCTTGAGTTGGTCGTCGCCGCTCACGGCGCCTTTCAGCTCCTTGGGCATTCCGGGCATCATGCCCATCAGGTTGCCCAGCGGCCCCATCTTCTTCAGCGCTTGCATCTGCTCGAGGAAGTCGTCGAGCGTGAACTCGCCTTCCATCAGCTTGGTGG
>JANOET010000331.1:0-23760 GCA_031413415.1 Acidimicrobiaceae bacterium
GCGCGGAAGTTGTCGCCGATGGTCGGCGCCGAGATCGATGGCGTCGACCTGCGTGACGAGCAGAGCGACGAGACCATCGCGGCCATCCGCCAGGCGCTGCTGGACCACAAGGTCGTCTTCTTCCGCGACCAGGACATCACCGCAGCGCAGCACATCGCGTTCGCCCGCCGGTTCGGTGCGCTCGAGATCCACCCGGCGACGCCGAAGGAGCAGGAGCACCCGGAGGTGCTGCACATCGCGCACGGGCCGAACTCGCGTGGCACCGAGAACAACTGGCACAGCGACGTCACGTGGCGCGCCGAGCCCTCATTGGGCTCCATCCTGCGCGCCATCGAACTGCCCGGCACCGGTGGCGACACGTTGTTCGCGAACATGGAAGCCGCGTACGACGGACTGTCACCGAAGATGCAGGAGTGGATCTGCGGCCTCACGGCGGTGCACGACATCGCCCGCGTCTTCGCCAAACGGCTGGGCAAGACGGTCGAGGAACTGCACGAGAAGTACCCGCCGCAGCAGCACCCCGTGGTGCGCACCCACCCCGAGACGGGTCGGCGCAGCATCTACGTGAACACCGGCTTCACGTCGCACATCGAGGGCCTGTCGAAGAAGGAGAGCGACTGGTTGCTCGATCACCTGTACTCGCAGGCAGCTCGTCCCGAGTACCAGTGCCGGTTCGTGTGGCGGCCGAACTCGATCGCCTTCTGGGACAACCGGTCCAGCCAGCACTACGCGGCGAGCGACTACTTCCCTGCGGTGCGCAGGATGGAGCGCGTCACCGTCGCAGGCGATCGTCCCTACTTCGATCCCGCGGCGGGTGCCACACTGGCCGTGTGAACCAGGAGATCGCCCCCGCCACCATCGCACCGCCCGCGGCCAACTACGCCCATGCCATCCTCACCGAGGGTGCGACGGTGTGGCTGCACACCAGCGGCGTCGTGCCGACGGCGCCCGACCGGTCTGTGCCCGAGAGCATTCAGGATCAGGCGCGAGTCGTGTGGTCGAACCTCCTCGCCATCCTCCAGGACGCGCACATGGGCCCGAGCAACGTGGTCAGCGTCACCACCTACGTCGTCGCCGATCATCTGCCGTCGCTGCCGTGGATCATGAAGGCCCGCGATACCGCGCTGAACAACCGGCGCGTGGCGAGCACGCTCGTCACCGTTCCCGCGCTGGCGAACCCGTCGTGGAAGATGGAGATCGCCATCATCGCGGCGCGCTGAGCGGTCCGCCGGATGGCTCCGCTGGACCCGCCCGGCGTACGCTCACACCCGTGAGCGATGACAGCGACGACAAGCGCACCGACAGCGGCATCGTGGTGCGGCCCCTGTACACGGCCGACGACCTCGCCGGTTGGGACGCGGCTGCGCAGTTGGGCACGCCGGGCACACCGCCGTACACCCGTGGCGTGTACCCCACGATGTACCGCGGCAAGCTGTGGACGATGCGCCAGTACGCCGGCTTCGGCAGTGCGGCGAGCACCAACGAGCGCTTCAAGTTCCTGCTCGAGGCCGGCCAGACCGGCCTCAGCTGCGCGTTCGACCTGCCCACGCAGATGGGCTACGACAGCGACCACCCGCGTGCCGAGGGTGAAGTCGGCAAGGTCGGCGTGGCCATTGACAGCATCGACGACATGCGAACCCTGCTCGGCGGCCTGCCGCTCGACAAGGTCAGCACGTCGATGACCATCAACTCGACGGCGGCCATCCTGCTGCTGATGTACGAACTGGTCGCCGAGGAGCAGGGCGTCCCTTCCACCGCGATCAGCGGCACCATCCAGAACGACCTGCTCAAGGAGTACATCGCGCGCGGCACCTACGTGTACCCGCCGAAGCCGTCCATGCGGGTCATCACCAACATCTTCGAGTACTGCAGCCAGCACGTGCCGAAGTGGAACACCATCTCGATCAGCGGCTACCACATCCGCGAAGCAGGCAGCACCGCCGTGCAGGAGATCGCGTTCACCATCGCCAACGGCATCGCCTACGTGGAAGCGGCCATCGCGGCCGGACTCGACGTCGACGACTTCGCGCCGCGTCTGAGTTTCTTCTGGAACGCGCACAACAACTTCTTCGAAGAGGTCGCCAAGTTCCGTGCGTCGCGCCGCATCTGGTACCGCCTCATGTCCGAGCGCTTCGGGGCGAGGAAGGAGAGCAGCAAGCTGCTCCGCTTCCACACCCAGACCGGCGGCAGCACGCTGACCGCGCAGCAGCCCGAGACGAACATCGTGCGCGTCGCCGTGCAGAGCATGGCGGCCGTCATGGGTGGCACGCAGAGCCTGCACACCAACGGTTACGACGAGGCGCTCAGCCTGCCCACCGAGCGGGCCGCACGCATCGCGCTGCGCACGCAGCAGGTCATCGGCTACGAGAGTGGCATCGTCGACACGCCCGACCCGCTGGCCGGCAGCTACTTCGTCGAGACGCTCACCGACGAGGTCGAGCGGCTCGCATGGGAGTACATCCAGCGCATCGACCAGATGGGCGGCGCCGTCGAGGCCATCGAGGCCGGCTTCCAGCAGGACGAGATCATGGAGGCCGCGTACTCGTACGCGAAGAGCATCGACGACGACGAACGGGTCATCGTCGGCGTGAACAAGTTCAAGCTCGAGAACGAACCCGAGCCCGATGTGTTCCCCATCGACCCGTTGCTCGAGAAGGGGCAGAAGGATCGCCTCGCCCAGTTCAAGGCGAACCGCGACGTCGCCCTGGTGCAGGCCCGACTCGGCGACGTGCAGGCAGCCGCTCGCGGCACTGAGAACGTGCTCTACCCGATGAAGGAAGCGTTGCGCGCCAACGCCACCCTCGGCGAAGTCAGCGATGCCCTTCGCGAGGTCTTCGGCGTCTACACGCCGCGCTGACATGTCCTGGCTCGCGGCGCATGCCGAGACTGAGAACTGCTACCTCGGCACCATCGGCCGGGTCAGCGGCCGAACCCACGAGGTCGAGATCTGGTTCGGTGTCGTCGACGATGTGCTGTACATGATCAACGGCAGCGGCGCGGCGGACTGGTATCTCAACGCGATCGCCGACCCGCGTGTGACGGTGCGGATCGCTGATGAGCAGTGGACCGGCCTGGCTGTGGCCGTGACCGACACCGACCTTCGGCGACGAGTCGGCGATCTGATGGGTGCCAAGTACCCGTGGGACGGCGACCCGTCCATCGGGCTGACGTTCGAGAAGTGGTGCTACGAGGTGCCTGTGCTCGGCGTGTCCGGGTGGCAGACGCCGGGCACGTCCGGGCAGTAGCTTCGCCGCCGATGGTGGGATCCCTGGTTCGACGGGTGCTGTGTGCCTCGATGCTGCTCGCGGCGTGCAGCACCGGCGGCGTCGCGACCGAGGAGACCCAGTTGACCCTCGTTCCGAACCCGGACACGTCCGACACGCTGCTGCCGGTGATCACCGACAACATCGAGACCGACGACACGGGGACGCTGCCACCGGATGCGCTGTTCGGGGGCGACCTGTGCAGCGCGCTCGAGACGTCCGACTTCTCGGGTCTCGGCAGGGTGCGTGACACCTCGCCGCTGTCGCTCGACTCGTGTCAGTGGACGGTCGGCACCGACGTCGTGATCGTGAAACTGGCGACTCCCGACGATTTCGCCCGACCGGGCACGGCCGACGAAGAGATCGCCCCGATCGACGGTGTGGGGCTCGATGCGATCGGCGTCGCCCACCCCGACAGCTACCAGGTGTACGTGCGGGTCGAGAACGGCCACTTCTCGGTCACCGCGCCCACGCCGTCCGCCGCCGAACGCCTCGCCGGCGCCGCGGCGGAACGCGCCACCCCCTGACGAGCGGGCACGGCTGACGACACGGTGATGGACCCGAGTGGAAGGGCGCTCCTCCTGGCACGTCAACTCGGCCCTCGGCAGTGCCGGGTGCATGGTCGCGTCCGCCACATCGACCCCACAGAGCGAGCGGCAGGTCGGTGCGCTCGAGGTTGGGCGCGATTCGACCCAGTATCGGGACGTTTCGAAACCGCGGGCGCGGAGTGACCCAGATTTGGGTCGTTTCGCGCCCAGCGGCTCCGTCAGCGGGGAGTGCCGAGTGCCGTCTGGGCGCCGGCGCGATCACGAAGGGTGAACGAACACTCCCCGGGGAGTCTCTCGCGCCGGGAACTGGGGCGATTTCGTCTCGGGTTCCGAGACGAATCGGCCCCAGAAGCCGATTTGGGACGAATCAGCCCCAGAAACCGGCTGCCGCGGGTCAGATGCGGTGCAGGGTGACCGGGGGGCGGTCGGGGGCGGTGACCGTCTCGGTGGCCCAGCCGAGGTAGATGATCGCGGTCACGTGGGTGCCGGGGACGAAGCCGCACAGGTCGGCGACGACGTCGTTGGCGCCCTTCGGGCACGAGCCCCAGTAGGTGGCCAGGCCGTGCGCGGTGCCGGCCAGCAACAGGTTCTGCACGCCGGCGGCGACCGCGTCGCGGTTCTCGGCGGTGCGGTCGGGCGTGTTGCCGGGCGCTGAGCCGACCACCAGCGTGGCCGGGGTGCGGAGGTACTTGCCGCGCGCTGTGGCCACCCTCTCGGGAGGGTCGCCGTGCGCGGCCATCGCGTCGGCGATGACCTCGCCCAGACGGGCTCGACCGTCGCCCTCGGCCACGGCGAACTGCCACGGCGACGTGCGCTTGTGGTTCGGCGCCCAGGTGGCCAGGCCGCACAACTGCTCGATCAACTCGTGCGGGACGGGCCGCTCGCGGTCGACGAGCATGCTCGTCCGACGGCTGCGGATGATGTGGGCCAGATCGTCGGGGGTCATGAGTGGGCACGGATGTGGTCGACGACGAGGTCGGTCCACTGCCGCCACAACTGCGGCGGGTAGTCGTGGCCCATGCCGGCGATGAGCTCGAACCGCGCGCCGGGGATGAGTTCGGCGGCGCGCTCGCCGCCGATGGCGAAGATGAGGTTGTCCTTGTCGCCGTGGATGACGAGCGTGGGCGTGGTGACGCTCGGCAGCAACTCGGCCCGAGAGCCGCTGCGGCCCACGGCCTCGAACTGGCGCTTCGCGCCGGACGGGTCGAAGCAGCGATCGAACGCAGCCTCGGCATCGGCGGCCCAGCGGGCTTCGTCGGCGAACTCGGGGCTGCCCCATTCGCGCAGACCGTCGATCCATTGCTGCACGTACTGGTCGCGGTTCGTCGCGCCAGGAGCGGTGAGCAGCTCCCACGCACGCGGCGTGCTCTGCCGGAACTCGTCCTCGCCGGTGTTGCTCATCGCCGAGGTCATCGTGATCAGCCGTTGCGGGTGCTCGATGGCCATCGTCTGCACGATCATGCCGCCCATGGACAGGCCCATGACGTGGGCCCGCTCGACGCCGAGCGCGTCGAGTACGGCCATGCCATCGGCCGCCATGTCGCCGACCGTGTACTCCACACCGGGCAGGTGCGAGCTGAGGCCGACGTCGCGGTTGTCGTAGCGCACCACCTGCAGACCCTCGGCCGCGAACATCTCGCACCAGGCGTCCTTGTAGTTGATGCACTGGCTGCCCAGCCCATTCACCAACAGCAGCGTCGGGTCGGCGGCGTCGCCGAACACGTCGTAGTGGATCTGCACGTCGCCGTTGGTGGCCGTGGCGGTGGGCATGTCAACTGCCTTCCAAGATCTCCTTGCGCACTTCGCGCTTGAGGAACTTACCGCTCGCGTTGCGCGGGATCGGCTCGCTGCGCAGCCAGATCCGCGACGGGATCTTGTACGCGGACAGGTCGGTCTTCAGGAACGCCTGCAGCTCCTCGGCAGTGATCGTGTGGCCCTCCTTGGGCACGATGCACGCCGCGACCTCTTCGCCCAGACGATCGTCGGGCACGCCGAACACGATGGCCTCGGCGACCGCGTCGTGGTGATAGATCGCGGCCTCGACCTCGCTGCAGTACACGTTCTCTCCACCGCGGATGACCATGTCCTTGGCGCGGTCGACGATGAACACCCAGCCGTCTTCGTCGATGCGGGCGATGTCGCCGGTGTTCAGCCACCCGTCCTGGATGGAGTCGGCGGTGTCCTCGGGGCGGTTGATGTAGCCCTTGATGACGATGCTGCCGCGCACGCACAGGATGCCGACCGTGTCGGGGTGCACGGGCAGGTCGTTGCCGTCGTCGTCGACGAGCTTGGCGTCCAGGGTGGGCACGACCGGGCCGCATGACGCCGGCTTGGCCAGGTAGAACCGCGACGAGTTGGCGGTGATGATGCCGTGCGTCTCGGTCATGCCATACCCCGTGGTGGGCGTGCCCTTCTCGAGCGCGCTGTCGATCTTCTGCACGAGGTCGGGCTGTACCGCCGAACCGCCGCCGCTGATGCTCGCCAGCGACGACGTGTCGCGCGACGCCCAGTCGGGGTGCATGAGCAGCTCGCGGCCCATCGTCGGCACACCCGAGAAGTTGGTGACCTGCTCGCGCTCGATCAGCTCGAGGGCGCGACCGGCGTCCCACTTGTAGGTGAGCACGATCTTCGCGCCAGTCGCGGTGGCCGGGTGGAGCAGGCAGTTGCAGGCCGTCACATGGAACAGCGGCGTCGGCGCCATGAACACCGGCGGCAGCGCTGACGGGGGCGCGGACGGCGCATCGACTTCGCCGGCTGCAACGGCCTTGGCCTCGGCCGACGTGACCGCCGCGGCCATGTACACCAGGTTGAGCAGGTTGTGCACCGAACCGCGATGGGTGAGCTGGGCTCCCTTCGGGAAGCCGGTGGTGCCCGATGTGTAGAAGATGGTGGCGTCGTCGTCGGGGTCGATGTCCGCGGCCGGAAGGCTGCCGGGGTCGTCGGTGGCCATGACGTCGGCCCAGCGGGCGGCGTTCGGAGGGAGGTCGCTGTCGGTGCGCACGGTGATGACGTGCATCGGCTTCGGGACGCGTACGCGGACGGCTTCGAGGATGTGGCCGACTCGCTCGAGGCGCTGGCCGTCGACGATGAGCACCTTCGGGTGACTGTCGTCGAGTGCGTATTCCATCTCGTGCGGAGTCCACCACGCGTTCATGCCGACACAGGCGGCGCCGAGGCTGATGGCGGCCCAGTAGCCCACGACCCACTCGGGATAGTTGCGCATGGCCAGCGCGACGCGGTCGCCCGGCTTCACGCCCTGCTCGGCCATGTGGTGGGCGAGCTTGCGGACCTGGGCGTGGATCTCGGCGTACGTGTAGTGCTCGTCCTCGTAGCAGATGTACTGCTTGTCGCCGTGCGCGGCGGTCATCTCCCACAGCACGCGCATGTTCGGCGGCGCGGAGTCGAACACCCTCATCGGGATTCCACGCACGTCGATGGTGCTCATGTGGAAGGGCGAGCCAGGGGACTCGAGCTCGGCGCGTGCGGCTTTGTAGTGGTCGATCACGGGGGTGATGGTGGCAGAATCGACGTGACCGGCGCCACACGGGGGCGTTAGGTTCGGCGGATGAACGCCGACCGCCTGCGTACCGGTCCCGACGGTGTCACCCGCTGCTGGTGGTGCGGTGACGACCCGCTGTACGTCGCTTATCACGACCACGAGTGGGGGCACGAGGTCACCGACGACGTGCGGCTGTTCGAGAAGTTGTGCCTCGAGGGGTTCCAATCGGGGCTGTCGTGGCTCACCATCCTGCGCAAACGTGAGAACTTCCGAGCGGCGTTCGACGACTTCGATGTCCCAAGGATTGCCGCCTACGGGCCCGACGACGTCGATCGCCTGCTCGGCGACGCGGGCATCGTGCGACACCGCGGCAAGATCGAGAGCACCATCAACAACGCCAACCGCATGCTCGACCTCGAGCAGCAGTTCGGCACGCTCTACGGCTACGTGCAGCAGTTCCGCCCGCAGCCCACGAACCTCACCGCCACCAGCGAGATGCGGGCGACGTGCCCCGAGAGCGTGGCCATGTCCAAGGACCTGAAGAAGCGGGGCTGGTCGTTCGTCGGGCCCACCACGTTGTACGCGTTCATGCAGGCGATGGGGCTGGTCGACGACCACATCGACGGATGTGAGCGTCGCCCGTGACCGCCCCGGTCGTCGAGGTCCGGCGCATCGGCGCCGACGAGTGGTCGGCGTTCAGGGAGGTCCGCTTGGCGGCGCTGGCCGAGTCGCCGGCCGCGTTCGGATCGACGCTCGAGCGCGAGATCGCGTTCGACGACGACGTGTGGCAGGAACGGGTGACCAGCGACGTCCAGCCACTCCCGAGCGACCTGTGCAAGGACGAGGTCCGCATGCGCCACCGCCTGACCTGACCGCAGCCCCACTTCAATGGGCGCGAACTGTCTCGATTCTGGGACTGTGCGCGCCCGAGGGCGCGGAGTGACCTGAATCTGGGACGTCTCGCGCCCGACCAGTGCCGGGCCGAGCGGCGGCGGTCGGTCAGTCGTTGGCGTGGAGGGCGGCGTTGAGGCCGTCCCACTTGGCGCTGCGGGGGAGGGCCTCGACGGCGCCGCTCTGGCTGTTGCGTCGGTACAGCAAGCCGCCCTTGCCGCTGAGCAGCCGTGCCTTGACCACCTCGACACCGTTCGGGCCGTGCACCGCCACCAGCGTGCCGGCGGTGACGTACAGACCGGCCTCGACCACGCACTCGTCGCCCAGGCTGATGCCGATGCCGGCCTCTGCACCGACCAGGCAGCGTTCGCCGATGCTGAGCTGCTCGGTGCCGCCACCCGACAATGTGCCCTGGGTGGACGCGCCGCCGCCGATGTCGCTGCCGTCGCCGACGATCACGCCCTGGCTGATGCGACCTTCGACCATCGACGTGCCCAACGTGCCGGCGTTGAAGTTGACGAAGCCCTCGTGCATGACCGTCGTGCCGGGGGCGAGGTGGGCGCCGAGGCGCACGCGGTCGGCGTCGGCGATGCGAACACCCGAGGGCACCACGTAGTCGGTCATGCGGGGGAACTTGTCGACGCAGTGCACCGTCAGGTTGCCGCCGTCGTGGCGAACCCGCCAACGGAGCTCTTCGATGCCCTCGACCGGGGCAGGGCCGAGGTTGGTCCAGGCGACGTTGGTCAGTTGGCCGAACAGGCCGTCGAGGTTCTGCGTGCGCGGCGCCATGAGTCGATGCGACAACAGGTGCAGACGCAGGTAGGCGTCGCTGGCACCGGCCGGCTTGTCGTCGGTGTCGATGGTGATCTGCACGGCGCGCACGTGCACGCGGCGGGTCTCGTCGTGGCGCTGTGCCGTGGTGTACGCCTCGAAGGCCTCGGGCATGGGCTCGTCGCCCAGACCGACCTCGCGGAACCAGGTGTCGAGCACCGTCCCGTCGTCGGTCACCGTCGCCAGCCCACGTCCCCATGCAGTCGTCATCGTCGAGTTCCCTTCATCATGCGGTTGTGGGTCATCACCAGCGGTTGCGGGCTTCTTCCGCGAAGCCGCGGATGCCCGAGATCGTCGTCGGCACCCCGTCGTCACCGACGATGCGCCCGCTCCACGTGCCGAAGCACTGGTGCACTTCCATCTTCAACACCTTCAGGTCGGTGACGTCGTACCGGTCGAAGGTGGGGGTGAGGGTGACGTCGACCTGATCGGTACCCGGCGTGCGCACGCGCCACAGCGCCATCGGGTTCGCCCAGTCGTACGTCCACTCGAGTTCGTCGCTCAGCTTGGTGAGTCGCCCGTCGATGCACAGTGCGTTCTCGGTGGCGCCAGTGCCCTCGGTCCACTTGCCGCCGAACTGCAGACCGACCACCTTGCCGTCCTCGGCACGGCCCGAGGCGGCGGCCCAGTTCCACCGGTTCGAGTAGGGCCAAATGCCTCGACCGAGGTCCTGTACGCCCCACGCGTCGTGGGCTGGGTCGATGTCCCACGTGCGGTCACCGACCCGCACTCGACCCGTGGCGGGCCGAGTGTTCTGCTTCGAGGTGAACTGGAAGGTGCGATCGCTCCAGGGGATGACCACATTAAGCGATTCGTGGTCGGCCGGTTTGCCCACCTCGATCTCGATCTCGATCTCGCCCGGCCACGAGGTGGTGCCCGACGTGGCCGCCCACGTCGAGAGCCGGGTGACATCGGTTGCCTCGTCGATGGACAGCCGGAACGTGTCGTCGGAGTAGGTCACTGCGCCCGTGCACACCTGCTCGGGAAGGGCGAAACCCTTGGCGAACGGCTGCAACACGCCCGCCGTCGCCTGTCGGCCGGTGGCGTGCTCCATCACCCAGACGTTGGCCAGCCCGGCGTAGTCGATGTCCGCGTACACGAACGACACGACGATCTCGCCCGTGTCGATGCACCAGTAGTCCCAGCGTTTCTTACGGCCGTGGCGTCCCCGCAGGTTGGCCCGCAGCATCGGATGTCGCGCCCACCCGCGGGCAGCGGGGGAGAGCCGTCCGCGTGCATCGCACAGGTCGACCGGACCGGTGATCTCACGCTCGACGGTCACTTCGACCACCATCGTCGGCGGGTGGGGGTTGCGCGGTGGGCGGGATCCGGTGCCAGCACGACGGTGTCCTGGAAGTCGAACGGCTCGGGCTGTCCCGACCACGCGCCCTGGCGGAGTGGCCCGTCCATCGTGAACCCGGCGGCGGCGAACTGCTCGCGCAGCCACGCCTCCTCGTAGCCGATGACGTGCAACGGCTCGGTCTCGGACATGTATCGACAGAACGGCGTCAACTCGTGCGGCAGGGCGTAGTGGTTCGTCCGGCCGCGCTGCAGATCGTTCAGCACGAAGAAGGTCGCGTACACCCGTCCGCCTGGCGAGACCAGCCGACGGCACTCGTGCAGGTAGTGCACCACGTCGTCGGGGTACATGTGCGTGAAGACGCTCGTGAGCACCACCAGATCGGCGGTGCCGGCCGGAACATCGAATCGGACGTCGCGCTGCTGCAGGGTGCCGGTGGGGTTGTAGCGCTCGCTGTGGATGTTCAGGTAGTGGTAACGGAACCGGCGGCTGCCCAGGTGCTGGTTGCACCACTCCATGTGCGGTCGGAGCATGTCGAAGCCGTCGTACCGGCCGCGGAAGGTGCTCGACCGCAAGAATGCGGCACCGATCCGGCCGTAGCCACAGCCGATGTCGAGCACCCGGCGACATGCGGCGAGGTCGACGACGGTCCCGATGCGGTCGACCATGTCGTCGCCGAGCTGGACGTACGTCGCCTCGCTCTCGCCCATGAAACGCAGGTTCTCGGGCGGGACGGGGGTGGCCATTGGCGGGATGCTAGAACGCTTCGGGGCGAAGCGTCGGGAACAGGATGACTTCCTTGATGGAGTTGACCCCGGCGATGAGCATCGCGACGCGGTCCATGCCGATGCCCAGCCCGCCCGTGGGTGGCAGGCCGTACTCGAGTGCGCGCAGGTAGTCCTCGTCGACGGTGCCGGCCTCCGCGTCGCCGGCGTCCTTGGCCGCCTGTTCGTCCTCGAAGCGGAGGCGCTGCTCGACCGGATCGTTCAGCTCCGTGTACCCATTGGCCAGCTCGCGGGCGCCGACGAAGAGCTCGAAACGCTCCGTGAGGTACGGGTCGTTCCGGTCGACGCGGGCGAGCGGCGAGATCTCGACGGGGTGACCGGTGACGAACGTCGGTGCGATGAGGGTGTGCTCGGCCGTGGCCTCGAACAGCTCTTCGATGATCTTGCCCGAGCCCCATCGCGGGTTCACGGACACGCCGTGCTGCGCCGCGAGCGCTCGTAACGTCTCGACGGGCTGCGACGGGTGGACGGCAACGCCGATGGCTTCCTCGACGAGGTCGATCATGCGTGCCCGGCGCCACGGTTGGGCGAGGTCGATCTCCTCGGTCTCGCCGTCGGGTCGGAACACTGTGACGATGCTGGAACCCGTTGCGTCGATCGCCGCCTGCGTGATGAGGGTCTCTGTGATCTCGATCACGTCCTCGACGTCGGCGAACGCCTGGTAGAGCTCCATCATCGTGAACTCGGGGTTGTGGCGGGTGCTGATGCCCTCGTTGCGGAAGATGCGGCCGATCTCGAACACCCGCTCCATGCCACCGACGATGAGGCGCTTCAGGTGCAGCTCGAGTGCGATGCGGAGGTACAGCTGCATGTCGAGCGCGTTGTGGTGGGTGATGAACGGCCGGGCGTGCGCACCACCGGCCTCCACGTGCAGCACCGGTGTCTCGACTTCGATGTAGCCGCGCTCGTGCAGGGTGCGGCGGAAGCTGGCGATGACCGCGTGGCGAACCCGAAAGTTCTTGCGCGCCTCGTCGTTGACGATGAGGTCGGCGTACCGCTGACGAAACCGGGTGTCGGTGTCGGTGAGCCCGTGCCACTTGTCGGGCATCGGTCGGACGGCCTTCGAGAGCAACTCGACTCGCTCGGCCTTCACGCTGAGCTCGCCCTTACGGGTGGTCATCACGGTGCCGTGCACACCCACCCAGTCGCCGAGGTCCAGGCCCTTGATCGCCTCGAACGCATCGTCGCCGACGACGGCCTTGCTGATGAACAGCTGCACCTCGTCGTCGCGGTCGCGCATGGTGGCGAAGATCAGCTTGCCCGAGTCGCGCAGCAACATGACCCGGCCGGCGACCGCGACGTGGAGCTCGGTCTCGGTGCCCGGCTCGAGCTCGCCGTGTTCGCGGCGCAGGTCGGCGAGCGTGACGGTGCGGTCGAACCGATAGGGGTACGGGTTCGTGCCCTGATCGCGCAGGTCGGCGAGCTTCTGCAGACGCTTGGCCTTCTCGGCCACCAGGCCGGAGCCGGAATGAATGTCGTCGAGAGGGGTGTCGTCGCTGCTCACAGTCCTTTGACGGTAGTGGATCGGGCCTGCCTTTCCCCGATCCATATCCGCCGGTACCCTGAAGCTTCATGTCGATCCGCCGCCGATCACGACTCGTGGGCCTCGCGGTCGCGCTCACGGTCATCGCCACGGCGGTTCCCGCCGAGGCAGCGATCACCACGATCGACGGTGGCGCCGCCGGATCGGTCGGTGCCGTGCCCGTCGAGCTGCCGTTCGATGCCGTGTCCGTCTTCCAGACAGGGCCACTCACGACCGGCATCCGCGATCGCGCCCTGGCGGCCGCCCGCGATGCCGGCGCTCAGGCGGTCGTCGGTCGAGGTTTCACGGCACTGATGACCAGCGTCCGCCGCGGTGCGACCGTCGTCCAGAAGGCGTCGGGCACCGGCTGGGCGTTCCCCATGGCGGTCACCGCGCTGCCGCTCGCCACGGTCGGGGCGGTGATGGGCCGCGACGTTTCGGGCATCGTCGCACAGGGGAAGATCGTGATGAGCCAGACGTCGGCGACCATTCGTGGCGCGCGGGTCGGCGACCTGGTCGACCTCGTCGGTCCGGCCAACTCCCGCATCACGTTCGTCATCGGTCGCATCGGCGCCGATGCGGAGGTGGGTGGCACCGAGATCGTGATGACTCCCGAAATGGCCAACAGGTTGGGTGCCACCATTCCGACGCGGGTGCTCATCTTCGGTCAGTTCGATCGGGCCAAGGTGTCGCGGGCACTCACCAACCGGGGCCTGTGCGCCAGCGCCACCAGCCTCAGGTGCGTCACGACGAGCGCACTCAAGGCCAAGGTTCGCCGCTCGTGGGACCCCGCCGACCCCGACGGCCAGATGAGCATGGCCGAGACCAAGTCGAAACTCGGCGAGTTCGACTTCTACTACGCCGGGCTGTCGACCAGCGGTTGGACGGCGATGAACGCCAGATGGGTGGCCAACTACCTGCCGTCGCGGCAGACCTACCCGACCGGCATTCGGGCCCTGTGCAACCGCGTCGTCCGTGCCGACCTGGCCGCCGCATTGCAGGAGGTCGTCAACTCGGGCCTCGGCGGAGCGATCGACGCCGCCAACGCCAATCGGTACGGGGGGTGTGCAACCGGATCGGTGCGGTTCGCCCGCATCACCCAGGCGCTCGGCTCTGTCTCGCGTCACTCGTGGGGCCAGCCGCTCGACACGAACACGACGTCCAACTGCCAGGGCTGTGTCCCGCGGATGGACTGCCGAGTCGTTCGCATCTTCCGCAAGCACGGCTTTGTCTGGGGCGGCAACTTCCTCACGCCCGACGGCATGCACTTCGAATGGGTCGGCGAGCCGCGCCACACCCTGCCGTTCGACTCGAAGTACTGCGACAACCTTCCCTCGGGCCGGATTCAGGTGTTCGCCGCACCACCGGCCACCGCACGCGACACCCTGTTCGCCGACGACGGTTTCCTCGGCGATGAACACGACTGACTCGCTGCAGCCGGTGCGGTCGTGGGTCGCGGGCCAGATCCGCAGCCGCGTGGTCGGTGACGACCCCGATGACAAGGCCGCGGCCATCTTCGACGCGCCCGGCCCCCGTTGGTTCGCCGACGACCGGGTCATCCGGCGTGTGCACGCCGACGCTTCGATGTTCGTCGGCGGGCTCCGCGCCATCCTGCTGCAGTCGCTGCACCCGTTGGCGATGGCCGGCGTGGCACAACACTCCGACTACCGCCACGACCCGTGGGGTCGGCTGCAGCGCACGGCCGACTTCCTCGCGGCCACCACGTTCGGCAACGAACAGACGGCCCAGGGAGCGATCGACCGCGTGCGATCGGTGCACCAACGAGTGCGTGGCCGCGCGGCCGACGGCCGCCCGTACTCGGCGAACGATCCGCACCTGCTCCGGTGGGTGCACGTGTGCGAGGTCGACAGCTTCCTGGCGGCCTACCGACGGTACGGCGCGGCGGAGATCACCGACGCGGAGGCCGACCAGTACGTGGCCGACATGGCGGTCGTCGCATCGGCGCTGGGCGTGAACCACCCGCCGGTGACGGTGCGCCAACTGCGTGCAGAGATCGCCGACTTCCGCGACGAGTTGCAGGGCACGCCCGAAGCGCGTCAGGCGGCGCGGTTCCTGCTGCTCGAACCACCACTGCCGCTGGCGGCTCGCCCGCCCTACGCGGTGCTCGCCGCCGCGTCGGTGGCGCTGTTGCCGGGCTGGACACGGTGGCCGCTGCGACTGCCGTACCTGCCGTTCAGCGAGACCGTGCTCGTGCGCCCCGCCGGCGCGGCCATCACCAGCGTCATCCGCTGGTCGCTCACTCGCGCAGCCTGACGAACGCAGGTAACCTCGGCGGTCGTGTCGACTCGTTTCGTGATCATCGGTGGTGGCCCGGCCGGGAACACCGCAGCCACCCATGCCGCTCGTCTCGGCGCTCAGGTCACCCTCATCGAGCGCGACGTCATCGGCGGTGCCGCCCATCTGTGGGACTGCATCCCGTCCAAGACGATGATCGCCACGGGCGGCGCCATCGCCTTCACCCGGCGCATCCAGGGCATGGGCCTCGAGCAGCAGGAGGCTGAGGTCGACATCCCGGCCCTCACCGAACGGATCACCAACATCCAGGGTCGGTTGAAGGACAACACCACGCAGTTGCTCGAGAGCCAGGGCGTCACGCTCCTTCGTGGAACCGCGACACTCATCGGCCCGTACGAGGTCGAGGTCACGACGGCAGAGGGCACGCGGGTCATCCCGGCCGACGCCGTGCTGGTCGCCACCGGCACCAGCCCGCGTGTTCCCGATTGGTGCACGCCCGATGGCGAGCGCATCCTCACCACGCGCGACTGCTATCCGCCGAAGATCTTCCCGAAGAGGATCACGGTCATCGGTTCCGGCGTCACCGGTGTGGAGTTCGTCCACATGTTCGCCAGCTTCGGTGCCGAGGTCACGCTCGTCGTCAGCCGCCAGCAGGTGCTGCCGTCCAAGGACCCCGAGGTGGCGGCGGTGCTCGAGGACGATTTCCTGCGCCGCGGGGTGAAGCTGTTGAAGGGCGCCCGGGCCACGTCCATCGAACGCGAGGGCGACGACGTGGTGGTCCGTTGCGACGACGGCCGAGTGGTGCGCAGCACCCACGCGGTGCTCGCCATCGGTTCCGTGCCGAACACCGAGGACCTCGGCCTCGACGCCGCAGGGGTCGAGATGGACCGTGGTGGCTACGTCACGATCAACCGTCACTGCCAGAGCAGCCAGCCGCACATCTACGCCGCCGGCGACGTCAGCGGCAAGCTGCCGCTGTCCAGCGTGGCCAGTATGCAGGGTCGCAAGGTGGCCGAACACGTGATGGGCCTGCAGAAGGTGGCCCACCGCCACCTCGACTACGACAAGGCCGCCAGCGCCATCTTCACCGAACCCGAGATCGCCGATGTCGGTCTTGCAGAGGCCGACGCGTTCGCAGTCGGACGCAAGATCCGCGTCACCAAGGTGCCGTTCTCGGCCACACCGAAGGCGCTCATCAACAACGACTCGCGTGGGTTCGTGAAGATCATCAGCGACCCTGCGACGGGTGTGGTCCTCGGTGGTTCCATCGTCGGCCGCCACGCCGCCGAACTGATCAGCGTCATCGCGCTCGCAGTCACCGCGAATCTGAAGGTCACCGACATCGTCGAGAGTCTGCTGGTGCACCCGGCCCTCGCCGAGGCGTTGGCCGAAGCCGCCGAGTGACGGCACCCTGATGCCGCCCGCGGAACGAACGGCACCGGCGCTTCCCGGCGACGCCGTCCTCGCGTCGTTCCCAGCTCGCATCGGCGGGCTCGTGGTGGATCAGGCGGTCGCCGGCCTGCCCGTGTTCCTGGTCTTCGCCGCGTTGGGCTACTCGGCCAACGACATGCTCACCGGCGACCCGGCGTTGTGGTTCAACATCGCGTTCATCTCGCTCGGCCTGCTGCACGAGACCATCGGCGTCGCCCGCTTCGGTCGGACCGTGGGCAAATGGTTGTGCCGCACGCGCGTCGTCCATGCCGACGACGGCGGCAGCGTCACCGTCAGCTCTGCATTCATCCGCTCGCTCGTCCCAGCCGTGTTCGGGGTCATCCCGGGCATCGGCATGTTCCTGCAGATGTCGGTCTACTTCTGGGCCTTCGTCGACCCGCGTCGTCAGGCCGTGCACGACAAAGCCGCCGGCACCCTCGTCGTGAACGCGCCGCGAACTTGAGTTCCTGGTGAACGCGCGCAGCCTCTACGTTCTGCGGGACCAACCGGAGGGGCTGGTCACTCGATGATGACCACCACGTCGCCGGCACCGACGGTGTCGCCGGCAGCGACCTTGATCTCTTTGACCTTGCCGGCCTTCTCGGCGTTGATCTGGTTCTCCATCTTCATCGCCTCGAGCACGACGACGGCCTGACCGGCCTCGACGTCCTGGCCGACCTCGACGAGCACCTTCACGATGGTGCCCTGCATGGGGACCTCGACGCTGCCGCTGCCGGCACCGGCGCCGCCGCTGCCGCCACCCGTTGCACGCGCCGGCTTCTTGGCCGCCTTGGCGGGACCAGCCGCGACCATGGGCATGTCGGGCACCCACATCTTCACGTCGAACCGCTTGCCGTTGACCTCGACCGTGGTGTTGCGCTGCACCAGCGGCGCATCGTCGTCCCCGGCCGGGGCGGGTGCCTTCGGCGCCTCGATGCCCGACAGGTCGAGCACTTCCTCGACCCACTTCGTCGAGTGCTGCATGGCCTGGAAGTCGGGGTGCTTGAGAATGGCCAGGTCGGCAGGGATGGTGGTCGCCACACCTTCGACGACCATCTCCTCGAGTGCCCGGATGGTGCGCGCGATGGCGGTGGGTCGGTCCTTGCCCCACACGACGAGCTTGCCGATCAGGTTGTCGTAGTACTGGCTGACGGTGTCGCCGGTCTCGTAGCCGGCGTCGAAGCGCACGCCGAAACCGTCGGGGGCGACGAGCTTGCTGATCGTGCCGGGGGACGGCAGGAACTTGCCACCGGCGGGATTCTCGGCGTTGATGCGGATCTCGATGGCGTGGCCGCGACGCTGCGCCGCGACCTCGTCCTGCGTCATCGGCAACTTCTCGCCACTGGCGACGCGGATCTGCCACTCGACCAGATCGATGCCGGTGATGACCTCGGTGACGGGGTGCTCGACCTGCAGACGGGTGTTCATCTCGAGGAAGAAGAACTCGCCGTCCTGGTAGATGAACTCGACTGTGCCGGCGTTGTAGTAGCCGACGGCCTTCGCGGCCTTGATGGCAGCCTCGCCCATGGCCTCTTCGATGCCGGGCTCCATGCCGTACGAGGGGGCCTCCTCGATGAGCTTCTGGTGCCGACGTTGCGCCGAGCAGTCGCGGGTGCTGACCCACACCACGTCGCCGTGCTGGTCGCCGATGATCTGGACCTCGACATGGCGCGGCCAGGTGAGGTATCGCTCGATGTAGATCTCGTCGCGGCCGAAGAACGCCTTGGACTCGCGCTTCGCGCTGTCCATGGCCTCCTGCACTTCTTCCTCCGCGCGGACGACCTTCATGCCGCGGCCGCCGCCACCGAACGCCGCCTTGATGGCGAGGGGGTAGCCGAACTCGCGACCGAAGGTGACGATCTCGTCGACGTGTTCGACGAACTCGGTGGTGCCGGGAACGATGGGTGCTCCGCCGCGCAGTGCTGCTTTGCGCGAGCTGACCTTGTCGCCCATCTCGTCGATCGCGGCAGGCGGGGGCCCGATGAACGCAACGCCCTTGGCCGTGATCGCCCGGGCGAAGTCGGCGTTCTCGCTGAAGAAGCCATAGCCCGGGTGAACACCGTCGGCGCCGCTCTGTTCGATCGCACTGAGGATGGCCTCGGTGTTCAGGTAACTCTCGGCCGCCGTGGTGCCACCGAGCGCGTACGCCTCGTCGGCGAGGCGCACGTGGAGTGCCTCGCGATCCAGTTCGCTGTAGACCGCGACGGTCTCGATGCCGAGTTCGCGGGCGGCTCGGATGACACGGACGGCGATCTCGCCGCGGTTGGCAATCAGGATCTTTTTCAGCACAGGTGGCAATCTTGGCGGAATGGAGACCCCCGGTGCCACCCCATCGCCGTCAGGCCATCCTGCGTGGCCGGCCGGCTGGCATGTCCGCGTGGTCGACGAGACCGGCAGCACCAACGCCGATCTGCTCGCCGCAGCGACTGCCGGGGCGCCGGATCGCACGGTGTTGGCGGCCCGCCACCAGACAGCGGGCCGAGGTCGGCTGGACCGCACCTGGGTGGCGCCACCCGGTGCCAACCTGCTCGTGTCGCTGCTCTTCACCGACGTTCCCCACGTTCCGCACGTGCTCACGCAGAAGGTCGGCGTCGCCGCCGCCATCGCCTGTGAAGGCCTCGCCGATGCCAGCCCCACGCTGAAATGGCCCAACGACCTGCTGCTCGACGATCGGAAACTGGCAGGCGTGCTGGCGCAGTCGACGTTCGTCGGCGGTCACCAGGCCGTCGTCGTGGGCATCGGTATCAACGTCGGTTGGGCGCCACCCGAGGCGGCACGGCTGGGTGACGGCATCGACCCGTTGCGAGTCCTGGCGCGGTTGCTCGCTGCATTCGACGGTCTGCCCGGCGACATCGCGCCCGACTACCGCGCCCGCCTGGGCACACTGGGCCGGCACGTCAGGGTCGACCTGGCGGATGGAGCCGTCGACGGCCGAGCCATCGACGTGGATCCCGACGGACGACTGCTCGTGCTCGACGAGTGTGGAATCACCCATCGAATCGACACGGGCGACGTGATCCATCTTCGACCACGATGACCACTACCGTTGATGGTCGTGCTGGCCATCGACACGACCCCGCTGCCGAAGCGGCGTCGACTCCCTTCGCTGCTGATGGTGGCACTCCTCGTCACCGTCGCCGGTGCGGTGGGGGTGCTCATCGCAGCGCGCCGCACGGTCGAGGCGGTCGATCGTGTGCCCAACGTGGCCGGTGTGCTCAGCCCTGCCAGTTCGAACGTCGACAACTACCTCCTCGTCGGGAGCGACAGCCGCGAGTTCGGCGATCCGAACACCGGCGAGACGGGCCAGGTCAGCGGGAACCGCAGCGACACCATCATGGTGCTGCGGTACGACACGAATTCGGGTGAAGCGTCGCTGCTGTCCATTCCCCGAGACCTCTATGTCGCCGTGCCGGGCCACGACGGCAAGCGTCGCATCAACTCGGCCTTCAACGACGGCCCCGACGTGTTGGTCCGCACCGTGCAGACCGAGCTCGGAATTCCCATCCATCACTACGTCGAGATCGACTTCACCGGGTTCGAGCGGTTGGTCGAGGCGCTCGGCGGGGTGCAGGTGTGCTTCCTGTACCCGACACGAGACCTGAACACCGGACTGAACATCACCCAGCCCGGCTGCCACGTGCTCGACGGAACACAGTCGCTCGCGTATGCGCGGAGCCGTTACTACGAGGAGTTCCGCGACGGCGAGTGGCACCAGGACCCGACGAGCGACCTCGGCCGGTCGAAGCGTCAGCGCGAGTTCGTCAACGCCTGCCTACAGGCGACCGTCTCGCAACTGAAGACGAACCCGTTCCGTGCAGGCGAGTTGGTGGCAGCCATCGGCGACGCCGTGCGGATCGACGAGCACCTCGACCCCATCGAAGCCGGCTCGTCACTGCGGAGCGCGGTGTCCGGCGGCCTGCAGTCGTACGCCCTCCCAGTGGTGCCCGAGACCATCGACGGCAACGCCGTGCTGCTCCTCGGCGACGACGCCGGTGCCGTCCTCGCCTACTTTCGCGGTGACGGGCCCGCGCCCGGGCCGTGATCCCATCCGCTGCCTGATCAGGCCCGCCATACTGTTCCCGATGCCGAACGTCAGAGAGAGTTCCCACATCGCCGGAGTGCACATCGTCGAGCCCACGCTCCACGGCGACCAGCGCGGTCTGTTCATCGAGACCTACCGTCGTGAGTGGTTCCCGAATGCCCGCGAGATGCTGCAGGGCAACCGCTCGAACAAGCAGCAGGGCGCGGTCGTGGGACTGCACTACCACCTTCACCAGGCGGACTACTGGTACTGCCCGGTCGGCACCATTCGTGTCGTGCTGCACGACCTGCGCGAGGGCGGTCTCACCTACGGCGGCACCGAGTGCTTCGACATCTCCGGCGAGAACCATCTCGGTGTCTACATCCCGCCCGGTGTGGCGCATGGTTTTGCAGCACTCACCGATGTGGTCATGACGTATCTCGTCGACGGCTACTACAACCCGGCCGACGAGCTCGGTGTCCGCTGGGACGATCCGGTCATCGGTGCCGACTGGGGTGTCACCGATCCCGTCCTTTCCGCACGCGACGAGGCGAACCCGCTTCGTGCCGACCTGCCCGAGGGCCGCCGCCCCTACTGGCCGATGCGCACCTGACCGAGGAGAATCTCCTGACATGAAACTGTTCGTCACCGGCGCCGCCGGCTTCATCGGTTCCAACTACGCACGCTGGGTGTTGAACAACAGCGATGACCAGATCACCATCTACGACGCGCTCACCTACGCGGGCAACATGGAGAGCATCAACGACATCGTCGACGGCGATCGTTGCCGCTTCATCCATGCCGACATCTGCGATCGCGACGCGGTGCTGAAGGGTATGGACGGCCACGACGCCGTGGTGCACTTCGCCGCCGAGAGCCACGTCGACCGCAGCATCAAGAATCCCGACGCCTTCGTGCGCACGAACGTGTTCGGCACCAACGTGCTGTGCGACGTCGCCCGCCAGGTGGGCGTGCAGAAGTTCCTGCACATCAGTACCGACGAGGTGTACGGCACCATCGACGAGGGTTCGTTCATCGAGACCGACATCCTCACCCCACGCTCGCCGTACTCGGCCGCCAAGGCGGGGAGCGACCTCATTGCGCTCAGCTACGTCACCACCTACGGCCTGCCCGTCGTGGTCACCCGCTGCAGCAACAACTTCGGCCCGTACCAGTTCCCCGAGAAGGTCATTCCGCTGTTCACCACGAACCTGCTCGACGGCAAGCAGGTTCCGCTGTATGGCGACGGTGGCAACGTGCGCGACTGGATCCATGTGGAGGACCACAACCGGGCGGCGCACCTTGTGCTCACCGACGGTGTCGTCGGCGAGGTGTACAACATCGGCGCCCACCAGGAGATGACGAACAAGGAGCTCACGTACGCGCTGCTCGAGCTGTGCGACCGCGACGAGAGCTTCATCAAGCCCGTCGACGATCGGCTCGGGCACGATCGCCGGTACTCGGTGAACATCGACAAGGTCGCTGCGCTCGGGTGGCGGATGGAGCGCTCGTTCGACGAGAGCCTGCAGTCCACCGTGCAGTGGTACACCGACAACCGCTGGTGGTGGGAACCGCTCAAGGTCAAGGCCGGCCTCTGATGCGGGTGCTCATCACCGGCGCTGCAGGACAGCTCGGCACCGACCTCGTCGCAGCCTGCACTGGGGCGGGCGACGACGTGTTCGCCTTCGATCGCGCGGGTCTCGACATCAGTGACCGATCCGCCGTGTTGGGATCCGTCACGTCCGTCGCCCCCCACGCAGTGATCAACTGCGCGGCATGGACCGCCGTCGATGCCTGCGAGGGCGACCCCGAACTGGCCCTGGCGATGAACGGGACTGCGGTGCGTTGGTTGGCCGAGGCCTGTCACCGCAGCGGGGCCCATCTGGTGACGGTCAGCACCGACTACGTGTTCGACGGTGAACTCGACCGGGCGTATCACGAATGGGACGACCCTGCACCGCAGAGCATCTACGGCATCACCAAGCTCATCGGCGAGCGAGAGGCACTCGCGCTCGGACCGTCGGCCAGCGTGGTCCGCACCTCATGGGTGTGCGGCGCGAACGGCGGCAACATGGTGAAGACCATCATGCGCCTCGCCGACGAGCATTCGGAGTTGGCGTTCGTCGCCGACCAGGTGGGTCACCCGACGTTCACCCACGACCTCGCCCCGGTGCTGCGTCGCATTGCGCTCGACCGTCTTTCGGGTGTCGTGCACGCCACCAACCAGGGCGCCGTGTCGTGGTTCGAGTTCGCCCAGTCGGTCGTGCAGGCGATGGGGAAGGATCCAGCGATGGTGCGGCCCATCAGCACCGCCGAGTTGCAGCCGCCGCGTCCAGCCCCGCGGCCCACCAACAGCGTGCTCGACAACGCGGTGCTGCGTCAGGCCGGGTACCCGGAACTGCGCGACCATCTCGAGCCGCTCGGCGAGACCGTCCGCGCCCTGCTCGCTGCTCGCTGATTGCCGATTGCCGATCGCCCCGCTCAGCGGGTGGCGGCAACCACGGAGGCAGCGCCCACTGCGAGCACGATGCCGACTGCGTTGATCGGCCGCAGGCGTTCGCCGCCCAAGCGCACCGCCAGGCCGGATGTGACCACGGGATAGAGCGAGCCGAGCACGGTGGCGAGCGAGATGGGGCCGATCTGCAGCGCACGGGTGATGCACACCCCGGCGATGATGCTGCAGGCCCCACTGCCGACCGCGCCGATCGGCGGCGAACCGAACGGCATCCTTCGTACCGCCATGATCACGCCGAGCACCAGGGAACCGGCGAAGAAGGATGCGCCGACCGGCCACTGGCCGCTCTCCTGCGACGTGTGCCCGAGGAGCACGAAGTAGGCGGCGTAACCCGTTCCGGCGCCCAGCGACAGGCCCAGCTCGGCGCGTCTCGACAGACGGTGGTCCCCACCGGGACGGATGGCCACCATGGGTACGGCGGCGATGACGACGGCCATCGCGGCCCATGTCGATCCCTTCATCGAGACGCCGCCCACGAGGTCGAGCAGGACAGGGAGCAGCACGCCCGTGACCGCCGTGATCGGCGCGACGATCGACATCCGGCCGTTGGCGAGCGCATGGAAGAACCCGACCGTTGCGGCGGCGGCGGCGCCGCCGGCGAGTCCGCCGAGGACGAGGTCACCACGGTGGAGGACGGTCCAGCCGGAGACGACCACGACCACGACCGACGCCATCGCGGCGACGAGTTGCCCGAAGAACGTGACCAGCAGCGCGGGGTGGCGGATCGACGCTCGTCCACCCCAGTAGTCCCCGACCCCGATGACGACGGCGGCCGTGAGTGCGAGCGTGACGACCATCGTGCGCAGTGTAGATTCTTCGGGACCTAAGGATTTGAGGGAGATGCAATGGGTGAGATCGTCTGCGCGGCACTCGTGTCCCATGTGCCGCCGTTGGTGCT
>JANOET010000332.1:0-4560 GCA_031413415.1 Acidimicrobiaceae bacterium
AGACCCTGGACACCAAAGCCAATGATTTTGATATCAATAATATCTCCCTCCTTGCAGCGTCTCTGCTCAAAGACCGACGAGGCGCCCGCGACGGTCGTGGGATTCGGCACCGAGATCGATCGCGAGCGAGCTGCCGCGGCGCTCGGGACCGTCCGCCATCTGTTGGGGGTGCCGTCGTGAGCGACCGCACCCTCGGTGACGCCGGCCGGGTCAGTGACCTCGAGCGTCTACGCCGTTGGCGCATGGTGCTGGGCGGCACGCCCGACGACGATGCCGGCGGCCAGGGCGTCACCGGCATCGCGCTCGACGGCCACGATGCGCGCATCGACGCCGCGCTCGCCGCGGTGTACGACTCGAAGCCGGGGGCTCGGCGTGGCGGCGGTCGAGCCGGAGGCCTCAGCAAGTCCGCGCCGTCGGTTGCCCGCTGGTTGGGCGACATTCGCCGCTACTTCCCGTCACCTGTCGTGCAGGTGCTGCAGCGAGACGCCATCGATCGGCTGCAGCTGCGCCAACTGCTGCTCGAACCCGAGATGCTCCAGGCCGTCGAAGCCGACATCCACCTGGTCACGCTGTTGGTCGAGCTGAACAAGCTGCTGCCCGACGCCACGCGGGTGAGCGCTCGCCGGGTGATCAGCGAAGTGGTCGAACAGATCCAGCAACGCCTGGCGTCGCGCACGAAGCAGGCCGTGCAGGGCGCGCTGGCGCGGTCGCAACGCACGCGTCGACCGCGCCCCGCCGACATCGACTGGGACCGCACCATTCATGCCAACCTGCGCCACTACTTGCCCGAGCACGGCACGGTCGTGCCGGAACGGCTCATCGGCTACGGCCGTCGGCAGCGCAGTCTCGCTCGCGACGTCATCGTCGCCATCGACCAGTCGGGCAGCATGGCCGACAGCGTGGTGCACGCGGCGGTGTTCGGTGCCGTACTCGCATCGATGCCGGCATTGCGCACCAGCGTCATCGCGTTCGACACTGCGGTCGCCGACCTCACTCCCGTGCTGCACGACCCGGTCGAAGTGTTGTTCGGCGTGCAGCTCGGTGGTGGTACCGACATCGCCAACGCCATCGGGTACTGCCAGCAGCTCATCACCCGACCGGCCGACACGGTGCTGGTGCTGGTGAGCGACTTGTTCGAGGGCGGCAACGCTGCGCTCCTGCACGATCGAGTGGCGCAGATGGTCCAAGCGGGTGTCACGGTGCTGGTGCTGCTCGCGCTCAGCGACGAGGGCGCCCCCGCCTACGACCACCACGAGGCGGCGATGCTCGCCGACCTCGGTGTGCCGTCCATGGCCTGTACCCCCGACGCCTTCCCCGACCTCCTCGCCGCCGCGCTCGAGGGCCACGACCTCACGCGCTGGGCCAACGACCACGGCCTCCACCCCGCGGCCCCCACCGCGCGAACTTAAGTTCCTGGTGCACGCGACGGGGTCAGCACGAACACGAAGTCGATGTCGTCGGGTTCGGCCGCTCCGCCGGTGGGCCGGCGGACGGCCTTCACGACGAGGCCGGCGGCCTCGGCCAAGTCGCGGAAGCCGTCCTGCGTGTACCAGTGCAGCAGCCACGGGCGTTCGTCGACCGTGGTGTCCCCGTCCGTAGTGAGCTCGTAGCGCACGGAGGTGATGCGCGTGCGTCGTTCGGCGTCATAGGTCTCGTCGAGCGCGCTGAACGCCATGTGCGCGCCGGCGTCGGTGGTGTGCCGGCGGGCCACGCCGAAGAACGCCGGGTCGGTGGGCCCGGGTACGAACAGGGGCACCAGCGCCGTACCGTCGTCGTCGAGGTGCGACGCGATCGCGGCCAAAGCTTGAGCAGCGGTGTCGTCGTCGGGCAGCAGGTTGAACGTCGGCCCGGCGATGTAGACGGATCGATAGCGGCGGGGGAGTTGCATCGACTGCATCGGCTGGCAGTGCAGGACCACGTCGACGCCCCGCGCCGCGGCATTGGCGCGGCACCGCTCGAGCATGTCGGGCGACGAGTCGAGCCCCTCGACGTCGAGGCCCGATTCGCGCAGGTCGAGCAGCGGGTCACCGTCGCCGCAGCCGAGTTCGAGGGCAGGCTCTCCGGAACGACGGACGAACGCGGCGTACGGAGCTGGATCGGGTGGACCGTCGCCACGCAGCGGCCCATAGATGTCGGCGACGATGCCGGTGTAGAACAGCGCAGGGTCGGTGTGGTCGGACTCCATGCGGCAGTGTCGCGCACCGTGGACGTCGACCTCGTCGGGTTTCACTACGCTGCCGCGCATGGGCCGCCTCGACCGGATCTCGAATTCGAAGGCCGCCGACGTGATCATCGTCGTCGGGCTGGTGCTGTTCAGTGCTGCGGTCCTGAACGGCCTCCTGATGTCCTTCACGAACGCGTTCTCGTTCTCGGCGAACGGCGACACCCCTTCGCTGAAGGATCGAGTGTTGACGTTCCTACAGGGTTCCGTACCGAGCATGGCGTGGGCTGCTCTGGTCGTTGCCGCAGGTGTCGGGCTGCGTATCTTCGCCCAGCGCACGCCGCCGGTCGCGCCGTCGCCCGAGTCGCTCGCGCCACCCATGCCGTTCGAGGACGTGCCCGTGAAGTTGCCTGCCGGTGGACCGATCACGATCGACGTCGTGCAGTCATCGGCCGACGACGACGTCTGGCGTCGCTAGGCGCTCAGCGGCTGATGCTGACGGTGCCGGCGGCACCGTCGACGGTGACGAGGTCGCCCTCGTGAATGATGCGCGTCGCGTCCTTCACCAGCACCACGCACGGGATGCCGAACTCGCGGGCCACCGTGGCCGCGTGCGACAGCATGCCGCCGGTCTCGACCACCACGGCCCCGGCAGGGATGAACAGCGGGGTCCACGGCGTGTCGGTGAACGGGGCGACGAGGATGTCGCCTGGCTCGATGTCGCGGGCGAAGGCGGCCTCGGTGTTGAGGATGATGCGCGCTCGACCGGTGGCCACCCCGGCGCTCACGCCCAGACCCGTCAGTCGCTTCGAACGTGAGACGTTGCCCTTCTTCACCGGCGTGGCGTCGCCCACCCACGAGTCGGGCAGGGTGTAGTCCTCGGCCTTGGCCTTCTGCTGCTTGCGTCGGCGCACCGTGGCCGCAAGGTTCGGAACCGGCTTGCCCTTCACCAGTGCTTCGACCTCGCGATAGGTGAGGTACAGCGCGTCGCTCATGTCCTTCACGTGACCGGCGTGGGCGATGCCGTCGCACACTGCCAGCAGCGGCGGGCGAAGGCGGCGGGTGCCCAGCACCCAGACGGCCTTGGTGAGTTCGCGCATGGCCGTGAACCGCTGCGCCTGGACCAAGGCCGCGTCGTAGTGCTCGCGCATCTCGGGCGCCAGAGAGGCGCGGACGGCCTTCTCGAGCTTCGCCCGCGATGCTCCTGCCTTCTTGACGTGCGCGGCAGGGGAGTTGGCCACCTTCAACGCCATCATCGACCGCACCTGCGACAGGAGGAACGTGGGTACCTCGCCCCAGTCGGGCACACTCGGGTCGGCCTCGCCCTGCACACGGAAGCCGTAGCGGTGCACGAACTCATCGAACTCGTCGGTGAACGACGCCCAGACTCGGTCACCCGAGGCGATGGCCTCGAGTGCGGCATCGGTGTCGCCCGACTCGAGCACCTTGCGCACGGCGGCTGTCTTCTTCGCCACCTGCGCCAGGTCGTACATCGCGAGTGCGGGCTTCGAGCTTTCGACGTTGCCGAGCCCGCTCACCAGCCCGATGATGGCGTTCGGGTCGCCGCCGCCGCCGGCCGCGATGACGCCGGCGAGCCGCACCTGCATCTCTCCCGCGGCGGTGGACACGATGAGGTGGCGGTTCAGCAGCACGCCGTCGGCCGCCAGCAGTTCGAGCAGTCGCTTCCACGCGGCTTTCAACGGCAATCCGCGGTCGAGAATGGCCTGGTCGGTGAGGCGTTCCTCGTACAGGGCTTCCATATCGGCCCGCGACTCGCCCTCGGCAGCCTCACGTTGCGCCGTGGCGACCACCAACGCTGCTTCCACCTCGGCCGGCGGCGCCTTCACGATGAGCCGCAGGGCGTCGTCGCTGCCCTGGAAGAACTGGGCCGCCATGGCGGTGGCGATGTCGGGGTCGAGGCAGCTCATGGCCGCAACCGAGAAGCCGACGTTCAGCGCCAACCTTCCGGCGGTGATGCCGAAGAAGTTGCCGACGGGCGGCTTGTAGATCGACACGCGTTTGCCCGTGGGGTACGCGGCCATGAGGTCCTTCAACCCCTTGGCGTCGATCTCGTTGTAGAGCGTGGCGATGAACGGCGTGAGGACACCGGGCAGGATCTCCCCGCCGTTGGTCACCGTCCACACGTCGTAACGCGGGTTCGGTGCGGTGTCCCACTCTGTGCGGAATGTGGTCCCCATGGCGCCACAGTGTCGCGCAGATCAGCCCTTCTGGGTGCCGACCTTGAGGTCCTTGAACGGCGAGGTGCTGTCGATGCCGAGGTCCTTCGGCAGTCCGAGCACGCGCTCGCCCACGATGTTGCGCATGACCTCGTCGGACCCGCCGGCGATGCGGCCGCCGGGCGCGCCGAGAATGAGCTGGCTCCAGGCGTAGGTGCCCCA
>JANOET010000333.1:0-2335 GCA_031413415.1 Acidimicrobiaceae bacterium
GAATCGACGCGGAGACCGCCAGCGAACTCATGGCGACCATGAGGAGAACTCTGGTGATACACGCACTTGTCAATAGTGACGTGTTTGATTTGCTACGCACTTCCACACCCTCATTCCGCCGGTTGATCCGACATCGTAGTAGGGCATTCGCCGCAGGCGCGACGGCGGTATCAACGAGGGCAGCCCCGTTCGCCTTCATTCACAAGAATCACTGCTGGACAGCCTTCAATGCCCGAGATCGCCTGTTGCCCGCGCCCGCCACATCCGAAGAAATCTTCAACGATCGGGCGTCCAGCGTGGGCCTGGATTTTGTGGGTGCCATGGGGGTCTACGATCTCGGTGTGGGTTACGACGACCCCGACACCATCTACGCCGCGAATCGGGAGCGGGTGGAGGACGAGATCCGGCGTCTGCGTTCGACGGGCGACCGGCTGAACGACGGCGCCCGGCGACGGTTGGAGCTGTACGACCGGATCGCCGAGTCGCGCAAGCAGGTGCTGTTCTTCGACCCCGAGGGTGACGGGCGGATCTCGGTGGTGGAGGGCGACCTGCGCACGGCGACGAACGTGGCGGTCACGGTGCCGGGCATCTCGAACGACATCGAGCGGTATGCGGCGTTGATGAACGCCGCCGAACGGTTGCAACGCGAGGCCGAGGACTCGGCGGTGATCAGTTGGTTGGGTTACGACGCACCGGTCGGGGTGGGGATTCGGTTCGTGAAGATGATTCGCGAGATCGCCGACGACGACCTGGCCCGGGTGGGCGCCGGGGCGCTGTGCCAGTTCGTGGCCGGTTTGCGCGACACGCGGCCCGAGGCGAGCATCACCGTCATCGGCCACAGCTACGGCTCGCTGGTGGTGGGGCTGGCCGCACAGGCCGGTCTGTCCGTGAATCGGGTGGTGTTCCTCGGTTCGCCGGGGGTGGGGGCGAATCACGTGACCGAGTTCGTGTTGCCCGACGGTGCGGTGGTCTATGCGGCGTGCACGAGTGCGTTGCAGGAGACAGGGTTGAAGGGCATCAAGATCGGCAGCTTCGACCCCGGCGCGTTGTTCGACGACTACGTCACCGACATCGGCGAGTACCTGAAGCCGTTCGGGGCGGTGCCCACCGACCCGGCATTCGGGGCGCGTGTGGTGGACGTCGGCCCGGGTTCCACGCCGTGGGGTTCACACTCGGAGTACTTCGACGAGGGCACGCGTTCGTTGGCCATGCTGGCCAGAATCATCAAGGGTCTGGATCCCGACTGACGGTACGATTCGGACATGTCCGACAACTTGGTCGAGTGGTGGAACTCGCCGGTCGAGGTGGCTGCTCGCGTGTGGTGGGTGGGCGCCGTGCGGCCCGACGAGACCTTCCAGTGCCATGCGTATCTCGTCGAAGCGGGCGATCAGTCGGTGCTCATCGATCCCGGGTCGGCCGACGCGATCGACGACGTGCTGGCGAAGGTGCAACAGGTGGTGCCGCTCGAGTCGATCCGGTGGGTGGTCTGCCATCACAGCGACCCCGACATCGCCGCCGGCCTTCCCCAACTGCGGGCGCGGTTGCCGCGACCCGACGTCGAGTTGGTCACCGAGTGGCGCGCGCAGACGCTGCTGCACCACTACCACGCAGGTTTCCCCTACTACCGGGTCGAGGAGCACGACTGGCAGTTGCCGTTGGACGGAGATCGGAAGATGCGCTTCGCGCTCACGCCGTACCTGCACTTCCCGGGTGCAATGTGCAGCTGGGACGAGTCGAGCGGGGTGCTGTTCAGCTCCGACCTGTTCGGTGGTTTCACCGACGGGGGGCAGCTGTACGCCGACGACATGTCGTACTTCGAGGCGATGCGCCCGTTCCACGAGCACTACATGCCCAGCCGCGAGATCCTCGCGGCCGGCCTCGATCGGCTGCGCCGGTCGTTCGCGCCGATCACGATGATCGCCCCGCAGCACGGGTGTGTCATTCCCGGGCCGCTCGTCGACGAGATGTTCACCCGGCTCGCCGAGTTGGAGTGCGGCATCTTCCTGATGGCCCGCGAGGACCTCGACGTCGCTCGGCTGTTGAGGGTCGCGTCGACGGTGCGGCGGATGACCGAGGCGCTGGTGATGGCGCACGACCTGCCCGAGTTGGCCCGCATCGCCCAGCGGGTGTTGCCCGAGATGTTGCCGGTCGACACGATCGAAATCCTCGCGGTCACCGAGGAGGGCACCCTGCGGTTCGCGAGCGACGACGACTTCGTCGGCAGCCCGGCTGTCGATCCTGAGTCGTCGCCGACGTCGTTGGTGTTGCCGCTGAGCGGCGAGGGTGCCCAGGCGGTGGTCCATTTGACGCTCACCGAGCCGGTCATCGTGACCCC
>JANOET010000334.1:0-11488 GCA_031413415.1 Acidimicrobiaceae bacterium
CCACGATTTTCCCCCGCCGGCCACCCTACGGGGACCTCCGCCCGCCGTGCCGGGGATAACGAATGGCCAAAAACAACGACGCCCGCAGCCCGTGTGGGCGGCGGCCTTCGCACGTTCGTGATCAGACAGCGAGGATACGGACTGCGTCTTCGCGCAGACCGGCCACTGCACGGCTGACGAGGCGACGGGCGGCCTCGGCGGTGACGCCCAGGTTCTCGCCGACCTCGCGGAAGCTCTTGCGCTCGCCGTCGAGCAGACCGAATCGGGCCTCGACTGCGTAGCGAGCCCGCTTGTCGAGCGTGCCGAGCAGTTCATCGAGCAGATCGGTGTCGACCATGGCCATCACGGCGTCTTCGGGGGTGCCGTCGCCGTTGGCCATCAGGTCGCCGAGCGTGGCATCACCGTCGTCGCCGATGGTCTTGTCGAGCGACACCGGTGTGGTCAGGCGGTGCAACTCGGCGTTGCCGACATCGAGGGTCTCGCCATCGCCGCTGGCCTGACGAAGGGCCGCACGGAGGCTGGCCGAACGATCGCCGGGGATGCGGATGAGGCTGGCCTTCTGGTCGAGGGCACGACCGATGGCCTGGCGGATCCAGAAGGTGGCATAGGTGGAGAACTTGAAGCCACGACGCCAGTCGAACTTGTCGACGGCGTGCTCGAGGCCGAGGTTGCCCTCCTGGATGAGGTCGAGCAGATCCATGCCCTGCGGCAGGGGGTAGCGGCGAGCGATGCTCACCACGAGGCGAAGGTTGGCACGGATGAACCGGTCCTTGGCCTCGGCGGCAGCTGACACCTGAGCCTTGAGGCCGGTGCCCTTCTCGCCGTTGGCGAGGCGCTCGGCCGCATCGCGGCCCGTCTCGATGACGCGAGACAGTTCGCGCTCTTCCTCGGCATTGAGGAGGGAAACTTTTCCGATGTCGTTCAGGTAGAGTCCGATGGAGTCGTTCATGGCAATGTTTCTCAACTTGTGTGTTCGGCGTCTGATTCCGCGGGAATGTGTGTCATCCGGCACGTGGGCGTGCCAAGTCGTGATGACTGGTCCCGGATCCCGATGGGGGTCGGTGCGTGGGGGGACAGGTCACAGTACTACATCGGTCAACCATTGTCGTGTCGAAACTCATCTTGACACAGTGCTGATGAACTGTGGTGCCTCGGACCTGGGGTTCCGCGCCCGTAGACTTCGGTCCCGATGCCTGGACCAGCCGGTGACGTGCGACGAATCGGTCTGTTCGGCGGCACCTTCGATCCTCCGCACGTCGGTCATCTCGTGACGGCGGTCAACGTGCGCCATGCGCTGGCGCTCGACGTCGTCGTACTGATGGTCGCCAATGTCCCCTGGCAGAAGGCGGGCAGCCGTCCGATCACGCCCGCCGCCGATCGTCTGGCGATGGTGCAGGCGGCCGTCGCCGATGTCCCCGGCCTGGTCGCCAGCGATGCCGAGATCCGGCATGGCGGACCCAGCTACACCGCCGATACGCTGGCACTCTTGTCCCACGAGCATCCGCACGCCTCCCTTTTCACCATCGTCGGCGACGATGCTGCGGCAGGCATCGAGACGTGGGAGCGCTACGCCGAGGTCGTCGAGCGATCGCACCTGGTGGTGGTCGATCGGCCGGGCGCACAGATGGAACTGTCCGGGCGATTCGACTGGATACGTGTCGAGGTGCCGCGCCTCGACGTGTCGAGCACCGACCTACGTGCTCGTGCGTGCGATGGCCGACCACTCGACTACCTGGTCACCGACCCGGTGCTCGACGTGATTCGCGAGTGCGGGTTGTATTCGGAGGCCGTGTGAGTTCCCTGGCATCGGTGCGCCGATCCCGCACGGCACTCATGCTCGCGGCCAGCCTGACGGTCGTCGCCGCCATCGGTGGCCTCGTGTACGCCGGCGCACTCGCGCTGGCCCGCTACGAGGGCGGCAAGGATCGCACCGTCGATTCCGAGCCCATCCCGGTGACGCCGGTCGGGATGCTCGCATCGGTCGACGACCTCGACGAACTCACCGGCATCACGGTCTGGGTTCTGCACCCCGACGAGGTGACCGACGGGGCGGTCACCCGGACACCGGGCGGCAGCATCGTGAGCGTGCCCACCAGCACCGACATCCTGGGCAACCTCGATGGCCAGCGACAATCGCTCTCCGAGGCGTATGCCGAGGGTGGTGCCGAGGCGCTGCTGCTCGGGGTCGAGAGCGTCCTGTCGCTGACGGTCGACCAGTCGTTGGTCGCCACCCCGAACGAACTCACCGAGCTGCTCCAGCCTCTGGCGCCGATCGACGTGGACCTACCCGACGACGTGGTGGTCACCGACAACGGCGCCGAGGTGACGTTGTACAGCGAGGGCAAGGGCAGCTTCTCGGCGGGCCAGATGGCGAAGTTGCTCAACGCGAAGGCAGACGGCCAGAGCGACCTGGACCGCCGGCCGAACACGCTCGCGGCCTGGCAGGGTGTGGTCGCGGCCATCGGTGAGGGGCGCACCGACCCGTCGGCCGGGACACCGACCTCATTGGGGCAGATCGTCGGTCAGGTCTACGCGGGCCCCGCCGACTTCCGCGGCATCATCGCCACCCCATTGGCGGAGCCGCAGCAGTCCGGGCGCGACATCGAGCAACTCGATCGGGCCGACGCAGTGATGGTGTTCGCCACCATCGCTCCGAGCAACATGTCGGCGGCGTCCACCGGCCTCACGTTCCGTATCGATGCGCCCCCCGGGCACGGTGACAAGGTGAAGTGGGCCGTCGAGGCGCTGCTCTACCTGGGCGGCAACGTGAGCTGGGTGTACCAGAACGGTCCCGAGCAAGCGACCACGAAGGTGCTGTTGGCGGATCGCAGCCTGTCCGACGACGCACTGGGTGCCGAGAACCTCTTCGGCACCGATTTCGAGCAGTTGGAGGCAGGCACCCGGATCGAGGGCATCGACGTCATCATCCAGCTCGGCACCACCTTCCTCGACGATCCGACCACCGGCATCGCATTGCCGTCCACCACCACGACCACGACGGTGCCCTGATGACTGACACACCCCTTTCCGCTGCGGCGTTGGCCGCCCGTGAGCTCGCCGTCGTCGCGGCGCGAGCCGCCGACGAGAAGAAGGCCGACCACACGCTGGTGCTGGCCGTCGGCGACGTGCTGCAGATCACCGACTACTTCGTCATCGCCAGCGCGACGAACCGTCGGTTGGTGAAGAGCGTGGTCGACTCGGTGGAGGAGATCGTGCGCGAGCAGCTCGGCCGGTCGCCCATCCGCATCGAGGGCGCACACGAGCAGCAGTGGGTGCTGGTCGACTACGGCGATGTCGTCGTGCACGTGTTCGCAGAGGACATTCGCATGTATTACGAGATCGAACGGCTGTACCGCGACGTCCCGAAGGTCGACTGGACCGTCTGACCGGCCACCGCCGAGTTCGTTCCCTTGTGATCGTTGTCACCGATGGAATGATCGTCGCTATCTCTAGGGTTGATGGTCGTCATGGCACTCGCTCTCTCCGGCCCCTTCGACACGGCGCAGCTTCCCCGCATCGCGCCCGATCCGGTCACCGTCACGGTGGCGCGCGCCGTCGCCCCGGGTCGTGAGGCCGAGTACGAGGCCTGGACCGACGATGTGATCCGGACGCTGTCGAAGTACCACGGTTGCCTCGGCGCCGGCGTGCTGCACCCCGGGCCCGACGGTGGCGACCATCAGTTCGTGTTCAGGTTCGTCGACGGCATCCACCTGCGCGAGTGGGAGCGGTCGCCGCAGCGTGCCGTCCTGGTCGAGCGGGCGAAGGCGTTCGTGGTCAGCGAGCGGATCACGCGTACGGTCGGCGTCGAGAACTTCTTCGAGCTGCCGGACCGCGCCGAGCCGAACCGGTCGTTGACGAACCGCATCGTCACCGACGTGGCCTGGGTGTACCCCGTGGCAATCGCCAGCTCGCTCGTGGTCGCACCGCAGATCGCCGGTCTGCCGCTCGAGGTGCGCGTGGTCATCTCCACATTGCTCATCACGGCCGTCATGCGCCTCGGTGTGGGCCCACTGCGCTCAAAACTGCGATCCAAGCGCTCGATGTAAGCGCCCAGGTTTTGGCGGAGGGACCTGCGCTGATAACGTCCCACACTCGTTCGGGGCTGTAGCTCAGTTGGCAGAGCGCTTCCATGGCATGGAAGAGGTCAGGAGTTCGATTCTCCTCAGCTCCACGGACGAACCCCCTGCTAGCAGGGGGTTTTTCACTTCCTGGGGTCCTCCGGTGTCGAGCCGTGGGGGTGAAGTGGGGGGGAATGCCGTGATCGGGTCGTGTTCGATCAACTGGGGTTCGGTTGGAGAGTGGCTCGTGCTGTTGCCGTTCTTCGGCGGTGTCTGGGCCTACTGGCGTGAGCACAAGCGACGGCGCAGGCAACACGCGGAGCGAGTCAATGTGGTGCCTGTCGGCAGCTACCGATTCGCGATCACCAGCACATCAACCGTCAAGTACGCAGTCGTCAACAGCGGTCCCGATCCGGCCTACGACCTTCACGTCGATCTGCTGCCCTGGGAGTGGTCGACGAACGTCGACAAGCCGACCGGGCACTTGATCGCCGTGCTGCCCCCCACACTGCACGAGGTCCCTTTGCGGCCCTGCAGGTAGAGCTTGCCATCCGGAGTTCGTCGCGAAGTGAACTACGACGCACCCGGCTCCGAATGTTGAGGTGGGCAACCCGCCCACCTCACTGAAGGAGCAGGCATGAACATTCGCAACAAGGGTTTGGGACTCCTCGGAGCCGGAGCGATCGTCGTGGCGACGACAGTCACCGCCCTCGGAGCCGGCGCCGCCGACCACCTCGACGCACCCGGGGTGACGGCCGACGGCCGAACCGACATCAACGACGTGTACCTCTTCCAGTCGCCCACCGATGCCTGGAACACGGTGCTCGTCATGACCGTCAACCCGCTCGCCGGCGTGCAGAGCGGCACCACTTTCCACCCCGACGCCACCTACCGGTTCAGCATCGACGACAACGGCGATGCAATGGCCGACACCACGATCGACGTCGAGTTCGGCAAGGTCGGCAAGCGGGGCGACCAGAGCATCGAGGTCGAACTCGAAGGCGCGAAGGGCTCGCTCGAACGAGCGGGCAAGGTCGGCCGCACCTTCCGCTTCGGCAAGACCGGCAACGCCATCGCCGGCACGTTCGACGACCCGTTCTTCTTCGACCTCGAAGGCTTCCGCAACGGCTTCCAGTTCACCGGCACCAACTTCTTCGCCGGTCTGAACGTCTCCGCGATCGCCATCGAAGTCCCCAGCAAGTTGCTCGGCTCCGGTGACATCGGCATCTGGGCGACCACGTCGCTCCAGGGCGTCACGATCGACCAGATGGCTCGCCCGGCGATCAACACCGCGCTCATCGGCGCGGGTCGCAAGGACGCGTTCAACGCGACGCCGCCCGCCCAGCAGTGGGCAGCCTTCGGCGCCGAGGTCACCGCACGGATCACCGCACTCTCCGGCGACCCTGCCTACGCCGCGGCCATCGCACCGGTGCTCATCCCCGACGTGTTGACCTTCGAGCTCGGCAACAGCTCGGGCTTCCTCAACGGGCGCAAGCTCGCCGACGACGTCATCGACGCCGAGCTCAACCTGCTCACCAAGGGCGGCGTCACCACCGACGGCGTGGGCTCCAACGACCGGGCGTTCCGCAACGTCTTCCCCTACCTCGCCCCGGCGAACTGAGCGAAGGAACACACATGGCACCGAAGAGCGCGACCTCGACGTCAACGCTCGGTCGAAAAGTCCCGGTCGCGCTCTTCGCTGCCGCGCTCGCGATCCTCGGCCAGGGACTGATCGCCCGAGGATCATCACCCGACGACGGATCGGCACTGCCCGACCCGAACGACATCGTCCTGCTGAACGTCGGCCGGATGGACACCGCAGCGGTGAGCGAGCTGTGGGAAGGCCGGGTCCGCGACGTTCCCGGCAGCGTCCAGAACCGAGCCAACCTCGCTTTCAGCACACTCGCACTCGCCGGCGAGACGGGCGACCTCGACCTGTACTCGCAGGCGGAGGAGATCGCCCGCGCCGCTGTCGAGCTCGACCCCGCCAACGACGCGGCCACCCTCGCACTGGCCTCGTCGCTGTCGGGTCAACACGAGTTCAGCGCAGCGCTCCGACAGGTCGAAGGCGTCCTCGCCCGCCAACCGTCATCGGTCGGCGCCCGCATCGCCGCGGCCGACGCACACCTCGAACTGGGCGACTACGACACGGCGATCGCCGCGTACGACGAACTCGCCGAGGAGTTCCCCGGTATTGCGTCGATCCTCAGCCGACAGGCACGCGTCGCTGCGTTGTCGGGCTCGCTCGACGAGGCCGTCGAACTCGCCCGACAGGCGCTCATCAGCGCTGGCGAGGAAGACCTCGGCGCGAGCGCCGCGGCCTTCTACTGGTTCCAGCTCGGCACCTACCAGTACCGGTCCGGCCAGTACGACGAGGCCGCCGACACCATCGACGCAGCGCTGCTGATCGAACCGGGCCATCTCGGCTCGATCGAGTTGCAGGGCCAGGTGCTGGTCGCCCAGGGACGCTACGACGAGGCGATCGGCTGGTACGAGGCATTGGTGGCCGACGCCAGCGCCGCCGACCTGCACGGCGAACTCGCCAAGCTCTACGCCCACGTCGGCCGCGACACCGACGCGGCACACCAGATCGAGCTCGGCCTCGACGTGGCCCGCGCGCAGGCCGAGAAGTACCCGGCCGAACGCCGCCACCTCATCGGCTTCCTCGCCGACCACGACCCGGCCTTCGCGGTGCGGCTCGCCCGCCAGGACCTCGAGATCCGCTCCGACGTCGAGACCCACGCCTGGTTGGCGTGGTCGTTGCTCCAAGCCGGCCAGGCCGACGAAGCGGCAACCCACCTCGACGAGGCGATGCGCCTCGGCGGCGGGGACGCCTGGTTGCTGTACCAAGTGGGCTCGGTGGAGGCAGCCGTCGGCGACAGCGCCAACGCCCGGGCACACCTCTCCGCTGCACTGGAGCTCAGCCCCGAGTTCGACCTGGTGCACGCCCCACGCGCCCGCCAACTGCTCGCCGACCTGTCGACCGACGCAACCTGACCACCTCCCCCGCGCGGCGATGCCCGTCCTCGGACGGCGAGGACGGGCATCGGCGAGGGGGATAGAGCAGCGACGGCCAGGGAGTGACGGTCAGGCCCTTCCGGATCTCGGCGCACTCCTCGGAGATGCCCTGACGGGCGTCGTCAGCGTTGGCGCCGCGTGTGGTCCTCGTTCGTCCTGCGGCGACGCATCCGTCGGCGAGTGACTCGGCGGCCGCGACCTGCTCGGAGCCGTCCGTGGTGGAGACATGACGTCACGCGAGCCACACCTCACCTGGACCGTCTCATGTCGCGGAAATCCCACGGTTTCGGTGGTTGGTGGTGGCGGCGCTGGAGGCACGACCTTGGACGGCCGGCCTCCTCTGCGCACGATGGTCGAAAAGGGGCTGTCTCCGCCGGGCTTAGGTTGTCCGTGGAGATTGCCGATATCGGTTCGTGGCCGCCAGTTATCAACCTTTCGAGAAGTCCAACGCCGACGTCTTGGCGGAGGACGATTCGCTTCGGTCTCTGGTCGCGGAAGCCCGAGCGGGCGGGGAGATCAGCGCTGCGTCGGTCGAGGTGATGCTGGCACTTCACCGACGGCTCGGAGAGTTCTGGATGTGGAGCAAGGAGCGCAGATGAGCCATCGCATCACGGTGACGAGCGTCGCAGCCAGTCAATACCGCCAGGGACGGCTCGGCCAGCGGCTTTGACAGCGGCTCGCCCGCTGTAGCTTGCTGCACGCAGGGTCTGTGGCGAACACCGCTCTGCGAGTCGAATCACGCCCACTACCAGCGGTTTCACTACCAAGAAACCGGCCGGATCAGGTCGTGCGGATCAGGTCGTGGAGACGTCCCGCAGTCGTCGGGCCGGCGTCGGTCGAGAAGAGGAAGTCGTCGAGCACCTCGAGAAACCGCTCCGGTGCTTCGAGGTGCGGGAAGTGCCCGACTCCAGCGAGGATCTCGAGCCGACTGCCCGAAATCGCCTCGTGGGCGGCGTGGGCGTGGTCGACCGGAATGATGTCGTCGCGGTCGCCCCACACGATGAGGGTCGGCAGGTGGGACGCCAGGTACAGCCGATCGAGTGCGTTGACGGTCTGGCCACCGGGCTCGATCACCCCGCGGATGGTGCGCAGGAAGGCCTTGCGGTCGTCGGCGCCTGCCAAGGAGGCGTACGACCGCCACATCTCGCCGAACCGGGCCGAGCCCAGACCGACACGCGAGAGCGCTCGACCGACGTCGGTGCCGGCATCTGCCACGCGGCGCGGAAAGACGAGCGGCATCAGGTACTCGAATCCCGGAAGTGTCACCAGTCGCAGCAGCCAGCTCACCTCGCGACCCAGGCCACCGCTGCCGACCAGCACCAACCGGTCGCACAGTTCGGGGTGCTGGTATGCGAGTTGCATGGCGATGCCACCCCCGAACGAGTGGCCGACGATCGTCGCGCTCGGCACGTCGAGCACAGCGAGCAGGTCTCGCAGCCCTGTGGCGAACGCACCGAGCGAGTAGTCGCCCATCGGCTTGGCGGACTCGCCGTGACCCAGCAGGTCGGGCGCGATCACGTCGTGGGAGGTGCTGAGGGCCGGTTGCACCTCGCGCCACGTGCGCGAGTTGCCGGCGAGACCGTGGAGCAGGAGCACCACCTCTCCGGAACCGGAGCGCCGGTAGCGCATCTCATGACCGTGGATGACGACGTGCCGGAGTCTGAAAGGGTCCATACCCCCAGCATCGTCGTCGTCCGACCCGTGCACCAGGTCCATTCGTCACTGACGGTACTCCGGCGGCTCGGGCCAGTCCGCGGGGTCCTCGGGCACCATCATCGTGTACGTGTTCGCCCTGCCGACTCAGGCCTTGGCCTGGGTGCGGCGCAGCAGCGGGTCGGCCCACCGCAGCGTCGTGTCGGCCACTCGCATCACTCGTCCCGCGGCGCCCGGCGTGGCGCTGTCGATGAGGTTGCCCATCACCGCCAGCGTGATGTCGGCCGTCGTCTGGGTGCCCACTGCGACTCGCAGGCCGGGCTTCAGCAGCCACGGGTGGCCGATGATGAAGCTGAACCGTCGACCGGTCCGCAGGAACGCATCGAATCGTTCGCCGACGACTCGGTCGTAGCCGGCCTCGACGCTCGCTGGATCCGCGAGGAACTGCTCGACGGCGATCATCCCGCTCTCGAGCGCGTAGTCGATGCCCTCGCCGTTCATCGGGTTCACGAAGCCAGCGGCATCGCCGATGGCCACCCAGCCGGGGCCGACGCGGCGCACGCTGCTCATCGGCAACCGCCACGCGCGCGGCTTGTCGACGTAGGCACCCAGCCCCCAGGGCTCGCGGACGATGGCCGCGTACTGATCGAGCAGTCGGTTCAGGTTGAGCTGCTTGAAGCCCTTCATGGTGCTCAGCGCGCCGACGCCGATGTTCACGGTTCCGTCGCCGGCCGGGAACATCCAGCCGTAGCCGGGGACCGGTGTGCCGTGCTCGTCGCGCAGACTCAGGCACGCCTCGAGGTGGCGTTCGGCATGACGAGGGGTGGGCGCGTAGGCGCGGATGGCCAGACCGAAGGGCTCGTCCGGGTCGCGTGTCGCGCCGAGCAGTGCGGCCGCCTGACCCTGGGCGCCGGCAGCCAGGATGGTGAGAGGTGCGAGGAAGCGCTCGCCGCCGGCCTCGACGCCGACGACCCGGCCGTCGTCGAGCACGGGCAACGCCTCGGTGTCGAATCGGACCTCTGCGCCCGACGCCGATGCGACGTCGATCAGCGCGGTGTCCAGCCGATGACGTGGCCAGACAGCGCCGTGCGCCGGGAACCGTCCGTTCGACGGCCAGGCCAACTCGCGGCTGGTCTTCCCGGCGATCATTCGCAGTCCGTCGATGCGGTGCGCGACCGAATGGTCGATGCCCAGCTCGTTCAACGCCCCGATGGCTCGGGGCGTGAGGCCGTCGCCGCACACCTTGTCGCGGCCGTGCGGGCCCTTCTCGAACACCGTCACCTTCAGGCCGGCACGCGCAGCCACCATGGCCGCAGCGGATCCGCCGGGTCCGGCGCCGATGATCAGAAGGTCCCGGTGTTGCATGGTGGCCAGCGTGCCAGCGAACTCTCGCTCGCGCGCAGGCCAACGGGCGTGGAGTCCGTCACAGTCGTGGGGGAGTCTCCCCCAGAAGGTTCGCCGCTCCTTCGTCGGTCTGGTCGCGGTCGAGCGCTGATCGAGGCGGACGTCGGGCGGTCTGATGTACCGTCGACGTCGGTGCAACTCGACGATCCGTCCGATCCATCCGCTTCGGCCAACGGCCACGGCGACGCGCTCGAGCTCCTGCGCCGGTATGAGCCGATCGTGCGTCTCACGGAGGGCGAGCTGTTCCTTCCCGTCGACGTCGGCGACTACGTCGCTCGTTGCGAGTTGTACGAGCGAGGGCCCGACCAGCGGGCGACGCGGCGGGCGGCCAAGGGCGACCTCGACCTCGAGCGCCTCGCTGCATTCGGTGGCACCCACCCTCGACCGGGTCAGTACCTGCGTCTCGTGGACGAGCCGCTGACGCGAGTCCAGGTCGCGCTGTGGCGGCTGCGGTCCGATCGGCCCCGCTTCCACAACGCCAGCCGTCTCGCACGCGTCGGTGTGCTGACCCGCATCGTCGATGCCCTGAACCGGGCGAGCCTGCTCGTGCGCGGCAAGGTGGCGACCGGTACCCAGGCTGCAGCCGAGACCGAGTACCGCGAGCACATGCGCACCGAGCACCACCCGTACTACGGCCGAGTGGTCCGCAGTGGGGGGTACGTGGTGCTGCAGTACTGGTTCTTCTACGCATTCAACGACTGGCGCAGCCGTGTCTACGGTGTGAACGACCACGAGGCCGACTGGGAACAGGTGACGGTGTACCTCGCCGAGCAACCCGAAGGCCTGCCGCAGCCGGCGTGGGTGGTCTTCTCCGCGCACGACGAAGTGGGCGACGACCTCCGCCGCCGGTGGGACGACCCCGACCTCACGTTGGTCGGTGACCACCCGGTGGTCCACCCTGGTCTCGGTTCACACAGTGGTGCCTACCTCGCAGGCGAGTACCTCACGACGTTCGACGGCAAAGCGTTCCATCGACTGATCCGCGTGTTCCGGTCGATCACGCGCGCGCTGCTGCCGTGGACACGCGAGCGTTCGCAGGCCGGCGTCGGCATTCCGTACATCGACTACTCGCGAGGCGACGGTCCCACGATCGGCCCCGGACAGGACCGCGAGTGGGACCCCGTGGTCATCGACGAGTCGACGCCGTGGGTGCTGCAGTATCGAGGACTCTGGGGGAACGACACCGAGGATCCGCTCGGAGGCGAGCGCGGGCCCGCCGGTCCGAGGTATGAGCGGTCGGCGGTGGTGAGGGCGTCGTGGGGTGACCCGGTGGGATGGTCGGGGCTCCGCAAGGTCGCGCCGAATGCGGTGGCCGCCGAACGCGAGCAGCGCGCTCGCCTCGTGGAACTCGACAC
>JANOET010000335.1:0-2955 GCA_031413415.1 Acidimicrobiaceae bacterium
GCTCCGTGGTGGTGCTCTGAGTGGCGATCGAACTGGTCACCACCGACGGCATCTTCGCCCTGGATGGCGGTGAGTGGAACGTCACGAACAACATCTGGATCGTCGGCGACGATCGCGAGGTCGTGGTGTTCGATGCTGCGCACGACGCCGCACCGATCGCTGCGGCGATCAACGGCCGTCGCGTGAAGGCCATTGTGCTCACCCACGGCCACAACGACCACATCAATGCCGCGGTGCCACTTCGCGACCTGGTCGACGCGCCCATCCTGCTGCACGACGCCGACCGCATGCTCTGGGACGTCGTCTGGCCGGGCGAGCAGCCCGACGGCCTGGTGACGCCGGGTTCCGTGGTGACGGTGGCCGGCCACGAACTCGCCGTGTTGCACACGCCGGGTCACTCGCCGGGCTGCTGCTCCTTCCACGATGTAGCGTCCGGCGTCGTGTTCAGTGGCGACACGCTGTTCTGCGGTGGACCGGGTGCGACCGGCCGTAGTTACAGCGACGAGCCGACCATCCTGCGGTCGATCCGCGACCAGTTGCTGGCGCTGGCGGACCACACCGTGGTGCACACCGGGCACGGCGACAGCACCACCATCGGGGCCGAGCGCGAGCGGGTGCTGGCCCGCGCCGCCGAACTCGGCGTCTGATCCCACGCCCACACGGCACCGCGCTCAGGGCTTCTTCTTGGCTCTGCTTGGCTGCAACCGGGTCTCTTCGCCCTTCATCTTGGGGTACTGCGGTGGCCACGGAGCATCGGGCAGACCGGCTGCTTCGTCGCGCGGTACCATCTCGAGCAATGGCGCCAGTGATTGCGGATGCTCGTTCATCGTCGCCCATGCGTCGCCGTGCTGGTCCACCCAGGCGGGCACTGTCGCGATGGTCATGTCGTGCGGGCGCAGCGTCGACAACAGGTCCCACGGAAACGGGAAGCTGACGGGAGCGTGGTCGAGGGCGCGCACCGACCATGGCGCGAAGACCGTCTTGTGCGGCGCGTTCTGGTTGAAGTCGATGAAGATGCGCTCGCCGCGCTGTTCCTTCCACCATGCGGCCGTGAGCAGGTCGGGACGTCGACGCTCGAGCTCACGAGCCACGGCCACCGCGGCGGCCCGAACGGCGATGCTGTCGTGCTCGGCGACGAGGCGGACATACACGTGCAGCCCGCGGTTGCCCGAGGTCTTGATGAAGCTGAGCAGGCCCAGCTCGTCGAACAGACGCTTGGTCTCGATCGCCGCCTCCTGCGCCATCGCGTAGGTGGTGCCGGGCCCGGGGTCGAGGTCGATGCGCAACTCGTCGCACATGTCCTGATCGGTGACGCGCACTGGCCACGAGTGGAACCCGAGGCAGCCCAGGTTCACCGCCCACACCAGATGGGCGAGGTCGGCGACGACCAGCGCGCGCGACGGGGTGCCGTTCGGCGTCAGCACGGTGGTGGTGTGCAGCCACTCGGGCGCGCCGTCGGGGATGCGCTTCTGGAAGAAGTTGGTGCCGTGCGCGCCGTTGGGGAAGCGCTGCAGCAGGACCGGCCGGTCCTGCATCTGGCGCATCACGGCATCGCCGACCGAGAGGTAGTACTCGACCAGGTCGAGCTTCGTCTCGCTTCGTGTCGTGAAGTACACCTTCTCGGGGCTGGTGATGGTGACCATGCGACCGGCGATCGGGATATCGACGGCCTCGCCCATAGCTCCTGGACCTTAGCCCGACGACGTTCCACCGGTGCCGCCGCGGCATCGGGATGACCGTGCGTGTACAGTTCTCGCACCGCGTTTCCAGGGGAGAGAATCACCAATGATCAAGAAGAACATCATCGCCGCGGCGATTGCGGCCGGCCTCGTGCTGGCCGCCTGCGGCTCCGACGAATCCACCAGCGACACCACCGCTTCGGCGGGGGGTGGCGAGGCGGTCGATTGCAAGCCGGTCAAGGCCGGCGAGCTGACCGTCGTCACCAGCCTGCCCGGGCCCAACTTCTGGGGCACCACTGCGGCCGAGGTCGACCCCGACGCCATCGCCACCGGCATCGAGTACGACCTCGCGAACATGATCGCCGAGAAGTGCGGCCTGAAGATGACCTTCCGCAACGAGGGCTTCGACGCGATCGTCGCCGGTCAGATCGACCCGACCAGCTACGACATCGTGCTCTCGCAGGTCACCATCACCGAGGACCGCGCCAAGGTCGTCGACTTCTCGGTCGGCTACTTCAAGAGCGACCAGGGACTGCTCGTCAAGAAGGGCACAGCGGTCACCTCGTGGGACGACGTCAAGGGCCTCACCATCGGCGTCCAGGCGTCGACCACTGCCGAGTACTACGTCACCTCGGGCGAAGTGCCCGGTTGGCAGCTCGACGACGTGAAGGTGTTCCCCGACCTCGCTGCCGCCTACGCCGCGTTGAACGCCGGTCAGGTCGACGGTGTGGTCATCGACACCCCGATCAACCTCGGTCAGGCCACGCAGTCGGATGGCGCCCTCGAGGTGGTCGCCCAGTTCACCACCGGTGAGGAATACGGCGCGATCTTCGGCAAGGACAACGGCAAGAAGGCCGTGTTCGACCCGATCCTCCAAGGCCTCATCGACGACGGCACCGTGAACGGCCTCATCGCCAAGTACCTCGGCGGCGACCCGTCGACGGTGCCGGTGGTCGAAGTCCCCGCCGGCTGAGGATCAATCCGTTGATCGAGATCATCCCTTCCGACTCGCGTTCCTCGCGAGTCGGAAGGGTACTCGTCTACCGGCGGGCGGCGATCGTGTCGCTGTTGTTCCCGCCCACGGGCATTCCGGCGCTCGTCCACTCGTTGAAGGCATCGCGCCTGGCCGCGAAGGGCCAGGTCGAGGAGGCCCGTGAACACGGCGAGAAGGCACGCGACTGGGCGTGGTACTCGGTGGGTTTTGGCATTGCCGCCTACACGGTGCTGTTCTTCGTGTGGCTGCTCACCACCAACGGCGGCGCCGTCCGCAAGGTGT
>JANOET010000336.1:0-26117 GCA_031413415.1 Acidimicrobiaceae bacterium
GTTCCGCATCCTCACCAACACCTTCATCAACTCGTACCGGTCGAAGCAACGTCGGGTGCAGGAGACCGAGCTCAACGACGTGGAGGATCTATACCTCTACCGCCGCATCAGCAACATCGACCAAGCGAGCCGCAGCGCCGAGGACACGCTCTTCGACCTGTTCACCGACGAGGAGGTGAAGACAGCCCTCGAGGGCCTCCCCGAGAGCTTCCGCATGCCAGTGCTCCTCGCCGATGTGGAGGAGTTCTCGTACAAGGAGATCGCCGAGATGTTGGACATTCCCATCGGCACCGTGATGTCCCGGCTGCACCGGGGACGAAAAGCGATGCAGAAGGCGTTGGCGGACTATGCAACGGAACGTGGCTTGCTCGTGCGCACGCCCGTCCTCGATCCGGAAGAGCACGCCGATGGCTGATTGCAAAGAGACCCTGCGCGAACTCGAGACGTTCCTCGACGGCGAGCTCAGCGACGACGCCCAGGCAGGAATCCACGACCACCTGCACGGGTGCATGGACTGTCTGCAGGCGTTCGATTTCCATGCCGAGCTGCGCTCGGTCGTGCGCGAGAAGTGTTCGAACGACGAGATGCCGGCCGGGCTACTGGCCCGCATCGAAGCGTGCTTCGGCGAAGATCTCGACGGCGACGGCCAGATCGGCTGACGGGGGAAACCCCAGGACCGCCACCCGATTGGACGCGGATTGGGCACAGCCCCTCCTCATCTCGCTACGCTGGCGCGATGCTCGCAATCATCTTCCACTGGTGGCTGGGCCTCATCCTGGCGGTCGTCAGTGGCCTGGCCATCGTCGCCGTCATCGGTGGCTACATCAAGAAGGTCATTGCACCGCAGTACCCCAGCGGTCGCGCCCGCCGCGACGACTGACGTCCTGCGCATGACCTCGGCGCCGAGCCCGATCGACTGGGACCGCGCCGAAAAGGTTGCGTTCGCGGTTGCCGCGCGACGACGAACCACCGCGCCGCCAGCGGCCGAACGTGCCACCAGCATCGTGCTCGCTCCCGTCGCGGACATCGAGCGAGCCATCGAGTCAGTCACCGGCCTGCGTCCCCCGCACGGCCCGGCGGAGGTGCAGTTCGTCGACCGTCCCACCTGGATCCGCGCCAATCTCGCCGCGTTCCGCGCGCTCCTCACCCCGCTGCTCGAGCAGTGGGGCGAGAAGACCGCCGCATCGCCAACCGCCGCCAACGTGGGCCGACAGGTCGCGGGTGCCGAGCTCGGCGCCCTCCTCGGCTGGATGAGCACACGCGTCCTCGGCCAGTACGACATCCTGGTCGGCCGCCGACTCGAGGACGACGCGGTGTACCTCGTGGCACCGAACCTGGCCGACATCGAGGTCCGCTACGGCTTCGACCCGGGCGAGTTCCGCACGTGGGTCCTGCTTCACGAGCTCACTCACCGCGCCCAGTTCACCGGCGTGCCGTGGATGCGCGAACACTTCACCGGGCTCGTCGAGCGCAGCCTCTCGTTCGCCAACCCCGATCTGGGCGCGTTCACGGAAGCGTTGAAGAGCGCACTCCGCAACCGGCGTGACGCCGGCGCACAGCTCCGCGACGGCGGTGTGCTCGGGTTGGTCGCCTCGCCCGCGCAGAAACAGGTGATGGCCCAGGTCGGTGGGCTGATGTCGTTGCTCGAAGGTCACGGCGACGTCACCATGACCCGCGCCGCAGGTTCGATGGTCCCGAACGCGGCACGGTTCGAGCGCATCCTGCGCGAACGACGCCGCACCGCCAACCCACTCAGCCGCACGATCATGCGGCTCGCCGGTGTCGAGGCGAAGTTGAACCAGTACGCCGCAGGCGCACGATTCATCGCGGCCGTCGAAGAGGCCGAGGGCGAGCGAGTCATCGATCGAGCGTGGCTCGGACCCGAGTGGTTGCCGACGTTGGAGGAGGTCCGTTCGCCGGCATCGTGGCTCGAACGGACGGACCGCCTTGTCCGCGACTGACGCGCTGCTCGACGACCTGCTGAGCCGGTGCACCTTTCCGCCGCAGGGCAGCGACGTGACGTGTGCCGTCTCGGGCGGCCCCGACTCGGTCGCGCTACTCGTGCTCGCCGTGCGCGCCGGCTGTCGGGCGGTCGCTGTCCACGTCGATCACGGCCTGCGTCCCGGCTCGGCCGACGAAGCGGTGGTGGTGGAACGCCTGGCGACCACCCTCGGCGTACCGTTCCAAGCGGTCTCGGTGCACGTCGGCGTCGGCCCCAACCTGGAGGCCCGCGCCCGGGTCGCCCGGTACGCCGCGCTCCCTCACGACGTGCTCACCGGACACACCGCCGACGATCAGGCCGAGACGATGTTGGTGAACCTCCTGCGCGGCGCTGGCACCAGCGGGTTGGCCGGGATGCGTCCCGGTCCGCGGCGACCGATCCTGGCACTGCGCCGGGCCGACACCGAGGTGCTCTGCGCGTCGCTCGGGCTCGAACTGGTGCGCGACCCGTCGAACGTCGACCCTCGTCACCTGCGCAACCGTGTGCGCCACGAGCTCCGACCGATGCTCGACGAGCTCGCTCGACGCGACCTGGTCCCCGTGCTCACCCGCCAGGCCGACCTGGTCCGCGACGAGTCCGACCTGCTCGATCATCTCGCCACCGCCCTCGACCCGTCCGACGCGAAGGCGCTGGCCGCCGCGCCCGTGGCGCTGGCGCGACGAGCCGTGCGCCGGTGGCTGACCGAGGAACATCCGCCCGACGCGGCCACGGTGGAACGAGTGCTCGACGTCGCCCGGGGGGCGGCGAGGGCGACCGATGTGGGGTCGGGGCGACGGGTCGAGCGGCATCAGCAGCGCCTCTCACTGGTGCCCGCCGGTCCCCCTTCGGCAAGTACCGGGCCGAACGAGTAACCTGAACGCACATTCACTGCGACCCTGGAGGAGGGCTACATGCCCCCGAGGCTGCGCGGGAAGTGGGCGCTCGGTATCACGCCGCGCAACTTCACGTGGTTCATGAAAGACAAGTTGGCGGTCTGCGAACGACCTGGGGGGTACGGCGACAACCATCGCCGCGTCCGTCGTCAGGAGGAGATCATCTGGCTGCGCGAGAACGGATTCGGCTGCGTCATCAGCATCATTCCCGCGCCCCACAATCTGCACAACTACGACGAGCTGGGTCTGCCCTACCTGCACCGCCCGTTCACCGGCGTCGACGACCTCGGTCTGTGGTTGAAGAGCTTCTACACCGAGCTCAGCGGCCTGCTCGAGCAGAGCACCAAGGTGATGGTGCACAACGAGTCGGTCGACGACCGGGTCATCGGCATCCTGGGCGGCTACATCCGCTGGAGCGGGATGGTCGACGAGCCGTCGATGGCCATCAACCTGACCGAGCGCATCGCCAAGCGACAGCTCGACCCGTTCGCCCGTGAGGTCATCCTCATGGCGCACGAGTTGCACTGAGCGCTCGGGTCAGCCCACCCAGAACGCTTCGGCCCGGACGGTGACGCCGGCGCTCACCGTGGGGGCGAAGCAGACACCGGCCGAGTTCGTCCGCACCACGACGGTGTAGCTCTGCGCAGCCGCGGCGGGGAACGCCACGATCCAGGGCATGCCGCCGCACGCCCCGACACCGAAGCTGCCAGCGCGAGCGGGCGCCTTCAGCGTGATGGTCAGTTGCACGGCCTGGGCGCGGCTGGGCTGTCGCATCGTCGACGGCGAGATGCTTCGTGTGACCCCTGCGGGAACGACGCCGGCGTCGACGGTGACCGGTGTGGCCAGGCCTTGGCGGACGGTGCCGGACGCAGCGATCTGGCCGACTACTGCGACGCGAACGTCGACCGCGACCGTCGACGTGACACAGAACATGCCCTTGGCGACGGGCACCGAGGCCACCGTTGCCCCCACGCGCTCGGGTGAGAAGGACAACGTCGGTGTGCCGGACGGCTTGGCGCCGCAGGAGTGCAGTGTGAGGGCGCCGGTCGACGTGATGTTGCGGGCGACAACGCGCAACATCACGCCGGATGTGCCGCTGCTGACGCCGGCGAGACCGTTCACCGTCACCGAGGCCGGCACCCCAGCAGCGAGGCGGCGGCCCTCGAGGACGGTGTTCAGCGCCATCACCGGGGTGATCCACTGCCATTTCGTCGCCGCGACGGGTGCCGGGGCGACCGTCGTCACGGTCGGCTTCACCGTCGTCACAGTCGGCTTCACCGTCGTCACAGTCGGCTTCACCGTCGTCACGGTCGGCTTCACCGTCGTCACGGTCGGCTTCACCGTCGTCACGGTCGGCTTCACCGTCGTCACGGTCGGCTTCACCGTCGTCACAGTCGGCTTCACCGTCGTCACGGTCGGGGTGGGCTGGGCGGCCAGCGACGTCACCTTGCAGCCATCGATCACCTTCACCGCCGGCGTCGGATTGACGGGAGCACCGCCCCCGGGGTGGACCTCGAAGTGCAGGTGCGGTGCGCCGGCATTGCCGGTCATGCCGACGTAGCCGATGATCTGACCGGCCTTCACCGTCGAGCCGACCTTGAGCCCGTCACCGAACCGGCTGAAGTGGGCATAGAAGAAATAGGTGCCGTCGGCCCGGGTGAGTCGCCAGCCGTTACCCGAGAGCGAGCCGGGAGTGTCGATGTATTGCTTGGTGAGGATGCCGTCATCGACTGCATACACGGCCCTGCCGGTCTTGGCGAGGATGTCGACGCCCTGGTGCTTGCGACCTCCCGACCGCGGGGCGCCCCAGGTGTCGATGAAGAAGCACGCGCCCTGCACGGGGAACTGCCGGAGGGTGACCGTGCCCGTGAACGGCTTGACGGTCGTGGTGGTCGCTGCCGTGGTGGTGACCGGCTTCGCCGTCGTCGTCGGTGCCGTGGTCGACGCCGCCGTGGTCGCCGCCCCGGCAGGAAGGCACAGCACGTCACGAGGGTGGATGATCGTCGTGGCCGACGCGCTGTTGGCCCCGAGCAGTGCCGACACGTTCACCTTCAGACGGTTCGCGATGCCGTACCAGCTGTCGCCGGACACCACGGTGTACGTGCCACCATCGCACGCGACCGCCTTGAGCTGAGGCGCTGCGAGCGATGCCCCGGCGTTGCCTTGCAGGGCGACCGGGATGGCGATCAGGGCCGTCACCAGCAGCGCGACGATGCCGAGTCGACGCCGCGACCCCATCTGGGGGACGACATCGTCACCTCGTCGTTCGTGCTCCATGGACTCCCTACCGCTCTCGGCCGCACAGGATTCATCGGCCCGCGACCCGTTGGTCTTGAGAGACGCGAGAATTCCCTCATGTCCTCCGTCATCGTCCGCGGCACGGCCGCCGCCTCCATCAACCCCGACTTCGCCGAGCTCACGCTCGAGGTCTCCCAGCGTGCGGCCGATGCGGCCGCGGCACTCGACGGGGCAGCCACCCGGTCGCGGCAACTGGCGGCGACCCTCGACGCCCACGGCATTCCCGCCGACGACCGAGCCACGGCCGGCGTGAGCGTGCACGAGGAGTACGAGTACCGCGACAACCAGAGCGTGCTCGTCGGCCAGCGTGCCACGACGGCCATCACCGTCACAGTGCGCACGGCCGACCTGGTGGGCCGTCTCGTACGCGATGCAGTGGGCGACGCCGGTGCGGCGGTTCGCAACCTGGCGTGGCGCGTCGAGCGCGACAATCCGGCTCGAGCCGCGTTGCTGGGCGAGGCCGCCCTCGATGCGCGCCGCCGGGCCACCGCGTATGCAGAAGCCCTGGGTCTGCAACTGGGCGGGGTCGAGTTGATCAGCGAGACGCCCATCGCGCCCGACCCCGTCATGGCCCGCGGGGTGATGACGGCTATGGAGTCCGACGCAATGGCCAAGGGCGGTGAGATGGCGGTGAGCGAGGGTCTGGTCGAACTCACCGCCGACGTGCACGTCCGGTTCTCGCTGCTGGGCTGACGGAGCCGCACAACCGGCGCGAACGTCTGCGTAATGGTGCAAGCACCTACCGGTGGGTAACCTGGAACGTGTGAGGGGTCAGCGTGTGCTGGTGAGTGGAATGGGCGGCGAGCTCGGGTCCCTCGTTGCCGCGCAACTCGAGGCCCAACCGTGGGTCGGTGCCCTCGTCGGCATCGACGTGGACCCACCCCGACGCCGTCTGCGCAAGGCCGAGTTCCACCTGCTGCAGCCGTCGCAGCGCGAGCGCATCGTCGACGTCGTCACGTCGTTCAATCCGCACGTGCTCATCAACCTCAGCGTGTGGGAGCCCGACGCCCGCGCCGGACTCGCCCACGCGCGCCAGTTCACGGCCGACGCCACCACCGCCATCGTCGGCGCCGCGGCCGAGTGCCCGGCACTCGAGAGCATGGTCGTGCGCAGTGGCATCGAGGTCTACGGCCGGGCGCGGGGCACACCGACGCGACCCACCGAGAACGCGCCGCTGCACCCCACCACCGAGTACGGCCACATGCTCGCCAACGTCGAGCGGCAGGCTCGCGAGGTCGGGCGACGCGTCGGCATCGCCGTCGGCAAACTGCGCCTGGCCCCCGTGTTGGGCAAGCATGTGCCGAGCCCACTGGGTCGACTGTTGCGTCAGCCCGTCGTGCCGTTCAGCCTGCTGGCCGATGCCCCGTTCGCTGTCGTCGAGGACGGCGATGCTGCCCGCGCGTTCGTCGCCGCAGCAGCGAACCGACTCGACGAGCCGCTGAACATCGTTGCCCCGCACGCCATCACGGTGGCGCAGGCCATCGTGCGCGGCAAGCGCGTTCCCCTGCCGCTGTTGGGCCCCGAGTGGACCGTCGCCCGCCAGTTGAGCCACCTGTTCGGTGCGCCCATCCCCGACCATGTCGTGGAACTCATGCACCGCGGCCGCCTCGCCGACAGCGCCCGCGCGCTCGAGGTGCTCGGCTTCGCACCGCAGCGTTCCACCCCCGAGGTCGTCGACCAGTTGTTCGCATGGCCCAGCGTGGTCCGCATCGGCAGCATCCGAGAGGTCGCGTGATGGCCCAGATCGTCGAGTTCCCCAAGCGCGTCGTCGGCAAAGCGGCCAGCGTCGCCGTCGAACCGTTGCGGCACTGGCCGGTGCACTCGGTCGACGACTTCGGCCGAGACCCGCATCTGGTCGAGGCGCTCACCCCGTTCGCCCGCCTCCGCTGGAACGTCGGCGTCGGTGGCACCCATCACCTGCCGGTGCGCGGCGGGGCCCTGCTGGTCTGCAACAGCCGTCGCTGGGCGCTCAGCAGCGTGTACACCGCTTGGGCGCTGAGCATGGCCATCGACCGCCCAGTTCGTTTCGTCGGTCGACCCGACATCGCCCCCGTCGGCCCGTTCATGCGCCGCATCGGTGGCCTGCTCGACCGCCCCGACGAAGTGCTCGGCGCATTGCGCAACCACGAGATCGTCATCATGTCGTGCGCGCCCAGCGCGCACGCCCGACACGCCGGCGAGGTCGATCACTCGCTCGTCGGCGCGGCGGTGATGGCGGGCTCGCCGGTGTTCCCCGTCGCCACCATGAGCAGCGTCATCGGTCGCAACGCCCGTGCCGAGGTCGGTCCGCAGGTGCGACCGCGCCGGAAGCGCAGGGGTCCGCTCGCCGAGGTGGAACTGGCGGAACAGGTGCAGCACCACGTACAGCGCATGCTCGACGGTATGGGCGGCATGCACACCGGTGTCGCCCCGCTCGACTGGCTGGCGGAAGGCTGACATGGCGTACGCACGGGCATCCGATGGCATCCGCCTGCACTACGAGGTGATCGGCCGCCGCAACGCTCCCGCGGTGCTGATGATCCAGGGCCTCGGCGCCGACAAGCACGGCTGGGACATGCAGCGGATACCGCTCGCTACGAAGTACCGGGTCGTCGCCCTCGACAATCGCGGCGCCGGTCGCAGCGACAAACCCTTCGGCACGTACACCCTGGAACAGATGGCGGCCGACGCCATCGCCGTCCTCGACGACGCCGGTGTCGACCGCGCGCACGTGGTCGGCGCGTCGATGGGCGGCGCGATCTCACAGATCATCGGCCTGAGGTACCCCGAGCGGGTGATGTCGCTCACCCTCGCCTGCACCGCGTGCCGCAACCACCCGTGGCGGCGCGAACTACTGCAGGGCTGGGCCACGGTCGCCAACGAAAAGGGCATGGGCGCCATGACCAGCGAGGCGGCGCGATGGGTCATCGGCCCGCGCTCGTTCCGTCGTCTCCTCCCGGCGTTCGGCTGGCTCGGGCCGCTCGCCATGGGCCGCACTGCGCACGCCTTCGTCGCGCAGGTGAAGGCCATCCTCGAGGTCGACGAGTCGGTCAGCGAGTTGCTCGAGACCGTCGACATCCCCACGCTGGTGATGGTCGGCAACCAGGACATCCTCACGCCGCGAGGCGACAGCGAGGAGATCGCCGACCGCATGCCCAATGCCGAACTGGTGGTCATCAGCGGTGCGGCGCACGGGTTCATGGTCGAGCACGCGAGCACCTTCAACCGCGTGCTGCTCGACTTCCTCGGTCGAGTCACGAAGGCCGAACAGGCCGCCGTCGCCGCGTCCGAGGCCAAAGCCTCCTAGGCCGCGGTGGTGTCGATCGCGTTGATCGCGTCGAGTTCGGCGATCGCGTCGAGTTCGTCTCGTCGCCGGTATGCCCAGCCTGGTCCACGCAGCACGAAGCCGAGGCGGTCACGCCAGTCGGTGCTGCGCGCCACGTCGCGGAACATGTCGCGATACTCGTGGGTGCTGACCTTCCACAGGTTGTGGGTGCCGATGTTCTTCGTCAGGCCGTAGATGACCGGCTCGACCTCGGGCTCCTCACGACGGAACGTGCCGAAGAGGCGATCCCAGACGATGAGGATGCCGGCGTGATTGCGGTCGATGTACGTGCGGTTGCTGCCGTGGTGCACGCGATGGTGCGACGGCGTGTTCAGCACCGCTTCACCCGACCCGATGGAACGGATCGTGTCGGTGTGGATCCAGTACTGGTAGATCAGGTTCAATGCTCTCGACGTCTCGATCATGCTCGGGCGCACTCCGAACCGGCTGACCAGCCCGTAGGGCAACCACACCCCGAAGGCCCCGGCCACCGGCTGGCGAAGCGCAGTGGAGAGGTTGTAGCGCTCGCTGCTGTGGTGCGGCACGTGGATGGCCCACATGCCGCGCACCTCGTGCTGGAACCGATGGTTCCAGTAGTAGGCGAAGTCCCACCACAGCATCGCCACGGTCCACGGAACGACGCCGGTACCCAGGTCGTGCCGTTGACCCTTCACCCAAAGACGTCTCGTGCTCGTCAGCGCGGCGGTGGTGGCGGTGAGCACCACGCCACCGGCGACGACCGTCACCACGCCACCGACCTCGGCCACCCTGCGCGCTCGTGTGCGCAGCCGGCGGCCGGCGAGCGTGGTGCCATCGGTCTTCTTCACGACGTAGTCGGCGACGGTGGTGGCCACCGCCGCCCCGACGGCCACGCCGAGGACGACCTTGCCGATGCGACCTTTCGCTCCGCGTCGCAACGCGGCATGGCTGGCGAGATGCACCGTGATGGGCGTGGTCAGGCTGAGAACGCCCATGCCGAGGCTGGCGGCGGTGTCGGGCTTCAGGTAGTCCGCAGCGCTGGGCCCCTCCTGCAGGGCCCGCTTCTGCAGGGCCCTTCTCTCCGCCGCCATCGAGGCGAAGTAGAGCGGCGTCACGGCGACCGACAGATCCATCTCTCCAGTCTGCCCCGTCGTCACGCCGGACCGAAGTCGGCCGAGAGCACGGGCCTAGGGTGACCGTCGTGCTCCCCCACGACCTCGGCCTGCGCGACACGATGCGCGGCAATCTCGCCGCACACTCGCTGCACGAGGTACCGCTCGGCGCCACCAAGCGCGCCGCAGTCGCCATCGTGGTCGTACGCAGCGAGCCCGGCACCGACGAGCACGATCCCTTCCGCTTCACCCCCGAAGAGATGCAGGTCGTGCCCGGCGACATCACCGGATTCGACGGTTCGGTCACCGGTGTGGCCGGCGGCGCAGCGTTCCTGCTGTGCCGACGAGCCGCCACGTTGAACGGTCACGGCGGCCAGTGGGCTCTGCCCGGTGGCCGTATGGACCCGGGCGAGACCGCCGAGGAGACCGCCCGACGTGAGTTGGACGAAGAGCTCGGCCTCACCCTGGGCGACGACGCGGTGCTCGGCCGACTCGACGACTACACCACTCGCTCGGGTTACGTCATCACGCCGGTGGTGCTGTGGGCCGACGGCGACGTCGAGCTGACGCCGAACCCCGACGAGGTGGCGTACGCGTATCGAATCGGACTGCACGAACTGCAGCGCGACGACTCGCCGCGGTTCGTGCGCATTCCCGAGAGCGATCGCCCGGTGGTGCAGGTACCGCTCGGCAAGGACCTCATCCACGCTCCGACGGGTGCGGTGCTGGTGCAGTTCCGGTGGGTCGCGCTCGACGGAAGAGCGGGCGAACGTGTCCACGACTTCGAGCAACCGGTCTTCGCCTGGAAGTAGCCGGGGGTCGCTGGGCGCGAAACGTCCCAAATCTGGGTCACTCTGCGCCCGTGGGTGTGCTTCGTCCCACGAATGGGACGAAGCGCGCCCAACCTCAAGCTTTCAGTGCTTCCCGGTGTGGCCGAAGCCACCGCCGCGGTCGTCGCCGTCGAGGTCGTCGACCACGTGCCACTCGACCTCGTCGACCCGCTGCAGCACGAGCTGGGCGATGCGGTCGCCGCGGTGCACGTGGAACGGCTCGTGCGGGTCGGTGTTGAGCAGGATGACTTTGATCTCGCCGCGGTAGGCGGCGTCGATGAGCCCGGGCGCGTTGGCCACGGTGAGCCCGTGGTTGAGCGCGTTGCCGCTGCGCGGCAGCACGAACCCGGCGTGGCCGACCGGAATGGCGATCGCGAGGCCCGTGGGCATGAGCAGGCGCCCTCCGCCGGGCGCGACCACGCCGTCCTCGCGAGCTCGCAGGTCGAGCCCTGCATCGCCCGGATGGGCGTACGCGGGCAGAGGCAGGTCGGGGTCGAGTCGCACGAGGGGCACGGGCAGCATCGGGTCGAGTGTACGCACCCCACCCTCACCCCTGCCGTGGGCGCGAATTGGGCCGGGCGGGTACTGTGCGGCCGATGAGCACGACGCCCCGACCGCCGAGCGTGGACTCGTTGGCGCGCGCGATGGCGGCCAGCGGGCTACCGCACGCGGTGTGCGTGGAACTCGCCCGCAGCGCGGTCGCCGACGGGCCCGAGCACTGGACGGCCGACGCCGCGCTCGCTCGCGCCGAGCATCAGCGACGGCTGCTGCTCTCGCCCGTGGTCAACGCGACGGGCGTGCTGCTGCACACCAACCTCGGTCGAGCCCCGCTGGCACTGCACCACCCGGCACAGGCCATCAACGTCGAGTTCGACCTCACCACCGGCGAACGCGGCTCACGCCAGGCGGCGGTGGGCGGCATCCTCGCCCGCCTCTGCGGCGCCGAGGCCGCGATGGTCGTGAACAACAACGCTGCGGCCGTGATGCTCGTCCTGGCCGCGCTCGCTCGCGACCGTCAGGTGCTCGTCAGCCGCGGCGAGAGCGTCGAGATCGGCGGTGGGTTCCGCGTCCCCGAGGTGATGGAGCAGTCGGGTGCCCTCCTCGTCGACGTGGGCACCACGAACCGCACCCGATTGTCCGACTATTCGAAGGCCCTGGCACGCAAGACGGCCGACGTGGCGCTGGTGCTGAAGGTGCACCCCAGCAACTATCGGGTCGAAGGCTTCGTGGAGGACACGCCGGTCGAACAGTTGGCCTCACTGCCTGTGCCGGTCGTCGCCGACATCGGCAGTGGACTGATCGATGCCAACACGCCCTGGCTCGCTGGCCCGCCGCCGGCGTGGCTGGCCGACGAACCCGCCGCACGGCAGACTCTGGCGGCAGGAGCGAACCTGGTGACCTTCAGCGGCGACAAGCTGATGGGCGGCCCGCAGAGCGGCATCATCGCCGGCGACGCGGCGCTCGTCGCTGCGTGCACGAGCCATCCGCTCGCCCGCGCCCTGCGGCCCGGTGCGCACGTGCTGCTCGCGCTCCAGCACGTGGCGCTCGCACACCTCGACCGAAGTGCCGCCACCACCATTCCGTTCTGGCAGATGGTCGCCACGACCACCGTCGAGTTGCGTGTTCGGGCCGAACGGGTGGTCGCCGACGCCGGGATCGGCGAAGTGGTCGACAGTGACGCCATTCCGGGCGCCGGCAGTGCGCCGGGTACCACGATCGCATCGGTCGCCGTGCGCATCGCAGGCGATCATCTGGCCCGGCTGCGTGCCATGCAGCCACCGGTGGTCGCCCGCGCCCGCGACGGCGCCACGCTGTTCGACCTGCGAACCGTGAACCCCGCCGACGACCTCCACCTGGCCGACGCCCTCCGCGCATGCGCGTCGTAGCAACCGCCGGACATGTCGACCACGGCAAATCGTCGCTGGTGCAGGCGCTCACCGGGACGAACCCCGATCGTTGGGACGAAGAACAGCGGCGTGGCCTGACCATCGACCTCGGGTTCGCCCACACGACGCTGCCGAGCGGCGAGGGCGTCAGCTTCGTCGACGTCCCCGGCCACGTGCGGTTCCTGCGCAACATGTTGGCAGGGGTGGGCGGGGTCGACGGCTGCGTGTTCGTCGTTGCCGCCACGGAAGGCTGGAAGCCGCAGAGCGAGGAGCACCTGCGCATCCTCGACCTGGTCGGGCTGCGCCACGGCCTCGTCGCGATGACGAAGGTCGACGCGGTCGACGACGACTGGCGCGAGTTGCAGGAGATGGACGTGCGCGACCACCTGGTCGGCACATTCCTGCAGGACGCGCCGATCATCGCCGTCAGCGCCGTCAGCGGCGCAGGACTCGACGAACTCCGCGACGGGCTCGTACGACTCGTCGCCGAAACGCCCGTGTCGGCGGACCGCGAACGGCCACGCCTGTGGATCGATCGCGTCTTCGCGGCGAAGGGCAGCGGCACCGTGGTGACGGGCACACTCACGGGCGGCGAGATACGGACCGACGACCAACTGCACGCGGCAGGTCATGCCGTCCGCGTGCGGGGTATCCAGTCGCATGGCCGACAGCACGTCGCCATCGGCCCCGGCAACCGGGTCGCACTGAACCTGGCGGGGGTCGACCACGCCGATCTGCGACGCGGCGATGCGGTCGTCCAGCGCGAGCAGTGGCGGCCCACACGTCGCTTCGACGCCACGCTCACCGTGCTGCAGTCACTCACCCACGACGTGTCGCGTCGCGGGGCGTTCTTCGCGTACATCGGGTCGGGTGAGTTCCCCGTCCGGCTGCGCGTGCTCGGCCACGAGCGCATCCCGCCCGGCGGACACGGTCTCGTGCGGGTGCACCTCGACACCGAACTGCCACTCGTGCGCGGCGACCGATTCGTGTTGCGCGAGAGCGGACGTGACGAGACGGTCGGAGGCGGCGAGGTGCTCGACGTCGCGCCCGTGCTCCCCGCCTCGCGTGCCCGCCCCGACCGAGACACCGATCGGCTGATCGCCGAGCACGGTTGGCTCGACGCCGTCGACCTCGCCGCCTTGACCGGCGAACCCCGCGAGCCGAACCTCGGCCGGTGGGTGGTCGCCCCCACCGCGCTCGAGGCCACCCGCGCCAGCGTGCGCGAGCGTGTGTTGGCGGCCGGCGATCTGGGTCTCGACGTGGCCGCTCTCGACGAACGCGAACGGGCGGTGCTGGCAACGATCGCCGATGTCGCCGTTGCCCAGGGACGCGTCCGACAGGCCGAAGCACGCGATCCATTGGCCGACCATCCGTTCGTCGCTGCGCTGCAGCAGGCCGGCGTCGCTCCGCCAGATGCGAGCGGGGTCGACACGATGCAACTGCGCGAGCTGATCCGACGCAAGTTGGTGGTGGAACGCGAGGGCCTCTACTTCCACCCCGATGCCATCGACATTGCGGCACGGGCTGCGGCCACGCTGTTGCGCGACCACCCGGGTGGTTTCACCGTCAGCCAGTTCCGCGAGTCGCTCTCGATCACCCGGAAGCACGCGGTGCCGCTGGCGGCCGAACTGGACAGCCGCGGTGTCACCCGGCGCCGCGACGACGTGCGCATCGCGGGACCGAAGTTGCCGGCGATCTGACCGGCGATCTGCTGGCGGTCCGAGCTGCGGGCCTACGCCCGACGCCGCGTACCGAGCGATCGCACCCGTCGAAGACCCTTGCGTTTCGCCGCCGGGCCCTGCAGTTCGAGTTCACGGGCGGCCTGGGCGATCTTCACGTCGTTGGTGATGATCTCGCCGAACTGTGCCGGATCGGCGAGCAACCAGCTGTGCGAGCCCTCGACCACCGTGCCCTGCACCCCTGACGCGACGCAGAGCGCCTCGAACGACTCGCGCGGGATGATGCCATCGCGAGTGCCCCAGATGATGCTGATCGACAACCCGCTGTCGCGCAGCGCCTCCAATTCGCTGCGCAGGTCGGCCCGCCGGGCCAGATTTGCGACCTTGACGATGGCTCGCGGGTTGCGCAACAGGTTCGGCAGGAGATCCTCGGCGATCACCGGCAACACTCGCGTGGCCTGGCGCACGGGCCACACGTCGCCGGGAAAGTGCAGGCCCCAGTCCCACAGCGGTCGCTCGGTGATGCTGCGCAACGTGCGCCCGCTGCGCCACGAGGAACCCCCGATGCTGTTCACCAACAGCAGACTGCGCACCCTGGCCCGGTGGTCGTGCGCGAAGCGGACCGCCACACCTCCACCGAACGAGTGACCGACCACCACGGCAGGTTCGTCGATGTCGAGCGCGACGAGCAGATCGGCCACCCACTGCGCGTACCCGCGCAACGAGAACTGGTCGCCCGGCAACTCGGGGGTGCCGCCGAAGCCGGGCAGCGACGGGGCGATGACCCGACAACCCTGCGAGGCGATCTCCTCGATGACGTCGCGGTACGTGTGTTGCGCCAGCGCCCACCCGTGGAGCACGACCACCGGCAGCCCTTCACCGGCGGTGCTGTACCCGGCAGGGCGGCCCTGCACGAACGTTCGCTGGTCGACGACGATCACGCGTTCAGGCCTGTTGCGACTCGGCCTCGTCGGTCGCCGCTTCGGCGACGGTGCCCTTGGCGCGGCGCTCGCGGTAGTCGCGGGCAGCACCTTCGGCCGGCTCGACCTCGAGTGTGACGCCGTCGATGGCGACGACACGCAGCTCGTCGCCCGCAGCGATCGGCGTCGCCCGGTTCGTGCGGGCCCGCCACTTCGACTCGCCCACCTGGGCCACTCCCTCGGGGCTGATCGAGCCGACAGCGGTTCCGGAGCTGCCGATCATCCACTCACGACCGATGGTGGGTGTCGCGAATCGGGTGCGCACCATCGACGGCATGCCGACGATGAATGTCAACGCCACTCCGGCCACGACGGCGAACAGCGTGAACCAGCCGAGACGCAGGTCGTTGCCGGGCAGCGGCTCGTAGAGGAACCATGCGCCGAGCACGAACAGCACCAGCCCCACCCCGGTCCAGAACCGTGGGATGCCCACCTGCACGTCGATCGCGAAGGCGAGCATCGACAGCACGAGGAGCACCAGCGCGCCGCTGCGAGCGGGCAACGCCTCGAGACCGTACGAACCGAGCACCAGCAGCACCGCGCCGACGAAACCGGCCACGCCGACGCCGGCGGTGAAGAACTCGAACAACAGCAGGCACATGCCGATGACGAAGAACAGGAAGGCAATGGGTGGGCTGGCCACCGTGTGGAACAGCTCTTCGAGCAGCCCCAGACCAGTGAACCGCACCAGGGTGGCGATGTTCTGCGTCTCGCCCTGGTCGTTCAGCTCCTGGGACACCGTGTCGAGGACGGTGCCGTCGTCGAGTGTGACGCCATCCATCGCGAGCACCATGCTGCGTACCGTCGGAACACCCTGGTCGGTGGTCTCGAGCTTCAGGATGTCGGCATCGCGTGCTTCGGCGAACGACAGCGAGCGGTTTTTCAACAGGCTGGCGTTGGGGCCGAGGTCGACGGACTTGCCGCCGTCGAGCGTGAACAGCTCGCCCGTGTGGCCGAGGCGACTGCCCGCCACCATGGCGGTGACGTCGGCGACGCCGAACAGCTGTGCCGGCAGCCCGTAGGCGCGCGCCCCGCTGGAGGGCCCGACCCAGATGCCGATGGCGACGGGTGCGTCGGCGACGGCCTGCAACAGGTCGCGCATGACGTCGTCGGAGACGATTGCGCCGTCGGTGTTCATCTGCAGGATGAGCGCCTGCGAACCGTGGCCGGCGGCCTGGGTGATGGCGTCCTTCACCGACTGCACCTGCACGTCGTCGAACAGACCCGAGACCTGGAGTACGTCGACCGGGGCGAGGTCCGTGGACACGGTGTCATCGGTGGGCGTGCTGCTGGACGGCGGCACGCTGACCGACGAGGTGGTGCCCGCGTGGGCGGTCGAACCGATCAGAGACAGCCCAGCCATGCCCGCGAGGGGCGTGAAGAGAAGGGCGATCGCTAGTCTGCGCACAAGTGCCTCCGAGAAAGAGCGTGGATCCGCTGCAGTTCGTCTCCGCCGCCCGGGTGGCCGTCGTGGCCGGCAAGGGTGGGGTTGGGAAGACCACGGTAACTGGCGTTCTGGCGCGTGCGGCAATCCGTCGGGGGCTTCGTGTGCTCATCGTCGAACTCGACGGCAAGCCGACGCTGGAGGAACTGGTCCCCGGACTGGAGGTGCAGCACATCTCGGCCAGCGCCGCACTCGGCGAGTACCTGGACACGCACGGTCTGTCGCGGGTGACGAAGCGCCTGACCAGCAGTGGCATCATCGACGTGGTGGCCACCGCCAGCCCGGGGATCGACGACATCGTGGTGCTCGGGAAGATCAAACAACTCGAGCAGAGCGGCAGGTACGACCTGATCGTGGTCGACGGGCCGGCTGCCGGGCACGCGATCACGTTCCTCCTGGCAGCAAAAGGCCTGCTGGCGACGGTCCGTAGCGGCCCGATCGCGGCGCAGGCCACCGAGGTGGCGGCGATGCTGGCCGACCCCACGCGCTGCCAGGTGGTGCTGGTCACCCTGCCCGAGACCACACCCGTGAACGAGGCGCTCGAAACCGCCACCGCACTGCGCGAGCGAGTCGGCGTGCACCTGGCGCCCATCGTGGTGAACGCCGTCGACGACGGCCCGCGGCTCGACGCCGAGGCGGCCAAGGGGGGCACGCCCATGCGTGCCGCGGCCGAGTTCCGCAACGCCCGGCGAGCCCTGCATGCCGCCGAGCGCGCCCGCCTGACCGAGGCCCTCGATCTGCCCCAATTGGTCTTGCCGCAGGTGCCGGGTTCGGTCCTCGATGCCGAGGCGATCGACCGCCTCGCCGACACCTGGGCGCCGTCGTGACCGTCACGCTGAACGACCACCTCGCCACCGCCCAGGTGGTCATCTGTTGCGGCTCCGGCGGCGTGGGCAAGACCACCACCTCGGCCGCGCTGGGAATGCAGGCCGCCGCCCTCGGGCGTCGGGCCGTGGTCGTCACCATCGATCCGGCCCGCCGGCTGGCCGATGCACTGGGCGTGCCCGGTGGCCTGACCAACGACCCCGTGCGCCTCGACCTCGACGAGCCGGGTGAGCTGTGGGCGCTGATGCTCGACACGGCCACCACGTTCGACGGTTTGGTTCGTGCCAACGCCGAGAACCCCGAGCAGGCCGAACGCATTCTGGCCAACCGTTTCTACCGCAACGTCGCGAGCAGCCTGTCGGGCACACAGGACTACATGGCCGCCGAACGCCTGCACGCCCTGCACCGGGACGAACGGTTCGACCTGGTGATCGTCGACACGCCACCCACCCGTAACGCGCTGGATTTCCTCGACGCGCCGAACACGCTGGCGCGATTCATCGACCACCCGCTGTTCAAGATGCTGATGCTGCCCACGCGCCGCGGCCTGAAGGTGTTCAACCTCGCCGCGCAACCGGTACTCAAGTCCATCGGTCGCGTCGTCGGCGGCGACGTGCTCGCCGACGCAGTGGCGTTCTTCCAGGCCTTCTCGGGTATGGAGACCGGGTTTCGGGAGCGGGCCGACGATGTCATCGCTCTGCTCGGCAGCGACGTGTCCCGGTTCGTCCTCGTGGCATCGCCTCGGGCCGACACCATCGAGGAGGCGCAGTTCTTCGCGACTCGCCTGCAGCAGAGCGATCTGGTCGTCGGCGCCGTGGTCGTCAACCGGTGCACGCCCACCTTCGGGGAACCACCCGCCAAACGACCGCGTTCGCTCGCCCAGGCGGCGCTGTTCGACAACCTCGTCGAGCTGCGAGCCACGGCCGAGGCCGAGCGCGCCCACGCCGCCCACCTGATGACGTGCGACGCGTTGGCGGACGACGTGCACACCACGTTCGTGCCCACGCTGTGGGGCGACGTGCACACGATGGAGGCGCTGACCACGATCCGCTTCCTGCTGTTCCCGCCCACCCGGTAACGTCTGCGACGTGCACATTCTCGTCGCCACGGATGCCGATTACGTCGTCAACGACGTCACCGGCGCGCTCAGCTCGCCCGACACCAGCTTCACCATCGTCAGCGAGGGTCGCGAAGTCAGCCGGCTCGTCGCCCGCGGTGGCGTCGACCTGGCCATCCTCGACCTGCAGATCGGCTCGAAGGGCGGCATGGCCGTCACCATGGATCTGCGGCTCGACGAGAGCGCCGGAGGGTTGCCGAACGTGAAGGTCCTCATGCTGCTCGACCGCAAGGCCGACGTGCATCTGGCCAAGCGGTCCGCTGCCGACGGTTACCTCATCAAGCCGTTCGATCCCCTGGCGCTGAAGCGGGCCGTGAAGCTCGTTCTGGAGGGCCCTGCGGAACCCGTTGTGGCCTCCGGCGAGTTGGCGGGCGAGTCGGGTGGCGAGTCGGATGGCGAGACCGCGCCGGAATCGGCGGAGGAAGAAACGGCGACCGCCGGATAGCATGCTTTCTCGCTACGGGGTGTAGCGCAGCTTGGTTAGCGCGCCACGTTCGGGACGTGGAGGTCGGAAGTTCGAATCTTCTCACCCCGACCAGCACGAGATGCCCGCCGAAAGGCGGGCATCGCCGCGTCCGGGCTCGGCGCGTCGGTCATCCGCAGGTGCAGGGGATGGCGTGGCAGCGGGGGCAGCCGTCGCGGTACCGATCGACGGCATCGGTGAGATCGACGCCCATCTGGTTCGCGATGGTCGCCACCCAGGCGATGACATCGCCGAACTCGTGGACACGTTGGTCGTGCGTGCCCTTGCGCACCGCCTGCGCCAACTCACCCACTTCTTCCGCCAACCAGGCCACCGAAGCCGGCACGCCGCGCTCCCGGTCTCGTTCGCCGAACGTGCGCTCGATGACGTCCTGCAATTCGCGGAGGTCCACGTCAGACGAGCAGTTCGGCGATCTGCACGGCGTTCAGCGCGGCACCCTTGCGAAGGTTGTCGTTGCTCAGGAACAGCACCAGACCGCGGCCGCCGTCGACACTGGAGTCCTGGCGGAGACGACCGACAAAGCTCGGGTCCTTGCCTGCGGCTTCGAGCGGCGTCGGTACGTCGAGCAGCTGCACCCCGGGGGCTGCGGCGAGCAGCTCGGTGGCGCGCTCGACGCTGATGGGGTTGGCGAACTCGGCATTGATGCTGATGGAGTGACCGGTGAAGACCGGCACACGCACGCACGTACCACTGACGCGCAGCTCGGGGATGTCGAGGATCTTGCGGCTCTCGTGGCGCAGTTTTTGCTCCTCGTCGGTCTCGAACGAGCCGTCGTCGACGTACTTGCCGGCATACGGCAGCACGTTGAACGCGATGGGCTTGCTGAACTTGGTCGGAGCCGGAAACGCCACGGCCTCACCGTCGTGGGTGAGCTCGCGCGCCCGATCGGTCACCTCGCGAGACTGCTTGTCGAGCTCGTCGACTCCGGCGAGCCCGCCTCCGCTGACGGCCTGATAGGTGCTGGCCACCACGCGCACCAATCCGGCTTCGTCGTGCAACGGCTTGAGCACCGGCATGGCAGCCATGGTGGTGCAGTTCGGGTTGGCGATGATGCCGATCTTCGCATTGCGGACTTCGCCGCCGTTGACCTCACTGACGATGAGCGGGACGTCCGGGTGCATGCGCCACGCCGACGAGTTGTCGATGACGATGACCCCCGCAGCGGCGAACTTCGGCGCGAGTTCCCTCGAGCTGGTGGCACCCGACGAGAACAGGGCGACGTCGAGGCCGCTGGGGTCGGCCGTGGCAGCGTCCTCGACCGTGATGTCGGTGCCCTTCCACGGCAACGTGGTCCCTGCGCTTCGGGACGACGCGAAGAACCGGATCTCGTCGACCGGGAAGTTGCGTTCCTCGAGAATGGCGCGCATGACCGCACCGACCTGACCTGTTGCTCCGACGACGCCTACTCGCATGGCGAAAATGCTAACGGAGCGCGAGCGCGAAGGAGCCGGAATTCATGCTCCGTGGTCGCCGACCAGCGGCTCGCCCATTTCAGCGAACGGGGCGGGTCACTTCACGGTGGCGACGAGCCACCAGTGGCTGCGGTGGACACCGACGAACACGTCGTCGCGGGCACCGGCCACGTCGAACGGCCGACGCTTCGGCGAGCGGAAGATCGCGGCGTCGGCGACCGACGACCCAATGGTCTCCCAGACCTCGGTGGGCGACAGTCGATTGGCCTGCCAACCAAGCCGTGCGGCGAATCGCATCTGGGCGATCTTCGGCCCGACCGTGGGCAAACGCCACGTGGCACGGGTGACCTTGCCGGCCGGCCACAGCACCGCATCCTGGGGCACCCAGGTACGGAAGTTCAAGCAGACCTTGCCACCGGGCTTTGCGACTCGCACGGCCTCGCGCGCCAAGGCAAGGGCGTCGTCGTGATGGCAGTGCTGCAGCGTGATGTAGCTGAAGACCATGTCGGCTGAACTGTCGGCCAGGGCGAGCGTGCGACCGTCGCCGACGTGGCTGGTCTGCAGCCGCTCGGGGCGACCGAACTGGGCGACGGTCTCTCGACAGCGTTCCAGGAACGCGGCGTCGAGGTCGCACGCCACCACCTTCGCGAAGATGTGGGAGAAGCTGGCCGTCATGCGCCCGATGCCACTGCCGATCTCGACGATCGACTGGTCGGCAACCGACGGCGACATGAGTCCGAAGGCCTCGAGGTACGCCCGGGTCTCGTGGTTGCCTGTCTCGACGAAACCGGCGAGGTTCAGTTCCTCGCCGGTGACGTTGTTGAAAACCCACCCCGTCTCGCGCACGACGTCGTCGGCGGAGTGTTCGTTCTCGGAGGCAGTACCCGCGGCTTTCCACGGCACATGTTGACGACGCGTCATGACATCCCCAGTGTGGCAGGAACTGGCAGCCGCAGCGTCACTTCCGCTCGGGAAGCGGCGCCGAGTAGGCGTGACCCGAGTCGAGACCGAATGCGGTGTGCAGTGCTCGGGCGGCCTTGTCGAGGTCGGCCGCCGACGTCACCACGCTGATCCGGATCGTGGACGTGCTGATCATCTGGATGTTGATGCCCTCGTCGGCGAGCACGCGGAACATCTTCGCGGCGATGCCGGGGCTGGTCTTCATGCCCGCTCCGACGAGGCTGATCTTGGCGATGCCGGCGTCGTGTTCGACGCCGCGGGCCGCGACCTCGGCGGCGATGCGCTGCACGATGGTCTCGGCAATGGCGACGTCGGCCTTGGGAATGGTGAAGCTGATGTCGGTGGTGCCGTCGTGGCTGGTGTTCTGCACGATCATGTCGACGTTCACGTTGGCGGCCGCCAGGGGCTCGAACAGCGCCGCCGAGATGCCGGGCCTGTCGGGCACGGCCACGACGGTGACCTTGGCCTCGGAGGTGTCGGTGACGACGCCGGAGATGATGGGATCTTCCATGTTGGGCTCCTGTGACGTGACCCACGTGCCGAGTTCCCACGTGAAGGCGGAGCGGACGTGGACGGGAACGTTGTGATTGCGCGCGAACTCCACGCTGCGCAGTGCCAGAACTTTGCTACCTGCGCCGGCCATCTCGAGCATCTCGTCGAAGTTGACGTGAGACAGCTTGCGAGCCTGCGGCACGATGCGCGGGTCGGCGGTGAAGACGCCAGTGACGTCGGTGTAGATCTCGCACGCATCGGCGTTCAACGCCGCGGCGAGCGCCACGGCCGTCGTGTCGCTGCCACCGCGACCGAGCGAGGTGATCTCCTTGTCGGTGCTGATGCCCTGGAACCCGGCGACCACGCAGACCTTGCCCTGTGAAAGCGCCTCGCGGACTCGGTCGCCCTTGACCTCGAGGATCTTGGCCTTGGTGTGCACCGTGTCGGTGATGATGCCGGCCTGGCTGCCCGTGAAGCTCTTCGCCTCGATGCCGAGGTCGGCGAGCGCCATGCACAGCAGCGCCATGCTGATGCGCTCGCCCGTCGTGATGAGCATGTCCATCTCGCGACCGGGCTGCGTCGTCGACACGTCGTTGGCCAGTTTGATGAGGTTGTCAGTGGACTTCCCCATCGCGCTCGGCACGACGACCACGTCGTTGCCGTGCCGCCTCGTGATCGCGATGTTCTCGGCGACCGCGCGCATGCGGTCGGGGTCTGCGACGGAGGTACCGCCGTACTTCTGCACAATCAGGGCCACGGGTCAGACAGGCTAGCGACGAGGCGCCCGGAATGCCCGGCGCGTTCGGCACAGCGTTAGCGTCGAACCTCGTGCTGCAGCGTGCCCTCGACGACTCGTATCCGGTGGAGGTTCGTCGGCACATCACCACGCTGACGGTCGCACGCCTCACCGCGAACGCCTGTTTCCGCTTCGCACCGGCGTTCCTGGCCACCATCGCGGCCGGGCAGGGCGTGTCGCTCGACCGCATCGGCATCGCCGTCGCCATCAGTGAGCTCTCGGGGCTCGCGTCACCGATCACCGGCACCCTCGCCGAGCGCATCCACCGCCGCACGGCCATGTGGACAGGCCTGCTGGGCGTGGGATTGGGCACCATGCTCGCTGCGGCGAGCACCAACCTGGTGGTGTTCGCGACCGCGCTCATCGTGCTGTCGCAGAGCAAGGTGCTCTTCGACCTCGGGCTGACGGCATGGATGTCGGACCGCGTCCCATTCTCGAAGCGCGGCCGAGTGATCGGACTGACCGAGACGTCGTGGGCGCTCGGCCTGCTCGTCGGTGTCACCACGATGGGCCTCGTCACCGCAGCGACCAATTGGCGCGTCGGCTACGCGGTCGGTGCCGTCGCCGTGTTGGCCCTCGCGGGCGTCGTCGCCCGTTCCGTGCCCGACGACCCCGTCGGGCACGGTCATGCCGAGCGCCGCGCTGCCGGGTCCGGCCGGATCACCCGGCGCGGTTGGATGGTGATGGCCGGCATGTTCTGCCTGATGGCCGCCAGCCAGACGCTGTTCGTGACGTTCAGCAGCTGGTTGAGGGATCGCTTCGGGCTGACCGACACCGGCATCAGCGTGGTGGCGTTCTGCATGGGGTTCGGGGAGTTGTTCGCGTCGCTCTCGGCCGCACGCTGGTCCGACCGATGGGGCAAGGAACGCGCTGCTGCGCTCGGTGCGGGCGTCATGATCCCTGCGGCCCTGCTGCTCGCCGTGACGCACACTCATCTGTGGCTCGGTCTGCCGATGCTCATCGTCGCGATCGTGGCCTTCGAGTTCGCCATCGTCAGTGCCATCCCGCTGGCCACCGACTCGGTGCCCGGTTCGCCGGCGAAGGGCGTGGCGTTCAGCCTCGGTGCCGGAACGGTGGGCCGCGCCGCCGCGAGCCTCGTCGCGACCGGGCTCTACGTGCGCCATGGCATGAGCTGGCCTGCGGTGATGTGCGCCTGTCTGGCAGCGGGCATGGTGGTGTCCATGTGGCGGGTTCACGCCGAACGTGTCGCGACAGCGTGAACTGACGCCGCCGGGGCCTGTTGCGGCCGGGGTTACGCTCGGCCGATGCACTTCGACGTCGACCGCACCGACTTCCATCGCACTCGGCTGATCGACGATGCACCACCGAACGAACTCGGCGAGGGTCATGTGGCGCTCGAACTCGAGTCGTTCGCGTTCACTGCCAACAACATCACCTATGCGGTGGCCGGCGACATGCTGGCCTACTGGGGCTTCTTCCCCACCGATGCGCCGTGGGGCCGCATTCCCGTCATGGGTATCGGTCGAGTCGTGCGCTCGAACCACCCAGGCATCGCCGAGGGCGGCCGCTACTTCGGCTTCTTCCCCATGGCGGACTTCCATGTCGTCGACGCGTCACCCAACGCCGAAGGCTTTGTCGACCGCGGCGAGCACCGCGCCCCGCACGCCGCCACGTACCGCTCGTTCAACCTGGTCGAGCGCGACCCTGCGTACCACCCCGACCTCGAGGGCCAATACCTCATCGCCCGAGGCCTGTTCATCACCTCGTTCCTGGTCGACGACTTCCTGGGCGCCAGCGACGACTTCGGTGCCGACGTCGTCGTCGTCACCAGCGCGTCCAGCCGCACGTCCATCGCACTCGCCCACCGCCTGCGCTCCCGGGGCGGGCTGCGCGTGGTCGGGCTCACCTCGGCGCCGCACGTCGACTTCGTCACGTCGGTCGGGCTGTACGACACCGTCCTCACCTACGACGACATCGAGACACTCGATGGATCGCACGACACCGTGGTGGTGGACATGAGCGGCAACGCCGACGTGCTCGGCCGAATCCATCGCCACCACGGCGAGCACCTCGTGTACTCGTGCCGCGTCGGCGCCACGCACTGGGACGCCGGCGGCCCGGTCGACGACCTGCCCGGCGCGCCACCGACGTTCTTCTTCGCTCCGACCCAGATCAAGGTCCGGTCGCAGGAGTGGGGCCGTGCCGAGTTCGAAGCCCGAGTCGGGGCGGCGCTCGCCGAGTTCATCCGCCATTCGGCCGGTTGGATGAACATCGAGCGGGGCTCGGGCCCGGACGACGTCGAGCGCGTGTACCGGTCGACGCTGGCCGGCGAGAACGACCCGGCGTCAGGGCACATCCTCACCCTGTCGGGCAGCTGAGCAACCCGGACTTCCCGGTCACTGGCTTACACGGCACCTCGCAGCGGGCGACCTGCGAAACTGATCGGCACGAGCGCCGCTGCCGACCTCGACCGAGCACTGCTGCGCGAGGTGTTCGCCCGGCGACGGGGGCTGCCGTCGGCGGCGTTCGTCGACGAGCGATGGTTCGCCGCCGAGGTCGAGTCGCTGGTGGTCCCGAGCTGGATGTGCGTGGCCCTCGCCGACGACGTCGCCGAGCCGGGCGACCTACACCCGCTCACACTCGCCGGCATGCCGTTGGTCATGACACGCGGACGCGACCGCGAGGTGCGCGTGTTCCACAACGTGTGCAGTCACCGCGGGTCACAGTTGGTCGAGGCGCCGCAATGCGGGGTCTCGCGCATCACCTGCCCGTACCACCAGTGGATGTTCGGCCTCGACGGCGCGCTCGAGCACACACCTCACGCGGGCGGCTTCCGTGTGCACTCCGCGCCCGAGATCGACAAGAACGCGCACAGCCTGCGCCAGGTGCGCAGCGAGGTGTGGAACGGCTTCGTGTCCATCGACCTCTCGGGTGCGGCGATCCCCTTCCACGACCACATTCGGCCGACCGCCGAGCGGCTCGCCCCGGTCGACTTCTCGTTGCTGCGCCACGACCGAGCACTCGATGCCGACTACGTCCTCCAGTCGAACTGGAAGGTCATCGTCGAGAACTTCGTCGAGAGCTACCACGTACCCCAGGTGCACCCCGAACTGCAGAAGTTCAACCCGATGTCCGCCCACTTCCAGATCGTCGGCGGACCCCACTACACCGGCCAGGGCGGCACCGCGTACGGGGCGTCCGACAACCCCGAGCCGATGCCCGGCGAAGACCTGCCGAAGATGCAGGGCCTCGTCGAGCGGCCGTGGAGCTACGAGAGCCTGTACGCCTTTCCCAACTTTGTCATCGCACCCGTCGAGAACATGCTGTTCGTGCTGCTCGCGTTCCCGCAGGCGGCCGGTGTCACCACCGAGCGGCTGCTGTTCTTCTTCTACGGTGACGAGTCGATGACCGACGCGCACGCAGCGGGCCGCGCCCACGTCGCCGACGCCATCGTGCGGGTGAACGCCCGCCGACGAGACCCCAAACTGGACAGGCCACAACGACCGTTTCGGTTGCCCTGACATGCCCAGTTTCCGCATCTGTCAGCCCGAACGAACCTCCAGCACCGCACCGACCAACCAGTCGAGTACCTCTGCGGCGCGGTCCGCGTCGACGTGCACCCCGTCCTTGGTGCGCAGTGCGTTGCAGTCGTTCGCCGGGCACAGCACGGGGTCGAGGTCGATG
>JANOET010000337.1:0-4493 GCA_031413415.1 Acidimicrobiaceae bacterium
CGCTGCTTGTCCTTGGCAGTACCGAACAACAGCAGGTGATCGGGGTGCACATCGACCTCCACCGCCCATCGCACGTCAGGAACCGCGAGATCGAGCCGAATTCGGCTCCCGTTGCCCAGTTGCAGATGTCGGACCTGCCGCTCGACGGGCACCCCGCGCTGTTGAAGCCCGTCGCCGATCAACACCTCCGGATGCGACTCAGCCGGCCCGCCTGGCAGGAGCGCCTCGAGTGTCGCGACGAATCGAGCCGAACCCGGGCGCGCCGGGTGCACCAGTTGTTTGCCGATCCGGCCCAGCGAAGCAACCGAGACCTTGCCGTCCTTGCGCAGTTGCTCGACCACGGATCGATGGTCCTGTGCGGACAGATCCTGTGCGAGGTCGAACGCGAGCCTCGCCGGCGCAGCCACGCGAATTCCGTCGGCTCGCAGCACGACGTGCGACGCATCGACCTTGGTGGTCTGCCGAAGCTTCACGTCAGGAAACGGCCCGATGTGCAGGCCGTGCGGGACGGCGAAGTGCACGCGCGCCTCATTCGGCACACGACGGACCCTCTCGAGTTTTCCTCCCGTCGGGCCCGTGACGAATCCTCGGGCGTAGGCGAGGCACAGCGCAGCGCATCTGGCTTCGAGGGTCAGCGGTGACGACGTGATGTGAAACACGCGCTCGTACAGCACGGCGAGCAGGCCATCGGCGACGGCCTGCTCGCGGGCTCGTCGGCTCATCCCTGCAGCGGTCAACTGTCGGGCGGTGGCCATGCCGTGATGGCGGCGAAAGACCGCCATGGCGTCGTCGGTGAACATGAGCTTCCTCCATCGTCGAGGAACGGTGTGGGGGAAGCAGTGCGGAACCTATCGACGCATGGTGCGTTTGCGCGTCGGGCGGCGCATCCGAGTGCTCACTCGCATCCCGGGTGCGAGTGAGCACTCGGGTGGGGCCGACCCACTCGGGTGGGGGCGACCCACTCGGATCGGGGCGAGGGGCGGGAGTACGGTGCGGTCATGGCGCTGCACACCCGTCTCACCGAACTGTTGGACATCGAACACCCGGTGATGCTCGCCGGCATGGGCGGCGTGAGCTACCACCGCCTGGTCGCCGCGGTCAGCGAGGCCGGCGGCATCGGCACGCTCGGCGCGAGCACGATGAGCACCGACGAACTGCCCGAGGAGATGGCTGCCGTCCGGGCCCTCACCGCCAAGCCGTTCGGCGTCGACCTGCTCACGGCGATGCCGGGTCAGGTCGAGCGCGGCATCCAGAGCGTCATCGAGGGCGGGGCGCGCATCTTCGTCGCCGGACTGGGTGTTCCTCGCGAGGTCATCGACGTGCTCCACTCGAAGAACATCCTGGTCGGCAGCATGTGCGGCAAGGTCCGTCACGCGGTCAGCGCAGTCGCCAGCGGCGTCGACTTCGTCGTCGCCCAGGGCACCGAGGGCGGCGGCCACACCGGCACGGTCGCCACCATGGCCCTCATCCCCCAGGTGGTCGACGCGGTCGGCGACAAGGTGCCGGTGGTGGCAGCGGGCGGCCTGTTCGACGGTCGCGGGCTGGCAGCCAGCCTTGCACTCGGCGCCGACGGCGTGTGGGTGGGCACCCGCTTCATCGCCACGCCAGAGGCCCGCGCCGTGAAGGGCTACAAGGAGACGCTGGTCGGTATGCGCGAGGACGACACGGTCATCAGCCGCGCGTACACCGGCAAGACCTGCCGAGTCGTCCGCAACGACTGGACGAACCACTACGACCAGCACCCCGAACTGCTGCAGTCGTTCCCGGCGCAGGCCATCGAGTCCGCCCGCGCCGGGGTGAACCACCTCGGTGCGCAGGACGGCACGGTCGTCGACGTGGCCCGCGAGTTCATGCCTGCCGGTCAGGGTGTCGGCGCGATCGACGCGCTCATCCCGGCCGGCGAACTCGTCGCGGCGATGGTGCGCGAGGCGGAACGGACGATGGAGCGCATCGCCGCGGTGCGGCGATGAGCGCCAACTCGGCGGCCGACGCGATCACCGACCACGTCGACCGCGTCTGGGACGACGACATCGTTCCCACGTTGATGGACTACATCGCCATCCCGTGCGTGTCCGAGGCCTACGACCCGCAGTGGCGCGAGCACGGCCACCTCCACGACGCCGTCGAGCTGATCCGGGCATGGTGTGCCGCTCGAACGATCACCGGGCTGACCGTCGAGGTCGTCGAACTGCCCGATCGCACTCCGGTCATCCTCGCCGAGGTGCCGGCGTTCCTGCCCGAGCGGCTCACCGTCGCCGCCGACGACACGGTGTTGCTGTACGGCCATTGCGACAAGCAGCCCGAGATGACCGGCTGGCGCGAGGACCTTGGCCCGTGGAAACCGGTGCTCGAAGGTGACCGGCTCTACGGCCGCGGCGGCGCCGACGACGGCTACGCCGCCTTTGCTTCGTTGCTGGCCATCGAGGCCGCGCAGTTGGCCGGCACCCCGCACACCCGCCTGGTGGTCCTCATCGAGGCCAGCGAAGAGAGCGGCAGCCCCGACCTCCCCGCCTACATGGAGCACCTCGCCGACCGCATCGGCTCGCCCAGCCTGGTGCTGTGCCTCGACTCCGGCTGCCTCGACCACGAGCGCCTGTGGGTGACGTCGTCGCTGCGCGGTCTGGTCGGTGGAGTGCTGCGCGTCGACATCCTCACCGAAGGTGTGCACTCGGGCGAGGCCAGCGGCGTGGTGCCGTCGTCATTCCGCATCGTCCGCCAACTCCTCGACCGGCTGGAGGACAGTGCGACGGGCCGGGTGCTCCTACCCGAGTTGCACGTCGACATCCCCGCCGATCGGGTCGAACAGGCCCGTCAGACTGCGACCGAGTTCCACATCGGCCATCACTTCCCGTTCGTCGACGGCGCCCAGCCGATGGTCGACGACGCAGCCGAGCAGTTGCTCTCCCAGACGTGGCGGCCCACGCTCAGCGTCACCGGCGTCGACGGCATGCCCCCGGTCGACCGGGCGGGCAACGTGCTGCGCCCACAGACGTCGTTCACGCTCAGCCTGCGAATCCCGCCGACGTGCGACCCCGACCTCGCGCTCGCGGCGGTCCGCGAATGTCTCGTCGCAGACCCGCCCTACGGAGCCACCGTCCAGTTCCTGCACGCCGACAGCGGCCCAGGCTGGAACGCTCCCCCACTCGCGCCATGGCTCGACACCGCGCTCGCCAACGCCTCGACGCTCACGTTCGGTCAGCCGCACCGCGTGTTCGGAGAGGGCGGCTCGATCCCGTTCATGGGCATGCTCGGCCGCCAGTTCCCCGACGCCCAGTTCGTCATCACCGGCGTGCTCGGACCTGGCTCGAACGCGCACGGACCGAACGAGTACATCCAGCTGCCGACCGCGCGCCGCATCACCGCCTGCCTGGCCCACCTGCTGCACGCCCACGCCACGCGCTGACATGTGGCAGTTGCTGCGGACGAACCGCGATCTGCGGGCGATGTTCCTCGCCCAGGTGGTGTCGTTCATGGGCGACTGGTTCACGTTCGTCGCGCTGGCGGGGATGATCAAGGAGGCCACGGGAAGCGCGTTCCTCGTGTCGCTGGCCTATGTGTCGTTCACACTCCCGGCCTTCCTGGTGTCGCCGATCGCCGGGCCGATCGTCGACCGCTACGACCGACGGCGCCTTCTGCTCATCGTGTCGGGCGCGCAGGCCGTCGCCGCGCTCGGGCTGCTCACGGCGACACCTGATCGGGTGTGGCCGCTGTTCGTGTTCCAGGGCATGGTCAGCGGCCTGGCGGCGTTCGTGAAGCCGGCCATCGACGCCGGCGTTCCCAACCTGGCTCGCACGCCCGACGAGCTGCGTCAGGCCAACGCGCTGTTCGGCAGCACGTGGGGCGTGATGCTCGCGCTCGGCGCGGCCATCGGCGGAGTGTTCAGCGAAGCATTCGGCCGCCAGGCGGCGTTCATCGCCGACGCAGCGTCGTTCCTGATCGCGATGGCGCTCTTCGCCCTCATCCGCCGACCGCTGCAGGAGCCGCAGCACGCCCACCGGCCGAAGATGCGGGTGGTCGCCGACATGAAGGAGGCGGCGCGCTACGCGCGCACCGACAGCACCGTCCTCGCGATGCTCGCGAGCAAGGCGACGTTCGCCATCGGTGCCGGCACGGTGAGCCAGCTGCCGGTCCTGGCGACCGAGGTGTTCGGGTGGGGCGACGGTGGCACGGGCATGCTCCTCGCTGCGCGCGGCCTGGGGACCGGGCTCGGCCCGCTGATCGCGTCGCGAATGGTGCGCGGGCGTCTGTCGCGGGTGTTGCGCCTGTGCGGCTTCGCAGGCCTTCTGTTCAGCGCGTTCTACGTCATGGGAGCGTGGGCGCCGGTGATCTACCTCTCGCTCATCGCCATCGCCATCGCCCACCTCGGTGGCGGCGCGCAATGGACGCTCAGTACGTACGGCCTGCAGGTCAGTGCGCCCGACGCGATCCGTGGCCGCATCATGGCGGGCGACTTCGCGATCGTCACCCTGGTGATGGGCGTCAGCAGCCTGCTC
>JANOET010000338.1:0-6296 GCA_031413415.1 Acidimicrobiaceae bacterium
GTTGATGGCTGCGTCGGACGGGTGGTAGGCGTAGTGCACCGTCGGGCGGTACACGGCTGCGCCGGTGAGCGGGTCGTCGACGGTGAGGTGCTCGCACATCGTGAACGCTTCGCCGTGGCGCACCACCATGCCGCGGGTCTCGCCGCTGGGCACCCAGCTGCGAACCCAGGTCTCCATGCCGGGGCGAGCGATGCAGATCTGGTTGCAGGGACCTTCTCCGGTGTGCACGTAGGCGTTGGCTGGGAGGCGCTTCTCGTGCGTACCCCAACCCAACTCGGCGGGGGCGACGCCCTCCTCGTAGAAGCCGTCGACCGACCAGGTGTTGACGAACTCGTTGGTTCGCTTGGGCACGTTCGTGATCTGCGTGTCGCGCTCGGCGATGTGCACGACCTTGGTGCCCGTGAGCATGGCCAGGTGGTGGTACGCCCGGTCGGCGAGCGCGGCCTCGATGGCAGCGGCGTGCTCGCCGGCCTTGCCGTCGTGCAACATCGCCTCGGCCACCTCGCCCAGTGCCTGCTTCACCCAATGGCTGACCAGGCCCGGGTTCGCGCCGTGCTCGAGTACCGCGGTGGCGCCATTGTTGTGTGGCCAGTTGGCGATCATGCGCCGCAGGCTCATGTGGCGCACGTACAGCGTGCGCTCGAGCGGTGGCGTGTCCTCGAGGTGGTCGTAGGGGTCCCACAGCTCGACGCTGGTGTTGAGGTACCGAACACCGTGGTCGCGGCACCATTGCAGGATCGTCGGGTTGTCGATGTTCCAGGCGAGATCGAGCAGCAGGTCGCCGTCGCTCACGCGTGCCGAGAGGAACTCGTCGAGGTTCTCGGGGGTCAGCCGGTCCTGTTCGTACGCGATGCCCTGGGAGATCGCGTCGGCGATGCGCGCCCGGTTGTCGACCATGTCGACGACCGTGAGGCGCGACGGCTCGATGCCGAGATCACGAAGCAGCAGCGGGACGACGGCCTGAGCGACCGACCCACAACCCAGGACGAGCACCCGTTCGGGTGCCCGGCTCATTCGGCGTGGGCCGGGGAGAGCGCGGCGAGCTGGCGGTCGAGCGTGGCGGCTTCGGCTGCGGCGTAGAGGCTGTGCCAGTCGTACGCAATGCCCTTACGGCCCGACTGTGAGTCGACCGGGAAGCTTTTCGTGGTGTGGTTCATTGCCGTCCCTTTCGACGCTGATGGGAGGTGAGCGGAGGGACCATAACCAGGCAGTCGGCGTCATTGCTACGAACTGACGCAACTGATAGTCCGACTGATGCACGAGTCAGGCTGACCGACTGGTCCATCAGCCATCGCCGCGGTCCATCTGTCGGGTCGCGGCTACCTTTGCGCTCTCCATGGACGTCCGTTCGCTCATCGCCCCAGCCGATATGAAGGGCCACCGCCTGGCCACCGTCTCGATGGCGGCCGCGTCGACGCTCGGCGGACTCGCCGAGGCCGGTTTCCTGGTCGTGGTCACCCGGCTCGCCCTTGCGGTCACCGATGGCGACGATCGGGCCGAACTGATCCTCGGGCGATCCACCACCGTCACTGCGGGTCTGTGGGTCGCGGTCGGGCTCGTCGTGGTGAGGTTCGCGCTGGCCTGGTTCGCCAACCGTCTCGCGGCCGACATGAGTGTGCACATCGCGGCCGACCTGCGCTCGCGGCTCGCAGCAGCCTTCCTGCACGCTTCGTGGTCGCGCCAGCAGGCCGACCGCGTCGGCCGACTGCAGGAGCTGATGACTGCGTACGCCGCATCGGGTGCTCAGTTCGTCGGCGGCTTCACCGGCGCACTGACCTCGGTGTTCGGTCTGCTCGCGATGCTGGCGCTCGCGATCGCAGTCAGCCCGATCGGGGCGATCGTGGTCATCGCTGCGGTGGGGCTGCTGGGTCTGGCACTGCGCCCCGTCCGCGCCCGTCTGCGCCGTCGCTCGACCGAGACGGCCGACACGGGGATGGCCTTCGCAACGGGCCTCGGCGAGATGGCCAACCTCGGCCTCGAGGTGCAGGTGTTCGGCGTCCAGGACCAGATGGAGGCCAGGGTGCAGGCGCTGGTCGTCGAGGGCAGCGACCGCAACCGTGCGCTCGCCGCCCTGCGTGGCCTGGTGCCGCACCTGTACACCACCCTCGCGTTCCTGGCGCTCGTGGGTGCGTTGGCCCTGGCCTCGTGGAGCGACACAGCGGACATCGGCTCGCTCGGCGCGGTCATGCTCGTCATGCTGCGGTCGTTGAGCTACGGCCAGCAGTTGCAGGTGTCGTGGGCGGTCGTCACCACCGCCGGGCCCTACGTCGACGAACTCGAGCAACAGATCGGCAGCTACCAGGAGGCACGGGTCGTCGCCGACGGTGCGCCGCTCGATCTGGTCGGCGAGCTCCAGTTCCGCGCGGTGTCGTTCGAGTACGTGCCCGGCGAACCGGTCCTGTCGGGTGTCGATGCCATCATCCGCCCAGGCGAGGTGGTCGGCATCATCGGCCCGTCCGGCAGTGGCAAGACCACGCTCGTGCAGTTGCTGCTCGGCCTCCGCACTCCGACGTCGGGCGAGGTGTTGGTCGACGGTCGGGCGGTGTCGTCGTTCCGTCGAGCCGACTGGGTGCGTCGTGTCACGTTCGTTCCCCAGCAGCCGCGCCTGGTGCGTGGCACGATCGCCGACAACATTCGCTTCCTGCGCGATGGGGTGAGCGACGCCGACGTCGAGCGAGCTGCTCGTCTCGCCCATCTGCACGACGACGTCGTGGCGATGCCCGACGGCTACGCCCGACAGGTGGGAGAGGGTGGGGGCAACCTCAGCGGCGGTCAACAACAGCGCGTGTGCATTGCCCGTGCACTGGTGGAGAATCCGCAGGTGCTGGTGCTGGACGAGCCGACGAGTGCGCTCGACGGTCGATCCGAGTCGCTGGTTCGACAGACGCTCGCCGGCCTGGGCGGGCGGATGACCGTGGTGATCATCGCCCACCGCATGAGCACGCTCGACATCTGCGATCGACTGATGGTGGTGCAGCACGGTCGGCTGGTGGCGTTCGACACGCCTGCACGCCTGCGTGTCGACAGCGAGTTCTACCGCCAGGTCACCGCGCCACTCGAGCCCTGAGCCGACGATCGGTGTCCGCCGCGGGTCAGTTCACCTGGCGGGCGTGGCCCTCCCAATAGGGCTCGCGCAGCTTGAACTTCTGCAGCTTGCCCGTGGCAGTGCGGGCCAGCGCTTCGCGGAACTCCACTCGCTTGGGACACTTGTACCCGGCCAGCTTGGTCTTCGTGTAGGCGATGACCTCCGCTTCGGTGATCGCCGAACCCGGCGTGGCGACCACGAGGGCGAGGACCAGTTCACCCCACTTCTCGTCGGGTACGCCGATGACGGCCACTTCGGCGATCTCGGGGTGGCTGAACACGGCATCCTCGACCTCGATCGAGCTGACGTTCTCACCGCCGGAGATGATGACGTCCTTCTTGCGATCGCTGATGGTCAGGTACCACTCGTCGTCGATGATGCCGCCGTCGCCGGTGTGGAACCACTCGGGGCCACCCTGGTCGTCGCGGGAGGCGCGGATGGCGTCGGCCGTGGCCTCGGGCTGTTCCCAGTAGCCGGCCATCACGTGGTTGCCGCGGGCGAGAATCTCGCCATCGGGGCTGATCCGCATCTGCACACCGATGGCCGGAGCACCAGCTCGGCTGAGCTTCACGGCTCGATCGGCCGCCGAGAGGTGGTCGTACTCGGCGCGGGTGCGGTTCATGGTGAGCAGCGGCGTCGTCTCCGTGAGGCCGTAGATCTGAATGAATTCCCAGCCCAGCTCGGTCTCGATGCGCTCGATCGTCTTCGTGGGTGGCGGGGCGCCGGCGCACACGATGCGCACGCGATCCCGGCCGGGGATGGGCCCGTCCCACGTCGCGGCGGCGTCGAGGACTGCGCTGGCAACCGCAGGTGCGGCGCACATCACCGTGACGCCGTGCTCGTCGACCCGGCGGAGGATTTCGGCACCGTCGACCTTGCGCAGGATGATGTGCTGCGCGCCCATGCCGGTGACGGCGTAGAGCACGCCCCACCCGTTGCAGTGGAACTGCGGGAGGGTGTGGAGGTAGACGTCGCGATCGTCGATGCCGAGCTGCCAGCCGAAGGTGGTGGCGTTGAGCCAGATGTTGCGGTGGGTGAGCTGCACCCCCTTCGGGCGAGCGGTGGTGCCGCTGGTGTAGTTGATGGTGGCCGTGGCGTCCTCGTCGTACACCCAGGGCTTCGGCGGAAGGTGTTCGAGCCCCGGGTCGGTGTCGTTGCCGATGATCAGTTTGTGCTCGCACTCGACGTCGGCCATGGCGTCCTCGAGTTCCGGATCGACGAAGAGGGCCCGAGCGCCGCTGTGCGCCACGATGTACTTCACCTCTTCGGCGACGAGCCGGAAGTTGATGGGTACGAGCACCCGGCCCGAGCCGCTCACACCGAACAGCGCCGTGAGCAGACGAGCGGAGTTGTGGCTGACGACGGCGACCCGTTCGCCCGGCGCGATGCCCTTGCGGTCCAGCCAGGCGGCCCAGGCACGTGCACGGTGCGCCATGTCGGCGTACGTGAACGATCCCCAGCTCTCGGCGGGTTGCTGCGGCTCGTCGATCACGGCGACGCGGTGCGGATAGATCTCCTCGGCTCGGCGGAGGAAGTCGTTGACGGTGAGGGCGACCTTCATGGCGTCATCATTGCCGATTCCACTTCGCGGATTCACCAGGGGACCGGCGGTACGCTGGGGCGCGACATGTCTGATCACTCTCGCCCGCCGCGTGGCCGCGGCCCCCGGCAGCGTTCGTCGAGGCCCGCCGAGCACCGCACGCCCCCGCCGCCCCCCGCCCTTGCACTGAACCCCGACGACTACGTCCCGACCGGCTTCGTCGAGCTGGGCGTTCCTCGGGAAATCGACATGGGCCTGGCTGCCGCCGGCTTCACCACGCCATTCGCCATCCAGACGCTCGCCATCCCGGTTGCACTGACGGGCCGCGATGTGTGCGGGCGAGCCAAAACCGGTTCGGGCAAGACGCTCGCGTTCGGTGTGCCGCTGCTGGCCCGCCTCACGAAGGAGGGCGAGCCCCGCCGCCCGGCTGCGTTGGTGCTCGTGCCCACGCGTGAGCTGGCGTTGCAGGTGGCCGAGGTGCTGTCGCCCGTCGCCATCGCCTGCGGCCGCACCGTGCTGGCCGTGTACGGCGGTGCGTCGCGACAGCAGCAGATCGACGCGCTCGATGCGGGTGTCGACCTCGTGGTCGCCACGCCCCTTCGACTGATCGACCTCCTCAAGGAGGACGAACTGCAGCTCGATCACGTCGAGATCCTCGTGCTCGACGAGGCCGATCGCATGGCCGACGACGGTTTCACCCCGCAGGTCGAGTGGATCATGCGCAAGATCACCGCCGACCATCAGACGATGCTGTTCAGCGCAACGCTCGACGGCGACGTCGGCCACCTCGTGGCCCGCTACATGAAGGATCCGGAGGAGGTGGCCATCGACGCGGCCACCGACACGGTCGGGACCATGCACCACCTGTGGCTCGCTGTGCACCACATGGACAAGGACCGCGTGGTCGCCACCATCGCGTCGTCGATGGACAAGACCATCGTGTTCTGTCAGACGAAACGCCTGTGTGACCGCGTGGAGCGGAACCTGCAGGAGCTCGGTGTGCGCGCCGCAGCCATCCACGGCGACCTCGCCCAGGCGGCTCGTGAGCGGGCCCTGAAGCGTTTCACCGACGGCGAGTTGAGCGTCCTCGTCGCCACCGACGTCGCGGCTCGTGGCATCGACATCGACGACATCGGCTCGGTCATCCACTACGAGCCGGCCGGCGATGTGAAGGACTACCTGCACCGCAGCGGCCGCACCGCCCGGGCCGGTCGCGACGGCTGGGCCATCACGTTGGCCGAGTACAACCAGCACACGCAGGTGCGCATCCTGCAACGCGCAATGCGGCTCGACCCGACGCCGCCCATCGAGGTCTTCAGCAACAACCCGAAGCTGAAGCAGCTCACCCAGTTCGCCGACGACTGACCCTCCGCGCGCTCTAAGTTCCTGGTGACGGGGCCCGAACCGTCCCAACCGGGGCATCGGGCCGCTCAGGCGGCGCGGATGGTGGGTGGTCCGGTGGTGGTGATGTGCCCGCCTGGTCGGATGACGGTGAGGGTGCGGTCGGGTGCGAGGTGCAACTGCCAGCCGCCTTCGTGCACCAGATGGTGGTGACGGCTGCACAGCGGCAGAAGATTGTCGATGTCCGTGTTGCCGTGCTGGAGCCCGTACCACGAGACGTGGTGTGCTTGGGTGTGTTCGAACGGGACGTCACACAGTGCGCAGGTCCGG